>DASSMT010000361.1:0-29242 GCA_035688655.1 Polyangiaceae bacterium | reverse complement strand
GTGGGCCGGCGTTACCGAATGGAAGAGGGAGAAATCGAAGTGGACGCCATCCATCCCATCGAGCTCGCGGACATCACGCCGAAGCTCGCACGCGATTGTGGATTCAAAGGGGTGATCGACTTACTCAAAGTCGCCAAACATGGCCGCGGCGAAAATGTCTATCTGGTGAAGTTCCACTACGTGCCGAAGAATGGCAGAGCGCGCTCGACTCGTTAGCGTGCTCACCAGGCGCTATTCCCTTGGGATTGGGCCGTGACCGAGTGATCTGTTGCGATCGGAGCTACGCGCCGCGCTCGGCGCTCCGCGCCCGCTAACCAACCCCAATCACTCGACTCGACATGCATTGACGTGAATTCCGAGGCGGACCTCGCGCTACGCTCGCCAGCATTGCGACCCGAAGCCGCTCGTGTTACTCGCTTTCCGAGCAGGAGGGAGAGGGATTCGATGGCGCCACCTCGTTTGATGAACTCGGGACCGACGGCAATCGCGGCTATCCCGCAAGTGATGCAACACGCCATGCCGGTCACCGTCAACACTGCGTTGGGACCGGTCACGCTGAAGCCAGGGGCGGTTTGGGGCGGGAACAAGCTGCTGTTCTACCCGGCCATGTTGTACGTCTGGTACGCGGTCGACGATCGGCTTTACGAGTGGGGCACCGGCGATTTCGTGCGTGATGAATGGCTGAACGCCATGAGCGAGGGCGCCAGGCGCGCGGCGCACTGGGAGGCGATCGGGCAGGCGGAGTTTGCGTTGCTCACCGGCATTTTCGTGCCCTGGTATCTGCTGCTCGGTGTGAGCGTGGCCAAGGCCGCGGCCTTTTACTACGACCACAAGGGGCCGATGAACAAAGCGATGGAGCTTGCGCCAAGAGTGATCAACGGCCTGATCGCGCTGCACGATCGCTACCCGACTCTGTTCAACAAAATGGCCTCGCGCGGAGCCAAAGAGCTGCTCGTCAATCTGCCGAAAGGCGTGACCGCGGAAGATGTCTGCTTCTTTATCGGTCGTGTCATCAAAGGCGGCGCGGCCGCACCCGAGCTCACGTTCGGCGCGGCAGTCAAGATGATCACCGTCACGCTGGCGCTCGTGACCGCCGCGCACTTGCCGGGCATCGCGGTGCATGGCGCGAAGAGCGCTCTCAGCACGAAGGCCGTGGAATACCGCACGAAGCTGCGCGAAGCCGGCTACGAGGTGAGCGACGAAGAGATCCGGCTCATGATCCGCGATTTCGAGGCCAGGCCAGACACGAAACAGTTCTTCGAGCAGCTCGAGAAAGACGGCAAAGCACTGAAGCCCGTCCTGGATGAGCTCGCGAAGAGCCTGAAGTCGGGTAAATGAATTCGAGCGCCGGAGCCGCCTCGCCACGCACCGCGCCTGGTAGAGAAATCGTGATCGTGGCGTTGCTGGTGGCGCTCGCGGTGGGCGCGCTCGGTTGGTGGACCCACGTGCGCAGCGTCATGTATGGCGCGCTGTTGTTCTTCTTGGCGGGCGCGCTGCTGCCGTTCTTGGTGTTGGTCGTGGTGCTGGCGTTGCTTTCGATCGCCGCTTTCGTGGCCGCGTTGAGTGGAGGCGATCTGCACGTCGCTGCGCCGGAGGCGTCGGGCGTCGCGGAAGCGTGGACGCGCTTCACGAGCGGGTACTACCGCCTGCTCGCCAAACAGCGCGGCCCCTGGTTCTGGGGTGTCGCTCTGGGGTTCGTCATCGGCACCCTCGCTTTGTGGGCTGCCTTGGCAGTCTGGGTAGTCCCGGGTGAAACGCGGACGATGAAGATCTTGGCTTCCGCGCGCGACGACATCGAGCGAGCGCAACGCGAAAGCGGCAAGTATCCCGCGCCCGACGCAGACGGGCACTACGTGCAGCAGGGCAACGTCGTTCTCGACGGCTTCGGCCAGCCATTGCACTACCGCGTCGAGGGTCGTTGGAAGCTGGCCTCTTACGTCCTGGTTTCGTGGGGGTTCGACGCACGTCCGAGCGACGACGACTTGTGCGTGCAGGGAGGCGGCAAGCTGCTCGGCGTGAGCCGAGCCGCGGAAGCCCTGGCTCGCCTGCTCGAGGGCAACCCGGACAGCGCGAGCTTCAGCGAACGGTTGTCCTCCGTGCGAGCCGCGCGCTGCAGCGGCTCGCAGATCGAGCCGCACAAAGAGTAGCGAGCTTCGTCCATGCGCTCGACCGGGCGCCTCTGCCCGCACGGGGTCGCGCAGCGATTGCGCGGCAATTCGCGAGTCAGCCGCAGTTCTTGCGCAAATCCGTGGTGCACGGCGGCTGAATGCAGGGCTGTGACGTGGCACGCGCGTTGCTCGGCATTGGCTTCGATAGGAGAGCCCATGACTCCAATCGAGACAGAGTCGTCCGAAGCAGCTCAGCACTCGCATTCGAGCCCGCAGATCCACGGCTGGGTCAGCCCCGGCTTCGAAGCGGTGCGCGACGCATTCGCAGAAAACTTCACGCACCGACACGAGCTCGGCGCGGCATGCTGTGTGTTTCAGCACGGCGCCAAGGTCGTCGATCTGTGGGGTGGTCTGCGCGATCGAGCGACGCGCCTTTCGTGGCACGCGGACACGATGGGCATCGTGCACTCGGCCACGAAAGGCATGGCGGCGATGGTCGTCGCGCTGGCCCATTCGCGCGGCTGGCTCGAGTACGATCAGCGGGTCTCGCACTATTGGCCCGAATTCGCCCAGCACGGCAAAGAGGAGATCACGCTGCGTCAGCTGCTCTCGCACCAAGCGGGGCTGTTTGGTTTCGACGAACCCGTCGATCGTGAGGTCGTCGAAGATCTCGATCGCTTGGCAGGCATCATGGAGAGGCAGCGCCCGGCCTGGCCCCCGGGTGAGCGACAGGCGTATCACGCAATCAGCCTCGGCTTCTATGAAGGCGAGTTGATTCGCCGAGTCGACCCGCAGCACCGCACGCTCGGTCAGGTCTTCGAACAAGAGATCGCGAGACCCTTGGGCATCGATTTCTACATTCGCATTCCAGACGCGATTCCGGACGAGCGCATCGCGCCGCTCGAAGCGCCGAGCATCGTTCGGCGCATCTTCGGCATGCCGTTGTCGGTCACGCTCGACGCGTTGCGCTCCAACTCCGTCTTGCATCGCTCGCTGATCGAAAATCCAGGCACGCAATTTTACCTCGACCCCGAGCGCGTCGTGGTGCGAGAGCTGGAGGTCCCTTCCGGAGGCGGCGTGGGCACGGCTCGCGCGATCGCCAAGGCCTACGGCGTGTTTGCGAATGGCGGACG
The DNA here is from genome assembly GCA_035688655.1 of Polyangiaceae bacterium. Lineage (GTDB taxonomy): Bacteria > Myxococcota_A > Polyangia > Polyangiales > Polyangiaceae > PMG-095. The sequence continues at coordinate 26,001 of DASSMT010000361.1, read as the reverse complement.
CGAGCTCGGCATCGCCCAACGCACGCTCGAAGCCCTGGCCGCCCCTGCCCGGCCCACGCCTCACGGCTTCTTCGACGAATGCTTCCACGGCGAAGCGCGCTTCTCGCTCGGCTTCATGAAGCCGGGGCCCACGGTGCCCTTTGGTCGACCGAGCGCCTACGGCGCGCCCGGAGCCGGCGGCGCGATGGGCTACGCCGATCCCGAAACGGGCATCGGCTATGGCTATGTCACGAGTCACATGGGCACGAGCTTGAGTGGTGACCCGCGAGACGTCGCGCTGCGCGCGGCGCTGCCGCAAACCTAAACGCCCGCTCCGCGTGCCGGCTGTGGCTACACCGCTTCGCAGTCGAACGGACCGTGAATTTCTGGACCTCCAATGACTGAAGGTCCAGAAAGTTCACGGTCCTTTGCCGAGGTCTGGGCGCGGTGTCTGGGCTTTCTCAATCACTCCAACTGCGTTGGGGTGTAACGTTCGCCCATGTTCGTTTGCTCATTGTCCGGGAACGAGATCTTCTGTCTGCAACAAAAGGGCTTCTTCCCCGGGGAAATCGTGGTCGGCAACAGCGTGCGCAGCCTCGGCCTCGCGGGCGCGATCGGCTCTTCATTTCGCACGCTCGCGGGCGGCGAGGTCGAGAACATCACCGCGCTGATCTCCGAGGGCCGTCACGCAGCGATGGAACGATTGGTGGCGGAAGCTCGCCGGCACGGCGCTCACGGCGTCACCGGGGTCACCACCGAACTGTCGTCCTTGGCCGGCTACACCGAGTTCCTGTCCCAGGGCACGGGCATCGCGTCGGTCACGGGTGATCGACCCTTTTTCACCAGCTCCGCGTCGGGCACCGAACTCTACTGCCACTTGGAGGCGGGCTACACGCCGATCAGCTTCGTGCTGGGCAACGTGGCCTACGCGCTCGGCATCGGCCGCGGCATCACCGGGGGATTGTCGACGCTGGCCCGCGGCGAGGTCCACCAATACTCGGAGATGTACAACCGAATTCGGCATTTGGCGCTGTTCCGCTTGCGTCGGGAGGCCGCCAACGCCGGCGCCAATGCCGTCGTGGATGTGCGCATCGATTTGCGCCCGTTCGGCCCGGGCGTGGTCGAGCTGTTGATGACCGGCACCGCTTCCCATCACCCCGCGTTCGGTGCGGTATCCAGCGATCCCGCGCGCGTGGTCAGCAGTGAACTGACGGGCGCGGAGCTGTTCAGCTTGGCGCAGCTGGGCTACGCACCCGTACAACTCGTGATGGCGACGAGCGTCTACTCGCTCGGCCTCGTGGGCGGCATCGGCGCAAGCTTTGCCGCGCTCGCCAAAGGCGAGCTGCGAGAGCTCACCGAGCTGATCTACGGGGCGCGCGAGAATTGCCTGCGGCTACTGAAAGACGAAGCGAGCTCCGTGGGCGCGGAGCAGGTGATCGGCAATCGACTACAAATTCGCGAGCTTTCGCCGGGCTTGATCGAGGTCGTGGCGATCGGCACGGCAGTGCGACGGCTGAGCGGCATCAGTCCACACAGTCAGACTCTGCCCTTTCAAGCCATCGTGCGCGACGATGATTCCTTGTCCATGAGTGGTGGCGGCAAAGCAGGCTTCGCCGAAAGCGTAGCGTTCGGCGCGGGCGTCGGACGCAAGCTGCAGAGTCAGGTCAGCCCTTCGGGTTGTTTCGTCGCGTTGTTCGCGCTGGGTCTGGTGGCAATCGGCACGCTGATCGCGATCTTGCTCGCCATGCGCGGGCACTAGTGCACCGCATGTGATGTTCCATCGACAATCGCTTCGCGATTGTCACTTCGCGGCACGCGGTGCACTAGGCTGTCTCGCCGGGGCTTTCGCCCCGGAGCCCCACGCCTGCTTCGCCGGCTGCTAGTACAGCGCCCGTCGAGATACGTCACCTCAACTCAAGTGCGCTGCACTAGCCGAGCACTTTGCCCAAGCGTTCCCAGCGCACACCGTCGCGCGAGATCGAGAACCAAACTTGACGCGCAACCGCTTTGACGTCCGCCACCGGCACAGTCCCGAAACGACGCGAATCGACGGACGCCGCGCGATTGTCGCCCAGCACCAAGACGTGTCCGTCCGGCACGACGAAGTACGCGACTCTGCACATCGTGTCGAATACCGATTCTGGCGTTCACAGCGTGGACGGGCGCGTGTCGAATGCTCTCCCCGCTTCAGGCGCGCGGTCCGAGCGGGACCACCTCGCGGATGAAGCGACAAGGCCGTCCCAGTTACTTGCGAGTGCGCTGAATGTCCGTGCGCTTGGTCTTGGGACGACCGCGCTTGATCACGGGAGGCTTGCCCGCGCGCAGTAGCACGCCTGGTTGCACGCCGAGCGCATCGGCGAAATTCGCCAGGCTACTCAGCGTGACGTTGATTTCGCCGCGCTCGACGCGCTGGGTATAAGAAAGATCGAGACTTGCCAGCTCGGCCAGGTACTCCTGCGTCCAGCCTCGCTTGAGACGCAGCCGCTGCACGTTGCCTCCAAGCTGAAGCATCAGTTCGCGCGCACGTTCCGAAGCGGGGGCTGGCATGATGAGATGATGGGGGGCAGGGTATGGCTGGGCGAGATGGCCGAGGCGGGGGGTGGGCGAGATGACGGTCGGGTGGGCGAGATGACGGGCGAGACGACGAGCGGGATGCTGGGGCGAGAGCGCGCGCGGAAGATCCGAAGATCGAGCGCTAGCCCGACGCGCATCGTCTTAATTAGGGTATGTGAATCCTTTTTAGTTTGACTCGCCGAGCGCGCGCGCTAAAAGGACGAGAGGAGGGCCGAGTGGATATCGAGCGGGCACCGCACTTGCCACCCAAAGGCAAGCTCAGCTGGCACATCTCTAGGCTTTCACTCGACAGCGACGGCTCGAGCTGGTTTGCGACCGGTTGGAAGGGTGATCGCGTCGCGATCATTCGCCTGCCCCCGCTCAGCGATGCCCGCTCGGAAGACGCTTGGCTCAACCAAATAGAAACCTGTTTCGAAGCGAGCGCCTTCGATGCCACCCACCCGAACAGCTATTGACCGTGGTCCGAACACGAAGACTAGACCTGAACGTAAGTTCAGTATACCCTGAGAGCCATGTTCATCGAGCCAACGCTCACCATCGCGGAGCCAAGGCCGCGCGCGTGGCGCTCGGGCCGCGGCGTTAGCAAAGTGGCCAAGGGCGCTCGAGGCAGGCGAAATGACCCTGCACCCCCGCGGTCCTCGCTGGCAAAGAAACGAGCGAACCGCCGTTCTAGCGCAGCGGGCGCCGTGCCGCAGCTTCCCGAAGGCTGGCCCGGTCGCTTGCGCGAGCAATCACACAATCTCGCGCGCGCGCTCGAGTTACTAGAGCAAGCAATGGCCATGATGAGTGAACCAAAGCCGAGCTCATTGACTCGCGCTGAGTGCCTGCGCGGCGCGGGGCTGCTCACGTTGCTCGCCGCTTCGGAGCTGCTCGTGGTCGCCGGCTGGTTCGAAGCCGATCACACGGTCAGCGCCGGCACACTGCAGCGCTAGTCGGTCGTCATTGCATTCGACATCTCGGCCATTCATTGCACTCGTCGTCTTCGCTGGTAGTGGTCTTTTGCGCGCATCATGCACACTGGTGCACAGCCGAGATTTTGACCGCAGCCGCGTGTGTGTGAGCGTGCGCCTCACTCTCACGTATTGAGTTGCAATGGTGCTGCTGTATTGGGCTGAGACCAGATAGATGCTAAGTTCACCTGGCTTTGTCCAAACAATATTTACGAAACTTTGGGATCCCGGCGCTGGTGCTTGCAACGTTCTATGTAGCGTGTGCGGACCCGCCGAAGAAGCCGACTCAAAAAGGCGGCGCTGGCGCTGGCGGGGAGATCGCCGGTGAAACGGGCGGCAGTGACACCGCGGGCAACAACGCGACCAGCGGGTCCGGTGGCTCGGGAGCCGTTAGCGCCGGAGATGCCGGTATGGGCGGTGAAGCAGGCTCGAGCGAAGGCGGCGCAGCTGGGGAAGCCGGTGCTGCCCCAGCGAGCGGCGGCACTGCCGGAACTGGGGGCGGCAACGCTCAAGGCGGCAAGGGCGGCGCGACGTCCGAGGGCTGCGCCAAGGTCACGATCGGACAATCCAAGCTGCCAGTGCCGCCGGCGCCGGCAACCCCCGTGGCCAAACCCACGGGCGCAGTGGGCGGCCTCACCGTGGTCAATTGGGCCGGTTTCAAGGGTGCGCTCTCATACACCTTCGACGACTCGAACGCTTCGCAAGTCGTCCACTACGAAGAGCTCAACGCAGTCGGCATCCCGATGACCTTCTACCTGATCAATGGCAATCAGGGCTCGAACCCGATTTGGGTGAAGGCAATCGCGGATGGGCACGAGCTCGGCAATCACACCGTGCATCACTGCAATTTCAACGGCTCGGGCTGCGTTCAAGCCGTCACCACGTTCAATGCCGACGTGGAACTCGACGACAATACGACGTTCCTGATGGCGAAGACCGGGATGACGGGCGTGTACACCTTCGCATCGCCGAATGGCGATAGCGGTTGGATGACTCCGGCGAAGACGCGTTTCTTGCTGGGCCGCGGTGTCTCCGATTACGCAGGAGCCTCGATCTACCCGACGACCAGCCTCGACAGCGCCTTCAACCTGCCCTGCCACATTACGATCGAAAACGAGACGGCCGATGGTCTCGCAACGCCGAATGACCCGAACGATGGTCTCAACCTCGTCGCCGACAACGTCCGTGCCAATGGCTCGTGGCGCACCATCCTGATGCACGGTTTCACTGGCACCAACGATTACGCCTACCATCCGATCGACATCAAGGAGGCGGTGGCAACCATGACGTACACCAAGAACTTGGGAGACGTGTGGGCGGACACCGTGATTGCCATCGGTTCGTACTGGGTCGCGCAAAAGACGATCACGCCCGTGCAGGCCACGACAGTGGGCAGCGACAAGGTGTATTCCTGGACCCTGCCGGAGCACTTCCCGCCCGGGAAGTATCTGCGCGTCACCACCACGGGCGGCACGGTCAAACAGTGCGGCACCGAGCTCGCCTGGGATGATCACGGCTACTACGAGATCAATCTCGACGCCGGTTCTGTGACCATCTCGCCCTGAGTGAGTTTTACCTCCGCCGGCGGGTGTTCACCTCCGCCGGCGGGTGCGTGACTCTGTGGCTGCGCGTGTGCGCTCGCCGAGTCACGGAGACGCAAACGCTTGGCCGTGAGTCGGGACGCACTGGTGCATGGGGGCTGCAGTGAGGCAGCCACTGAAGGAAGCGAAGAGCAGTGGGGGGTCGCAGCGTCGCGGGACCGGCGCGCACCGGAGCGCCGCCATGAGGCGAGTGAGGCGAGTGCGCGGCATGAGCCGCGCTCTCGCGACGCGACTCAGAACGTAGTCTTGACGCCGGCCATGGCACCGCCGGGCTGCGGCGTGATGCCGGCTTCCACGGTCTTGCCGTTGCTGCTGCGACCCACGAAGAAGACTGCCGCGGCGCCTGCCAGGGCGGCTGCGCCAATGCCGAGCGAAATGTACGAATACGTGAACTTCTTACGTACTGGATCCACGTCGTCCGGGTTGCAGTTCGGCGAGCAGCTGGCGTTCATGTCGTTGTACTTGCTCACGCCGCTTGCGTAGAAATAGCCGAAGCCAGCCAGGCCGGCGACGCCGATGCCGCCGAGCACCCAAGTCATCGGTGGCACACCTGGCTTGCTGGCTTGAGCCTTGTCCGGAGTGGCCGCCTTGGCGTTCGGGTCGGCGAAGGTGACCTCGAGCACGCGCGCTTTGTCGCCGACGCGAGCAGTTTCGCTCAGGCGCAAGAGCCCGCGCTGCTTGTGAACGAACACGAAATTGTGGGGACCGGGGTCGGCCGCGATCGGTCGGCCCGTGATCTGTTCGGCGACTACTTTGCCGTCCATCTCGACGCGCACGTCCGTGAGCTCACCGCCCTCGGCCTTGCGAGCAGAGAACACCAGGGTCGGCGTTTCTTGCTCGAGCGCGCTGTAGAAGCGCACGCACTCTTGCACGATGGCAGAGTTGCATTGAAGCTGCGAGCACTCGAGTGCGGCTTCCTTGGCGGCCACGTAGTGGCCCGCGAGCTTTTCCATTTGCGTGCGCTCGTACGCGGCGCTGCACTGCTCACCCGCCGACTTGGGCGCTTCGCCCTCTGCGGGTTTGGCAGCGTCGGCGGCAGGCGCCGCCGCGCTCGGCGCAGCGCTCGGAGCGGCCGCGGCAGGAGCCGCGGGCGCGGGAGCCGCAGGGCCTTTTGCGAAGGCGCCGGAGGGCAGCAAGCCGGCGGCGATCAGCAGTGCAGCGGTCGAACGGCAGTGCTTTCTGAAGGCTTTCATGATTTTCCCTCCGCCAGTCTATTTAAAGAAGCCGAGGTCATCAATAAAGAGTTCGTAGGTGGTACTGGGCAGCATTCGGAACTGCACCGAGGATATGGCGCCGGGCTGGAACGCAGTCGGCTCGGGAATGGTGCCGGGCTCGGGCGTCTTCAGCTCACTGAAGGAAATCTGGAAGCGCTGCCAGGCGGAGGTGAACTGCACGGTCTTCAAGTAGTGGTGATCGCAGGTGGTGCAGTTCTTGTTCTTCACCAGACCATCGGTGTCGATATCCGGGAAGGCGACCGTCACCGGGAGTCCGCTGGGTGCCATGACCGCGCGACCCCAAAACGTGATGCCGGTGTACGCGGATGCATCCCAAGTCAGCTTGCCGCCGCTGCCATTGGCCAGATCGACGCCCACCCCGGAGCCCCAGTTCGTGAAACTCTTGCCGGTGTGGTGAACACCCTTCAGACTCGCACCGCGGTTGATAAACGGGAAGTCCATGGTGGCGACGCCGCCCGTGGCGTCGAAGAACGCGTACCAGGTGCCAACTCGCGTCGGCGTGCCGCGTGGGAGCAGTAGGTTGTCCCCGTCCTCGAAGTTGTCGATCATCGCGTCGTCGGCCACGACGATGGGGTCGGCCGCGCACTTGAGCGTCGTCGGGGGGCAAATCCAGCTCTCGCAGTCGGATTCTTTGTTGCAGGTCTTGCCGACCGTACAAGCTTTCGAGGCGGTCGCGCACGCACCGCCACAATCGATATCGCTCTCGTCTTGATTTTGGATCTGGTCGTTGCAGGTCGCGACCTGGCACTTTTGGTTGGAGCAAATCCCGCTCTTGCAATCGCTGGCTTTCGAGCAGCGCTTGGTGTCAGCGCACGGCGCACAAGTCCTCCCGCCACAATCGACGTCGGTCTCGTCCGCTTCGAGCACTTGGCTCACGCAGTGATCGCCGCATTTGTTGTCGACGCAGTACTCACCCGTGCAGTCGCGGTCCTCGCTGCACGTGACACCCACGTCACAGGCCAAGCAAATGCCACCGCAGTCGGTTCCGGTCTCGTCTTGGTTCTTGATGCCATCGTCGCACGACGGCTCGGTGCAGCGACCGTTCCTGCAGATGTTGCTGGCGCAATCTCGATTCTGCGTACACGACGCGTTCTTGGCGCAACGCTCGCATTTGCTGCTGCCACCGCAGTCGATGTCCGACTCGTTCGAGTCCTTCTCGTGGTTCGCGCAGACGGGGAGCACGGTGCCGCCGCCGCCGCCGGTGTCGCCGGTGCCGTTGCTACCGCCAGGATCCCCATTCCCGGAATCTCCGCCGCTGGTGCTGCTGCTGATGAAGTTGCTCGAAGTGCACTGGGAGTCTGCACACAGCGTATCGAGTTCGGGTGTACAAGCCGACGCGAGGTAGAGTGCGACGACTGCGCCGGGGACGATTAGTTTAAAGGGAAAAGACATCGGGGTTCTCGAGCCTATTTGAGCAACGAAGCACGAACGAGCCATTCGGCGCGCGCCTGATGATCTTCGAGATTAGCAGAGCGCCGTCTCGACTTCGAACCATTTGCTCGCGAGCACTCGATTGAAGTGTGTTGATCATGGGCAATGTGTGCGTGCTGCACACGCTTCGTTCGCGCGCTGCACGCGCGCGATACCTGCCATGAACTACGGCACGTGGTCCGAATTGCCTAACGGCACTCGGGACGAACGCGGCGGATTCCGTCCTTATCCAGGAAGATCGGGTTGTCACAATTGGGCTTCGCCGGGGCTGCAACGGGCGGTGCTGCCTGTGTGACGACGGGAGCCGCGGACACGGGCGCCGGCGCGGGCGCAGCGGGTGCCGCTACGGCGCCGGGCCGCAGGGGGCGCATGTAGCGGTGCGCGGTAGATGCGGAGAGATCGTTGCTACGTGTGCGCTCGATCGGCGCCAAGGTCAGCGAAACCGTGCTGTCCTTCGTGGGCGAAAACTCACTGCTCGCATTGGCGAAGCCGGCCGCCTCGGCACGCAACACGTGGGCTTTGCCATCGACCTCGAACAGCTTCGTGGTGGGATTCGCGGGCAAGGCTTCGTCGTCGAGGAAAAGCTTTGCGTCTACCGGGTTCGCTTGCAGCGCGATCGACACGCGAGTGGGCGCCGCGGCGGGCACTGGCGCCGCCGCAACCTTGTTGCCGGCAGAGATCTCGCTGGCAGTCGGCACCGCGCCGGCGTTGCCACGGTGACCCCAGCCGTAGAAAGCGACCGCGCCGATCATCGCCAGCACTGCGAAACCCGCGAGCACGCGGCGCTTGCCGCCGCTCGGCTCGATGGGCTCGGCGAGCAACGTGTGAATCGATTCCGACGACGAGCCACCGAGCGTGGTGGAGCCGCGCCCGGGCCGCGGACGTTCGCGCGAAATCGACGAGTTGTCGGTCTGGATCAGCGTGAGCTGACGCTCGACCAACGCTTTGAGCTGCGCGCGCGTGTCGGCGAACAGCGTGGACACGAAGCGCGCGATCTCTTTTTGCTTCGCCGCCGCGCCGAAGCGCTCGACGTACACTTCGAGGTCGTGCTGGAGCTCGGTCGCCGTCGCGTAGCGATCGTCGGGCTCGCGCGCGAGCGCCTTCATCACGATGCGATTCAAATCGTCATCGCACTCCGGATTCACGCTCTGCGGCGTGGGCACGTCACCGCTGATCGCGCGGCGCATGATTTGAACGTCGGGCGTGTCCTTCCACAACTTCACGCCGGTTGCGGCGGCCCACAGCATGCAGCCCACCGAGTACAGATCGGCGCGGCGATCGACGTTGCCGCCCACGATTTGCTCGGGCGCCATGTACGCGATCTTGCCTTTCATCACGCCCGCAGCAGTGTGAGTCGAGGCAGACGTCGCCTTCGCGATGCCGAAGTCGAGCACCTTCACTTGACCGTCGTAGGTCACGAACACGTTCTGCGGCGAGATGTCGCGGTGAACGAGCTGCAGCGATGCGCCCTCGTAACCGCTGAGCTCGTGCGCGTAATGCAGGCCGTCGAGTGCGTTGATGATGATGCGCAGCTGCAGCCCGAGAGGCATCGGATTGCCTTCGGCCGCTGCGCGCCGCACGACGGCCGATAGCGACTGGCCCTCGAGGTACTCCATCACGATCACGTGGCGATCGCCTTCGGTACCGACCTCGTACGTTTGCACGACGTTCGGATGATTGAGCTGCGCTGCCAAGCGCGCTTCATCCATGAACATCGAGAGCGCGTAGCCTTCGGTCGCGAGATCGGGCAGCAGCGCTTTGAGCACCACGAGCTTGTTCACTCCGCCCGGACCACTCGCCACGGCGAGGAACACGTTCGACATGCCGCCGCGACCAAGCTCCGACAAGATTCGGTAGCGACCGACTTGCATCGTCGGGCGTTCGAAGCTCAAGGCCTCCGGCTCGTTGAAGCGAGGACTGCTTGCGCTCGAAGGACTCGTTAGGTCATTGGTTGCAGATCCGGAGCCCATGGTATTGGGAAGCATACAGTGCTGGAACGTCCACTGCACTCTCCCGCAACAGCGAAGGGCCGAAAAAAGTAAGACCACCTCTGCACTCAATGTAGGCGCGAGCGCACGCGATGCTGCGTGTAGCCTTATTTAAGCCGCTTTCGCGTGCTTGTTTCGTGCAGAACCATCCGCCCGCACCTGAACGGCTCGCCAGGAAGTCGAGCGAGCACGAGGTGCGCAGTGACAGGGAGTCGGATCTCGCCAGCTTCAAAACGCCGAGCTTGCTTGGCCAGCGCTGCGCCACGGGCCCTTCACGCGAGCTCCGAAATTCGATCACGGTCACGGTCACAGCACCGCGCGCTGCGCTCATTTCTCCACAGCGCTCGAGCGCGTGTTCGAGCTCGAGCGAGAGGTTGATAGGCGTTCAACGCGCTTCGCGCTCGCCGCTCGCCGCTCGCTGCAACCCCGCAGCGCAACTCGCGGCTGCGCTTGGCTCGGGTGCGCGGACTCGCGCACTTCACCCCTTGCCATTCGACGACGGCAGCAGTGCCGCTGCCGGGGCGCGCCCGTGACGACCGAAAGCAGCCTGTTCGCGGGTCGGGGCGCGCTCGGCCGGCCTGCGGAAATTGCCCCGTGGCTGCGAAGCTCGCGCGGCACCCGGCATTTGTCCGTGCTTTGCGCGCCCGATCGGCACAGAATGCGCGAGTGGCCGGTCGGACGAGCAGCAGGGCAGAGGTGGTCGATTACCGGCGTTCGACCGCGCTCCCCGGCGTCGAGGTGATCGACGCGCAGCATTCACCTCGGCAGTGGCGGGTGGTGTGTCCGGACTTCTCGGTCGTGCTGTTCCGCACTTGGCGCGGCGAAGTGCGGCACCGCGGGCGCGTGCACCAGGGTGAACCCAGTGTGGTGTTCTGCTGCACCCCCGACGAGGCGATGATTGCAAACCCGCACGGAGCGGGGTCGTTCAGCGTGCTGGAGGTCCAGCCCGAAGTGCTCGCGCAATACCTCGAGGAACAGCAGCCGAGCTCCGCGCGGCTCGATTGGGCGGAGGTCATGAGCCCGGTTTCAGCTCAACTTCGCGCGCGATTTTGCGAATTTTTCGAGATCTTCGAGCCTGCCGCTTCAGCACTGGAAGTGCAGTCCAAGCTGCTCGAGTTGTCCGAGCTGATGATCGGCGAGCTGATGCAGAATGCGCAAGCACCGCGTGCCATCGCCGGTCCTCCGCCACGCGCGGCCACCCGCATGCGTGAATGCCTGAACGAAGAAGGCCTCAGTATCGATCTTGAAACTCTCGCGAAACAGGCCGGGCTCAGTCGCTTTCAGGCGCTGCGAGCATTCAAGCACCGCTATGGGCTACCGCCGCACGCCTATCAACTTTGCCTGCGCATCAGCCACGCGCAGAGCCTGTTGCGACAAGGCGCCGCTGCGGCGGACGTGGCGCTGCGCTGCGGCTTCGCGGATCAGAGCCATTTTACTCGCCATTTCAAGCGCATCAACGGCGTCACGCCCATGCAATACGCGCGCGCGACCACTCCCTCTGGCGAGGCGAAGAGCGGCACGTTTCGCATCGCAGACGATCCGGAAGCGCTGATCGGGCGCTCGGATCGCTGAGCCGCGCTGGCCGAGCGCCGAGCGCCGAGCGCCGAGCGCCGAGCTCACCAAACCGTCGGTCCGAACACGAACACGAAGGCTTCGCGATCGCGATCCGCTGGATACTGATCGCGGCGAACCGACAGCTGCCAAAAGGGCGGCTTGCAACAGCCACCGAGCTGCAGCAAGAGCTCACTGCTGAAGCCGAGCGCTGTTCCGTTTTGCCAGTCGGCAATGGCACCAAAACCCGCACCGGCACCGACGAACGAATTCAGTGGGTGCCAAATCGAGCGAAAGCTCGCGCGCACGAAGCCGGTCGGATATTTCTGCAGCAGCAGGCCGGGTTCGAGGCTGATGCGAAACGGCCTGAATTCCTCGCGCTCGTCGTGGGTACACCGGTCCCTGGCCGGCAGCGTGCGCGTGGGCCCCGACGGACCGATCGGAACGGACATGGGCATCAGCAGCGACGCGCGCACCGTGCCGTCCACGCGCGCGATGACCCCCACGTGCGGGGAGAGCGCGGCGAACCCGATCTCGATCGCCTGGCCCAGCGCGCTGAAGTCCGGGCCGCCCATCTCCGCGCGCAGCGCCAACTCTGCCTCGCAATTGCGCAGGCCGAAAGGCCCTGGCCGCAAGACTGGCTTGCGTTGCTGAGCGTGCGCGAGCGCGGGCAGAAGTGTGAGCAGCAGGCCGCACAGCGCGCTGCAAAATCGAACCGCAGCCATCCGAGCCGCGGATGATGCCAGCGGCGACGGCGCGCGTCGAGCGGGCGCTCGGCCTCCATTTGCGCCTTTCCGCGCCAAAACGACGAGCAATGGCGTGCGCTGCCGTGCTGCGCTTTGATTCCGGCCATGACCTTCGAGCTCTTGCTCTTGAACGGCTCGCTGCGCGGCAGCGAAGGCAACACCGCGCGTCTTTTGCGACGCGCGGCAGAGGCGCTGCCCGCTACCTGGCGTGCGGAAGATCTGTGCCTCGCGGACTACCGAGGCACGATCGAATCGCTCGCCGGGCGCTTGGCGAACGCGGACGCTTTCTTGATCGGTAGCGGCGTGTACTGGGGTTCTTGGGGTTCGCCGTTGCAGCGCTTCTTGGAGGTGATGAGCTCGTACGAGCTGTCGCATTGTTTCTTGGGTAAACCCGCGGGCGCGCTGATCAGCGCGGATTCGGTGGGCGGGCTCGACGTCGCGCAGCGCCTGCTCGGTGCCTTCTCGCTGCTCGGCTGCTTGCTGCCGCCGCTATCGAGCGTGGTCCTCTCACGCGCGGCCTGCGCGGCGAGCGCCGCCGATCCCGAGGCGAACGCGGACGTCTGGCAGCTCGATGATCTGGAGGTGGTGGTGCACAATTTGCTGCTCGCGCGCGCCCACGGCGAGACCGCCTGGTCGACGTGGCCGGTGCGCAAGCTGCCGCGCATCGAGGGCGATTATCCGGCACACGGCCCGCTCAGCGCCGGCCTCGAGAAGTTCGGCTGAGGCTTTGCGCTCAGCGATACAGGTTGCACGCGAAGTCGAGCGCCCAACCGAGATACAGCACGACCGTGCCGCCGAGCGCGAGCGAAGCGAACGGCGCACGCCGCACGCGGCGCCGCACGCGCCGGTGAGCGCGGGCACGCAGCGAGGCGTCGAACTCAGCGTCGAGCGCGACGGGCGGCAACTTGCGCAAGCGCGCCAATAGCTCATCGACTTCGGTCATTCGCTCACCTCCGACTTTGCCATGACTCGGGCGTCGGCGTCGAGCGCCTCAGCCAGGCGAGCGCGCGCACGACTCACACGTTTCCGCACCGTGACCAAATCGAGCGCGAGCACCGCTGCCAGCTCGGCGTGGCTCAAACCTTCGACACCAAAAAGCAGAAGCAATTCACGATCGCTTTCGCTCAGACCCGAAAGCGCACGTTCGAGCTCGGCCAGTGCCAGGTTCGAATCCGCGTTTTCGCTGGCCGGGCGAGTCGCGAGCAATTCGCCGTCCCCGGACACTTCCAGCTTGTGTGCGCGCGTGTGACTGTGGAACGCGTTGCGCGCCACCGTGAAGAGCCACGCGCGCAGGTTCGAGTCCGCGCGCAAGCGCGGTCCAGCTTCGGAGAAGCGCATGAAGGTGTGTTGAAACAAGTCTTCCGCCAGCGCGCGCGAGCCGCAAAGCCGTACCAAGAAGCCGAAAATGGGCTGCGCATAGCGCGCGTACGCCAGGTCGAAGCCGCGCACGTCGCCCCGCGCGAGCAGGGTCAGTGCTTCTTGGTCGGGCGTTGCCAGCATCTTCATCAGCAACGCCGAAGGACGTGAATCGTGACAGCGGTCACGATTCGGCGCCGCGCGCGTTCCTCGGGGCATGATGACATTATTCCGTGAAGGCGGTTTCCCGATGTGGTTTCTGCTTGCATTTGGCGCGCTGCTGCTCGTGGCGGGCGCGCGCTTCGCCCTGCGGCCAGACGCGGCTCGACTGCGCCTGGCGTTCGCTCTGGGCGCAGCCACTCTGTTCACCATGCTCACCGCGGTCAGCGCAGATTTGGCGACCGTGGGTCATCACGCGCCCGACTACTTGGCGCGGCACCCGGAGACGACGCTTGCCGTCGCGCTGCTGCAGGGCGCGGCCGAGTCGCTGAGTCCTGCGATCCTCGGCTGCACCGTGCTCACGCTGGCCGCGCTGTTCATCGCGTTGGGTTTCTACCGCGACTCGCCCGAGAGCTGAGCGTCTCGCTACGCGCGCTCTGACCTCGACGATGCGGGTGCGCGACGCGTTGCTTGGGGCTGCAATGATCGGTCATGCTGAGTGTCGTGCGATGTACGCAATTCCAATCTTCCTTCAGCGGCACCCCGTTTGCATTCTGACGACGGAAGGTAGCAAATGAAGTCGTGTCGATGTGCACAATGCAACGTCTCCTCTGCGCGCTACGCTTGGGGTTTCGCCCTGCTCGCGCGTGATGGTTGGGCCGTCTCTGAGGGCTCGGATATCGCCGGCTCGATCGAAGGAGCGTGGCTGTGCCCCGCGTGCACCAGACGCTACAGTCTGTTGCAACCCGGTTTGGCGAAAACCGCCACGCCGCCGCCTCCCCGCGCCCGCTCTCGATCGCGCGGTTTCCTGCGCATTTTGTTGGTCGACGACGAGGACGCGTTGCGTCGCTGCACAGAACGGACACTCGCCGAGTTCGAGGTGGTGTGCGCCAGCAGCGGCGCTGAAGCGCTGGGGATCTTGGCCAAAGACAGCGATTTCGATGCCATCTTGTCGGACGTCCTGATGCCGCAAATGTCGGGCTATGAGTTGTTCGCGCGTTGTTACCGCGAATATCCGCGGCTGGCGCAACGCTTCGTGTTTGCGAGCGGCAGCCCCGAGAGCGCCCGTGTCGAACTGCAACGCGTGGTGGATGAGCTTGGCGCACCGCATCCGATTCTGATCGCCAAGCCCTGTCCGCGGGAAGGCTTGCTGCTGGCGTTATTCGCGGCAGCTGCGCACGTCGAGCCAGTCTCGGGCACTTTCTCCATCGTCGAGGGCGAGCCCGTCGAAGTGGCGAAGTACCGGGGCTAAGTACCACAGCGTGGCGATCGGCCCCACCCCGCGAGCCCCCAAACGGCCCGCGGCAGTCGGCCTGCGCTCCGTGAGATCCGGGCCGCGCGTGCTCGGGCAAACTCAGCGCTGAAAGCCGAAACGACGCCGCACCTGCTGCATCTCGTCGGAGAGCAGGCCGTCTTCGCGGCGCACCACGAGTGGCGACCCGATCTCGAGCTCACGAACTTGGTCTGCGTGACGACACGCGAAGAGCGAGAACAACGGCGAGAGCCCGACGCGTGGGATCACGTCGCGCAGCCGCGCAACCGATAAGCCCGCAGCAACCACGGCCGCGAGCGCGCGCACTTTCTGCACTGTGGGAAAGCAGAATACGAACCAACCCTCGTGCGCCAAATGGCGCTGTGCCGCGCGCGCATAGTCGCTCACGTCGCCGCGCAACTCGAAGCGGGCGTGCGCTTTCTGCGAGTCTTGCGGCACGATCCCGGCCGAGGTCGGAAAGTACGGCGGGCTGCCGGTAATCAACGGAAAGAGCTCGCCAGCGTGCAGCTCGCGCAAGTCGCCGAGCAATGGCTGCACGCGCGCGGTCAGCTGATTTTCTGCGATGTTCGCGAGCAGCAAGGTATGACTCACCGCTTGCGCCTCGATTGCGGTGAGCTGCGCGTGTTCGCCCATGCCCCACAGCACGAGCAGGCCGACAGTGCCGATGCCAGTCCCCAAATCGAGATGACGCGTGACGCGCGGCGAGACGTCGAGCGCGTAGGAAGCGGTGAGCACGTCATCCACCGAGTGGCGGTGCCCGCGCTCACGTTGAAAGATGAACCAGCTGCCGGTCAGGCCATCGAGCGTGATGCGCTCAGCGAACTGTTGCTCGAGGGCGAGGCGCGCGTGCTCGAAATGTGCGGGCGCGCCGGGCGCTCGGCTATCTTTCTCGGCCGGATCCAACTCGGCCCGAGTAGACGGATCGCGCGCGCGTTACCAGTAAATTCGAGCCCGAACGCGTCAGCAACCGCAGAGCGAGATACAACCGGGCGCACCGCTGCACTGCGCTCGGCATTCTTTGTCGCAGCTCGAGGTCGAGCTGCGCGGAGCCTGCTGCACCGGCTGGCAGCTGCCCTCCGCGATACCCGCGCACACGCCTTGCGCCGATTGCTCCGAGAGCAGCGACTGCGCCTCTCGGCAGCTCGCCGCCTTACCCATCGGACACAGCGAATCTCCACACAGGCACTCCAGATCGATCCGGCTACCCACGACGCGGAAACCGCAGTCGGGGAATTGGTCGGGATCGACACGCACGCCGGGGCAGGCTGAAATGCCCAAGCACAGCGCCACGCCCGAGCTCGGATCGACTCCGCAGTTGCTGCCGGTCAGTGCTGCGCCGGCGGCGCCTGCACTGGACGCCCCGCTATTGCCGGCCTCCGCATTGCTCCCGTCATCGTGCGCTTTGCCGAACTGAAGGCAGGAAGAAACAGCCGCCAGGAGCAGGATCGGAAGCCACGTGCGCATCGGGCGTGATACTCGGCACGCGCCGCGGGCTGGGCCAACTTTTCCTCAGGCGCGCTCGGCTCGCGCCGCAGGGGCTCGCTGCGTCACCAGGACCGCGACCAGCAGACTCGCGCACAGGAGCAAGGCAGAGGTCCAAAACGGCGCGCCGGGTGCGTGCAGCCAGCTGGAAGAGATGCCGAACGCGAAAATTTGCGTGAACAAGGGTGGACCAATCATGCCGGTGATACCGGACATGCTGGCCAGCGCGCCCTGCAAGCGCCCTTGTTCGGTCGACTCGACGCGCTGACTCATCAGCGCTTGAAACGCCGGGCCCGCCAAACCCCAGATCGCGACCAGCGGGATCCCCGCCAAGAACCAGCCGCCGCTCGGCGCCCAGCCGTATTCGAAGAAGCCCGCCACGCCAAAGGCGAGGCCGAGCCACAACGCCCGGCGCTCACCGAGGCGCTTCACGAGCGGACCCACCAGCAACGCCGAGACAATCGTCGAGGCGATGCCGACGAGCGCCAAGCAGAAGCCCACCCTGCGCTCGCCCCACTGATAGCGATAGTCTGCGTAAAGTACGAACACACTGGGAAGCGAGTCGTGCGCCACATTGTACAAGAACGCGACCAGCGAAAGGCCGAGCAGCCGCGGATGCGAACGGAGCAGCGACAGGGAACCCACCGGGTTGGCCTTCGACCAGACGAAGGGCGCGCGCCTTTCGCGCGGCAACGACTCCGGCAGAATGAAGAACCCGTACAGGGCATTGGTCAGGCTCAGCAAGGCGGCCGCATAAAACGGCACACGCAAGCCAATTCCACCCAATAACCCGCCAAGCGCGGGCCCGACCACGAAGCCCAGGCCGAATGCAGCGCCGAGCATGCCGAACTTCGCCGCGCGCTCCTGCTCGGGTGTCACGTCGGCGATGTAGGCGGCCGCGGTCGAGAAGCTGGCCGAGGTGATGCCCGAGATCAGCCGACCCACGAACAGCCACGACAGAGAAGGCGCCACCGCCATCAACAAGTAATCGAGCCCGAGCCCCAAGTTCGAGAGCAAGATCACCGGTCGTCGACCGCGGCGATCGGAGATGGCACCGAGCAGCGGCGAGAACAGAAACTGCATTGCCGCCCACGCAAAGCCGAACAGCCCCGCGGCCGCCGCTGCGTCGGCCATGTTGCCGTGCTCGAACTCGATGATCAGCTTTGGTAGCACCGGAATCATCACACCCAAGGCGAGCATGTCGAGTGCGACGGTAATGAAGACGAACACGAACGCCGCGCGTGTCGGTGTCGACTGCGGTATCGGGTCTGGAGCGGGCGACGGCGTCGGGCTTGGAGCGGGTGAGGGAGAGTTCCCCGAGTGAGGCTCTGAAACCACGGGCGTCGAACTCATCGGCGGCCATGCTACACTCGAATCACCGTGCGGAATCACGTCGGGTCCTGGCTTTTGTTTGGGGCGCTCCTTGGTTCGGGCTGCACCTCTCACAGCGGCTCGGTGCCAGCAAAGGCGCCGGCCACCGAGCAAGCCTCAGCCAACGACAGCGCCCGATTAGGACCCCAAACGCCCGCCGAGATCACCGCGCGCTCGACGCCCGCGATCGTCACCGTGCGCACCAGTGACGGCCTGGGCACCGGCTTCGTGGTCCGCAAAGACGGCTGGATAGCCACCAACTTTCACGTCGTCCGCGGCGCGCCGGAAGTCACCGTGGTGTTCTCCGATCATCGCGAGTTCAAAGTCGTCGAGGTCATGAACGCCAATCGCTTGCATGATCTGGTGATCCTGCGCATCGACGCGAAGAACCTGCCGGTGCTGAAGCTCGGCGACAGCGATCGCGTGCGTCCGGGCGACAGCGTGCTGGCCATTGGTCACCCCTTGGGTCTGGAGGACACCGTGTCCAACGGCCTAATCAGCGCCGTGCGCGAGGTGCATGCGGGCCTACAGGTTTTGCAAATTTCTGCGCCGATCGCGCCCGGTTCTTCCGGGGGCCCGCTGTTCAACGAGCGCGGGGAGGTGATTGGAGTCGCCACCGCAGTCAGCACCAGCGGTCAAAACCTGAACTTCGGCCTGCCATCGAAATACGTCAGCGAACTGGTCGAACACCCGCACCCCATCTCGATGGAGCTCTTCGGCGCCGCCATGCTCGCGATTCAGCGCCAAGCGCGGGCCGGCCACGAACACCCGCGTGACATCCCCCATCACGACCTGAAGCTCCTGAATGGCTGTACGGCCGAAAACAAGGAGCTCATCTTCCGCACACTGCAAGACGCGATCGAAGTCGGCGCTCCGCTGTACAACGAAGGCAAGCTCGCAGCTTGCTATCACATCTACGAGGGCGCCGCGGCAGACCTCGCGCAGCGCTTGCCCCGCGCTTGCGGCGGGCCGAAGCAAGCGCTGTCCGTCGGCCGCCGCCGTGCCGCAAAAATGACCGATCCCGGCGAGCAAGCCTGGGCCATGCGCGACAGTTTCGACGGCGTGCTCGAGCTCCTAGAACGCGCGAGCCAGTGAAGCTAAGCTCGGCCGCGCCATGCGCGGCGATCAACATCCGAAGCGAGCGGCGCTGCGGCAGAGCCGCGCTCGAACCATCGAACGCTTGACGAATGGCTTCACGCGCGACGAGCTCGCGCTCGAGGAGTTCGAGGAGCGGCTCAATCGCGCCTATGCCGCCGACGCGGAGCCGGACTTGGATACGCTCGTCGCCGATCTGTCGCCCGAAACCGAGGCCATCGTGTTCGACGCAGAGGTCGTGCCGGCGGCCAACGTCGCGCTCGTGCCGAGCTCACCTTCGCCGCGCGCGCTCGCCATCTTGGGCAGCGTCGAGCGGCGCGGCCAGCTCGCGGCGCGCGCCTCCGGGGCGCTGGCCGTGCTCGGCAGCGTCGTGATCGACTTGCGCGATGTCAGCCTGCCCGCCGGTGTGTCCACGCTGCAGGTCTCCGCGGTACTCGGCTCGGTCGAAATCATCGTGCCACCGACGCTGGCCGTCGAGAGCGCCGGAGCCAGCATCCTCGGCTCGTTCGAAGGCATTCAGCGCGTGCCGCGCGATCCGGATCCCGACCTGCCGGTTTTGCGCGTGCAGGGTCGTGCGGTGCTCGGTAGCATCGAGATCCGCACTGCGGTTTCAGCAGGGCGCGCGCCGCGCGCGGCGCTCCCGCCGCGCCGGGCACCTTGATTCACTGGGCGCGCGCGAACTCGCCGAAACCGGTCCAGGGCTTGTCGTTGCTCTGAAAGTGCAGCGACGCTTCCACGAACTGCGCCGAGAAGTGACGAGCAACGTTCTGCGGGTCGTACATGATCAAAGACACCTGGTCGCCCGCGGCGCTGGTCACCTCGTAGCGGCCCGTCAGATTCACGCCCGGTCCCACGGCGGTGTATTGACCTTGATTGAAGGTCACGATCAGCTGACCCTGCTCGGCAGTCAGCACCGCCTGCAGCGGCAAGTCGAGGGGATCGGAGGGTGCAAATCGCAGC
The DNA here is from genome assembly GCA_035688655.1 of Polyangiaceae bacterium. Classification (GTDB taxonomy): domain Bacteria; phylum Myxococcota_A; class Polyangia; order Polyangiales; family Polyangiaceae; genus PMG-095. Next base: position 6,250 of record DASSMT010000361.1, on the reverse strand, counting down.
AGTCGCCAGGACCCGCCCAGGCGCTGGTTGGCAGTCCCCACGCTATCCGCCGGTGTGCTCGATCCGCCGCAGCCGACCCACAGCGGGGCGGCCAAAGCCAGTGCAGCCCAAACCAAGACGTTCGCCCATCGAATGGTCACGCTCGGACGATAGGCGGCGGACCTGCCACACGCAATGAGGCAGACCTGCGGCCCTCAGCGCTCCCCAGCGGGTGACCCGGAAAAATCAGCCTGAATCGCAGCGTTTGCCGCGTCCAGCAGTGCAAGCCGCGACAGACAAGCGGCCAAGCTGCCGGACAAGGGCGCGCGCACGGTGATCGGCGCTCCGCTCGACGGGTGGACGAAGCGCAGCGCAGCCGCATGCAGCGCCAAGCGAGCCAGCCCGTATTGCTCGCGGAAGAGCCGGTTGTGTTCGCCCTTGCCGTAGCGCACGTCGCCGATCAGCGGGCAGGAGAGGTGTTTCAAGTGGCGACGGATTTGATGCAAACGTCCCGTCTTCGGCAGCGCGAGCACCAGCGCATAGCGCTCGAACGTCCCGAGGCGAGCGTACTCCGTCTGTGCCGGCACGCGCTCCTCAGCGGGCGCCCGCGGGATCGGATGATCGATGAGACCCTGCTCGGCCGGGTGACCACGCGTCAGAGCCAGGTAGCGCTTGTCGAGCGAACCGTCGGCAAAGCTCCGGTTCAGAGTGCGCGCCGCGCCTTCGTTCAGTGCGAACAGAACGGTGCCACTCGCGCCGCGGTCCAAGCGATGAAGGGGGTAGACGTAACGCCCGAGCGCATCGCGCGTCACGCGTAACAGATCGCGATCGTCGTTGGCCCAACCGCGATGCACGATCATGCCCGACGGCTTGTCCACGACGACGCACGCATCATCCTGATACAGAATTGCCAGCGGTCCGTCAGTGCACTCAGAGCTCATTGCTTGCAAGCGCGACACGGATTTGAGTCACGTGTGACACGGGAGTCATAGCGATCGCGCCGCACATTTCGAAGCGCGATGCCAAATTTCTGAGGAACACCCTCCTTTACAAATTGGCACGCGGGCTGCAGATGTAAGAGTGGCGATGGCAACTGCGGTTCGGGTTTTACTTTGGGTTTTGGTACTCGTAGCACCGGGAGGGATTCTGCTCGCTCCGCTGCTCGCCGCCCATGAGTTGCGCCGCCGCTCGCTGAACCGCGCACAGAATCCTGCGCCGGCCGAGCCAGTCGCCGCCGCCGAACGGCTGTCGATTGCTGCTGCATCGGCTCGCTGACCGCTGCCTCGCCAACCGTTATCCGAGGCCTGACGCGGCGCGCAGCTTCGCGAAGAACGCTTTCAGTCGAGCTGCACCGTCCTCGGCTAGGACGCCGGAGGACACCTCGAAGCGGTGATTGAGCCGAAGGTCGCGGCCAATCTCGAACAGGGAGTGAAGCGCGCCTGCTTTGGGATCGGTCGCCCCGTACACGACTCGCCCGACGCGGGCGTTGACCAGCGCGCCCGCGCACATTGGACAGGGCTCGAGCGTGACGAACACGGTGGCCCGCTCCAGGCGCCAGTGCCCGAGCTTGGCGGCGGCCGCACGCAGCGCGAGCAGCTCGGCGTGCGCGGTGGGGTCGGCCAGTTCTTCGCGCCGGTTGTGGTCGCGAGCGAGCTCGCAGCCATCGGCGTCGACCACGATGCAGCCCACCGGGACGTCCCCATGCGCCGGGGCCAGATCGGCTTCCAGCAGCGCCTGCAGCATCCAGTGTCGGTCCCGCTCATCCTGCAAGTGAGTGGCGGGAGGAGTGGACGAAAGAGTGGAGCCGTTCACCGCCGGACTCTGACACGGAGGAGTGGCTAGGGCGAGAGCTCGCTCGGAGTGTCGGTGCCCTCGCCCGAGTAGGGAGCGCTGCTTTGGGGACCCCCGCCCGAATCAGCCACGTGGAACACGACGTGCTCCGCAAGCCCGGCCGCCAGTTGTTCCTCGTTGATCTGGCCGATTTTCTTGGCGATGCGCATCAAGCGCTGCAAATACGCGGCCCACGCTGCGCTGACCTTGCCGTCTGCGTCGAAGTGTTGCCGTTCGGGGTTCGGCAAAATCGAGGCGATGTACAGCGCCTGACCGAGTGAGAGCTCGCTCGGTCGCTTGGCGAAGTAGTAGTGCGCTGCCGGCCCAATGCCGTACACCCCGGGCGCATATTCGATCACGTTCAGGTACAGCTCGAGCAACTCGCGCTTGCTCAGTTCCTGTTCGAGCAGCTGCGTGAGCACCGCCTCTTGCAGCTTGCGACCGAGCGTCTTTTCCTTGCTCAGGTACAGGTTCTTCGCCAGCTGCATGCTGATCGTGCTCGCGCCCCGCGCGAACCGTCCCTTGATCAGGTTGTCTTTGATCGAGTTTTGGATGGCCTCGAAATCGAAGCCGTGGTGGTACTGAAAGTGGCCGTCTTCGCAGACCTGCACCGCCACTTCCATGTTCGGCGAAATGGCATCGATTGGCACCCAATCGGCAGAGCCGGGGCCGCTTTCGATTTCGATCGGCTGCTTGTTGGCGCCTCTGACCTCGCGCTGCCACAGGTGCGAAAACCGGCGCGGGTTCAGCTGAGCCGGCACCTGCTCGATGTGACAATCGTTGGCCACGTTCAGGCGCACGCGGGTGTCGTTCGGGTGCTCGGAGTCGAAGTCGAGGTCGGCCTTGACGCCAAATGTCCCGGTCATGCGCAACGACGCGATCAACGGCGCGAGCCCGCGCGGTGTGGCGTCCAAGAACGCTTGGCACGACGCCAAGGGCACTCCCCCCTGCCAGCGCGTCGAGAGCGTGCGTTCGCTTCGATTCAAGCTCCCGCTGCCGCGAACGCTCACGTCGCCGAAAGCCAGCTCACCGTCCTCCAAGACCAGCCGAGCTCCGTCTAGCGAGGTCGTGCCCTTGGCGCGAAATGCCAGCTGGATGCCGCTCAGCGGCAGGGTGGAGAGCTCGGCGCGTTTCAGCGCCACATTGGAGAGCGCCCCGCTGCCGTCGAAGGAAAGCGTGGAGCCGTCGGCCGCCAAGGTGACATCTCCCTTGGCCTGCAGCATCGCCAGCTCGACGCCAATCAGGCCGAAATCGTGCTCGCGTACCCCCAAGCTGCGCAAACTCACCGGCCCGCCCCGCAAACTCGCCCGCACGTCGCCGCGCTCGATCGGCAGACTGACTCGGAACTCGAGCGGGGTCCCGGAGGCCTCGGCTTTGGGCGCTAGCGAGAGCTCGACTTCGGTCGCCACGCGCAGCGCGCGCAAGCTGCTCGGACCGAAGTTCAGGGTGTCGGCGCCGCGACTGAAGCGCAGATTGACCCCTTCCAGGTTGAGCCCCGCACCGTCGGGCAGCGAGCGCGCTGCCCACGACGACAGCTCGGCCAAACCCGCGCGCAGCTTCGGGCCGCGCAGCGGGTCGGGCTGAAAAGCGGGCGATTTCTGAGCTGGTGTGGCTGCATTCGCCTGCGCGCGCGGCGCTTCCAGCACGATCCCGAGGTCCAGCCCCTCGGCCTGTAGACTTTCCAACTGGCGGGGCAGGGAATTCGCACTGCTCGCCTGCGAAGCGCTCGGACGACGGAGCAGCGTGGCGCGCGGCTTTCGCGCCGAGAGGTCGAACCCCGCTTCGCGCAGGTGCAATAAGTCGATCGCGATTTGCTCGCGCGCTTCCGCGCGTTGATAGCTCAGACCCCAGAGGCGCTGGGCCGGCTCATGCGCTCGCACGTGCCACACCACGTCGATGCCATCGGCCGCGTATTGCAGCTCAGCGGCCGCGCCGTCCGCGTCGGGTTTCGCTGCGCCCCGCAACGCCGCCCATTGCCGCGCGAGCTCCTCGGGCTCGCCGGCAAGCTCGAGCCGCGCCCCGTGCACGGTGACGCTCGCGACATTCAGTCGCCAGCCGAAGCCAACGCGCAGAGCCGCGATGTGCATCGTCGCTGCCGGCATGCGTGGCGCGCGCAGCTCGACATCGCGCAGCCAAATTCCGCCGAGCCCAGCGCGCACCTGGCCGATCTCCAGCGAAAGCCCGCGCCGTTCAGCAGCGGCCGCCGCGCGCGCACGCGCGATCGGCCCAAAGCCCAGCGCGACCGCCGCCAAAACCAAGCTCCCCAGGCCGAGCAACGCGGCCAACTTCGCCCGTCGCGGTAGGTCCGCGAGCACGCTCATTCGAGACTTTCGACCACCGTCTGCGCGGGTCGCCGCGCGCGCAGCTCATCTCGCCGAGCGAAGCGTAAGCGCTCCACCAACGCTTCCATCGCGGCCAGTCGCAGTCCGGTGCGCCCAGCCGCCCAAGCAATGCTCGGCGTCGTGCCGAGAGCCGCCAGATAATCGTCCAGCTGCCCGACGCGCCGCCCGAGCGCGTGAATCGCTGCTTCGCGCAGATCCAAACGCGGCGGGATCGCGATGCCCTCGACCCGCAGCAACTCCGAAGCGTAGAAGCCCCAACTCACCAGGACGTCGTCCGGCCGCAGAAACGCGTTCAGGCGGCGCGCAAACGCCGCGCGCGCTTCACCAGCCAGAATGCGAGCGGCCACGAGTCGGCTGTGCGCCTCGAACGAGGGCGCGAGCGGACCACTCGGCTCCACATAGGCCTCGAAGCGCTCGCCCGTCGCGGGCCGCACCGCCGCCCAGTGCACCACCTCCGGCGGGTGCGGCTCCGGACTGCCGTAGGGCCAGGCGTTGGCTTCGCCGTAGCCGATGACTACGGATTCGGGTCGCTCGCTCAGGGCCGGCGCGACCAACGGCCGAAGCTTGGGTTCGAGCGAACGGCGATGGCGCGGCCGATGCTCGCGATTCACGAAATCCAACTGCGTTTCGACCATGGTGTCGAACGGCTTGAGCAGCTCCGGAAAGCCGCCCGTTCGACGCTCTAGCAGCGAAAGCGCGGCCTCCAGCGCCTCGATCGTCGACAGACAGTGGGCCGCCGGTTCGCGCCGAATCCGATAGCGGCTCTCCGCCGAGGGCGCGAGCCCGTAGCGCGGCAGTGTCTGCAAGAACGGGTTCAGCTTGAACAGCTTCGACGCTTGCCACCAGGTGCCGTCGATCACGACCAAAGTCACCGGACCAACCGGCGCCTCGCGCGCCAGATCCTTCGCGTCGTCACTCGGATAGAGCAGCACCGGCGGCGCCGCGGGGTTGCTCAGAGCGCGGCTCAGCACCTCATCGCGCGCAAAGTCGAGCCCCACGTGCAGCGACGAGTTCGACAGCGCGAGCTCGGCGATGCGCGCGGTGTTGATCGGCACATCGCTCTCGCGCGGGTGCTGCAAGATCACGACTCGCGTCTGAGTTTCGATCGGCTGAACTGCGGCGCAGTAACAAACCCGCACCGGTCTGCGGCACTCCCAACACATCTCACGCGAAACGCGCACGCCGCGAACATGCATCGACCCGAGCTCCTTTGGTAGCCCTCGAGTAGCAGCGCGACTCCACGCCAGCACTTCCGCGCTCCACTGCCTGCACCTGACGCGGGAGCCTCCCGCACTCGGCGCCCGCAAAACCAGGGCGAAGCGCGAACGGGTCGGCCAGCCGCTCTAATTTTTGCGTAAAAAGAACCCTGACGATTGCTCGTCAGGGCATCTTTAGAAATTAGCCCGGCAGCGTCCTACTCTCCCACAAGGTTGCCCTTGCAGTACCATCGGCTCCAAAGAGCTTGACTTCCGAGTTCGAGATGGGATCGGGTATGGCCTCTTCGATATTGCCACCGGAAATTTTTGGGCGTCCACGCCAGCTTTTTGGTGCTGTATTGCGCTGAATTTCGCGCACTGGCCTGTTCGGCTCGGTGCAGCGAGAGTTCGTTGAAGACTAGCTACGACGCTAGTCTCGCCCGGACTCTGGATACCAATTGCAATGTTTGCCTTAGAGAATAAGTCAAGCCGCACGGTCTATTAGTACTAGTTAGCTCCGCGCATCGCTGCGCTTCCACACCTAGCCTATCAACCACGTGGTCTACGTGGGACCTTTAGTGCCTTGCGGCAGGGATACCTAGTCTTGAGGCCAGCTTCCCGCTTATATGCTTTCAGCGGTTATCTGTTCCGAACATAGCTACCCGGCTATGCCACTGGCGTGACAACCGGAGCACCAGAGGTTCGTCCACCCAGGTCCTCTCGTACTATGGGTAGCTCCTCTCAAGTATCCTGCGCCCACGGCAGATAGGGACCAAACTGTCTCACGACGTTTTAAACCCAGCTCGCGTACCGCTTTAATTGGCGAACAGCCAAACCCTTGGGACCTGCTCCAGCCCCAGGATGCGATGAGCCGACATCGAGGTGCCAAACCGCGCCGCCGAT
>DASSMT010000347.1:0-33137 GCA_035688655.1 Polyangiaceae bacterium | reverse complement strand
CGCCGGGCCGGGACAGTCGCAGCTCCACTCCAAGTCGCGGGTGAACAGCGAGACGGTCAGGTAGGCTGCCCGCGTTGGAACGCGAACGCGCAAATCGAGCCGGCCGTCGCTCTCCTTTTCCAGCGAGACCGAATCCTCGCGGGCAAGCTTTACTCCCTGGGCCCAGATCGCTGGCAGTGCCTGCTTCTTTAGCGTGTCGAAAAGTTCTTTCAAGGACCGATGAAGATACTACCGCTTCCACGAGAGGCAAGATCTCGCTTCGCTCTTTCGCGCTTTCGCACACGCGGAACACGCAAGACTACGGACGTGACGCCAATGTGGGTATGCGATCGACGAGGCCCGCATTGCACGCTGACGAGAAAACACTACGCTCGGGACCTTTGCGCGTCGGTACTCGGCCTGCTCGGCCTCGTGTTTCTGATCGTGTCACTTAGTCTCCGGCCCCTCTTACGCTCTCTCGGCGCTCTCTCGGCGCTCTCTCGGCGCGCTCGCGGCGCGGTTTCCGCGGACACGGGCGAAGCCCGGTGAGCGCAGCGGCGAACTGAGTCGACCTGGTGGCTGCTCTTCGGGCTGAGCTCGCGTTCGCCCGAGCGCCGCCCCTGCGCTCTTTTGCTGCCCGCCGTCAGGTCGGTGGCCGGCGCGATGGATCCGGGTTACACGCCGCTCCCGGTAAAGCGAGGCGCATTTTGAGCTTATTGGTTGCGATTCTGCTGGGCATCGTCGAAGGCTTGACCGAGTACTTGCCGGTCTCTTCGACCGGGCATTTGATCTTGGTCTCTCAGTTCTTGGGCGAGACGAGCGAAGGCGCGAAGGCGTTCGACATCGTGATTCAGCTCGGCGCGATCCTAGCCGTGGTGGTTCATTATCACCGCTTACTCGGCGCGCGCGTGGCGGGCTTGATGCGGCGCGACGTTGCCTCGCTGCGCTTGGCCGCAGCCTTGTTGGTCGCGTTCGCGCCCGCAGCCGCGATTGGCTTCTTGCTGCACAAGACGATCAAAGCGCATTTGTTCGGGCCGCTGCCAGTGGCGTTCGCGTTGTTCGCCGGCGGGGTATTGATGATCGTGGTCGAGCGCGTGCGCGCCAAGCGCCAGGTGCATGGCTTGGTCGGCCTCGAGCACGTCACCCCGGGCCGCGCGCTGGTGATCGGCCTGGGCCAGTGCTTTTCGCTCTGGCCTGGCTCTTCCCGTTCGATGTGCACGATCGTGGCCGGGCAAGCCACCGGCTTGTCCACCGCCACGTCAGCCGAGTTCTCGTTCCTGCTCGCACTCCCCACCCTGGGGGCCGCTACGGTGTATGAAGGCCTCAAGGCGCGCGATGAGCTGGCAGCTTCGGTCGGCGGGGCCCAACTTTGGGTCGGAATGCTGGTGTCGTTCTTCGTCGCTTGGGGGGTGATCGCCGTGTTCATCCGCTACCTGCAGCGGCGTGGCTTGGAACCGTTCGGCTACTATCGCATCGCGCTTTCGGCGCTGGTGCTTTGGTTGGCCCTCAAGAACTGAAGCGCTGAAGGGCGCCTCGGCAGTCACCAGGCTGGCCCCGCACGCGATCGGCGGCGTGGGCCCGCCGATCCGGCGGGCTTCATTGTGGCGTGTTCCAGCCGCCGACGTCGGCCACCAAGCGGTCCGCTTGCGGCGGCCCCCAACTGCCGGGTTCGTACTCGAACATGGCGCTCGCGCCGTGGATCACCGGATCGACGATCGCCCACGCGGCCTCGACCACGTCTTGGCGCGCGAACAGCGTGGCGTCTCCGGCCATCGCGTCGCCGAGCAAACGCTCGTAGGCACCGAGCCGACCGTCTGCGCCCTGCTCGTGGGTTTCGACCACCGAGAGCTCCAGCGGTCGACCGCGCATGCCCTCGCCCGGACGCTTGGCGCGCGCACCGAGCGCGATCGCGACCTCGGGGTTCAGGCGAAAGCGCACGTAATTGCCCATCGACGGCGTGGGCTCGCTGAACACGACCTGCGGCGGGTTGTTGAACTCGACCGTGACCTCGGTGACCGTCTTGGCCAGGGATTTTCCGGCTCGCACGTAGAATGGCACCCCTTCCCAGCGCCAGGAATCGACGTACATGCGCAGCGCCGCATAGGTTGCCATGTACGAGTCGGATTTGACTCCGGGCTCGTCGCGGTAGCCACGAAATTGGCCGCGCACCATGTTTTCGCAGCTGATCGGGCGGATCGTGCGCAGGACCTTGGCTTGCTCGTCACGCACCGCTTCCGGATAGGTGCTCGATGGCGCTTCCATCGCCAGGTAACTCACGATCTGCAGCAGGTGGTTCTGAATCACGTCGCGGATCACGCCGGTCTCTTCGTAGAACTTGCCGCGCCCTTTGACGCCGAAGTCTTCGGCCATGGTGATCTGCACGTTCTCGACGTAGCGGCGGTTCCAGATCGGGTCCAAGAATGCATTCGCGAACCGGAAATACAGGATATTTTGCACCGCTTCCTTGCCCAAGAAGTGATCGATGCGAAAGATCGAGTCCTCGGGGAAGACCTCGGCCAGGGTGGCGTTGAGTGCCTTGGCAGAAGCTAGATCGCGACCAAAGGGCTTCTCCAAAACGACGCGCGCGGGGGCCGTGCAGCCGGCGCGCTGCAGCTGCTGCACGACGGTCGTGAACATGGAGGGCGGAATGGCCAAGTAGTGCGTCGGGCACTGCGCTCCGCCGAGCGCCACCTTGAGCTGTGCGAACGTGTTGGGGTCCGAGTAGTCGCCATCGACATAGCGCAGTTGCTTGGCGAGAATCGCGAACGCTTCTGGATCGAGTCCGCCGTATTCCGTGCAGCTGGCTCTGGCGCGCTCGATCAGCTGCTCGAGCGTGCTGTTCGACTTTGCCACGCCCACGATCGGGAAATTCAGAACGCCGCGCTTGGCCATGCTCTGCAGCGCGGGAAAGATCTTCTTGTAGGCGAGGTCGCCGGTCGCACCGAAAAACGACAGCGCGTCCGATCGCGGTTTGGGGTCGCTCATGAACTCAGGCTAGTCGAAAACCGCTTTCTGCCGGTGGCGCACAAGCGCGCCCGTCCCTGTCTCATTTCCCAATGATCACGTAGCATTATACGACATACTGTTCTTGCGTTCAGTCTACTGCTAGACGCCGAAAGTGGAGGAACCGCCATGAACGCGACCAACCGCCCCGCCTTGAAAAGCATGCCAGAAAGCCCCATTCGCCGTTTCGAAGCCCTGGATCACTTCGTGACCTCGGGCGGCATGCGAGTGAGCTACTACGCGCTGCCGCTCGACCAAGTGCCTGCCGACTTTTTCGCCGATCCGGACGGCACCTGGAGCTACGAGCTCTTATCGCGCGCGGCCGGCTTCGCCTCGCACAGCGGGGTCGCGATTGGCGCGCTGCGGGCGGAGTTCAACGGGCACCCGGAAGGCGCCGCAGTGGTGACGCTCAATGCGCTCACCCGACCGTACGTGGCCATCATCGAGTGCCCCATCGCCTACGAGTATGTGGAAGCGTCCGAGGGCTCGGCCAGCTCGGCCGCCTGAAAACGCACCTCAACGCCATCGAGGTCGAGCGCCGGCCGCCCGAGCAGTCAGCCGCCGCCTTGAATGACCCGGAATTGCGCGCGTGCGCCGAGCACCGCCTGAATCCGTAGGCTTGCCTGCGCGTCGCGCATGAAACTGCCAGGAAAGCAAAGCCGCTGCTCCAACTCACACACGCACTCGGCAAATTCGAAGTCGGCGACTTCGAGTGCGCGCTCGCGGGCGACCGAGAGCTCGGCGGCAAGCCACGCCTGCACCGCCTCGAGCGCGGGCGCTGGTAGCTCGCTCAAGCGGCGCCGCGCGGGTTCGGCGGCATTTTCCAGCTCAATCAGCCGCTCGGGGGCGAGCAGGTGATCGGGGTCGCGGTCGGGATCTCGCAAATCACTCACGTTTTTCAGTCTGCCTCAAGTCACCCCGGATGGAAATAGCCGAGTTGGGATTTGTGTCATGCTTCGCCCCGCTCAATGACTTCTGCGGATCGCTCAGCACCGATAGCTCAATCGCCGTCCCTCTCCTCGCTTCCTCAGGCGCTGCTCGTCGGCGTGCGTCTGCCGGGCGTGTCCGAGCCCGAGTTCGAGGCCAGCCTGGACGAGCTCGAACGCCTGGTGAAGACCCTGGGCTACCGCGTGGTCGCGCGCGTCACCCAGGCGCGCAGCACGCTCGCGCCCGCCGCAGTCTTGGGCGAAGGCAAATTGCTCGAGCTCGCGGCGCTCACCGGCGGCTCCGGCAACGCCGGGGTCGAGGTCGAGCGGGTCAAAGACAAAGCGCGCCTGCGCCGCGAAGCGATCGAAGCCGGCACAACCAGCCGCGCGAGCGAGGACGACGACGAGGCCGAAGACGAACACGTGCGCGGCGAGAGCGCTCTGCCCGGGTCCCTGCCCGCCGATCTCGGCGAGTTACAGCTCATTGCCGTCGACCACGAAATCACCCCGAGCCAGCTGCGCAACTTGGAGCGCGCCACGGGGGTTGCGGTCTTGGATCGCACGGGCGTGATCATCGAGATCTTCCACCGTCATGCGCACAGCCGTGAGGCGCGGATGCAGGTCGAAATCGCGCGCCTGCGCTATGAGTCACCCCGCGTGCGCGAATCACCGCGCGGCAGAGAACGTCAAGCCGGCCGCGGCGCGGGTGAAGCTGGCCTCGAGCTCGATCGCCGCAAAATTCGCGATCGCATCGCCGAGCTCAAAGAGCAACTCGAAGCGCTGCAGAAAGAATACAGCGTGCGCCGCTCGCAACGTCGCGAAGCGCGCCGTGTCGCGCTGGTCGGCTACACGAACGCCGGCAAATCATCGCTGATGCGCGCGTTGACCGGCAGCGACGTGTACGTCGAGAACAAGCTGTTCGCGACGCTCGACACGACCGTGCGCGCGCTGGCCCCCGAGGTCGAGCCGCGCATCCTGATCAGCGACACTGTCGGTTTCATCAAGAAATTGCCGCATGATTTGGTGGCAAGCTTCAAGTCCACCTTGGATGAAGCGAGCGAAGCTTCGCTGCTGTTGCACGTCGTGGACGCATCCGACCCGAGCTGGCCCGGACAGCTCGCCGTGACGCGAGAAGTGCTGAGCGAAATCGGCGCGCACTCGGTCCCCAGTCGACTGATCATGAACAAGGTGGACTGCCTCACGGACGAGGCAATGCAAAAGCTTCGCTCCGAGCAACCCGACGCCTGGTTCCTGTCGGCCAAGCGCCCCGCAGACGTGGCAGATTTGCGCCAGAAGATCATCGCTTTCTTCGAGTCGAGCTACGTCCACGCCGAGGTGCTGGTGCCCTTCAGCGAGCAGCGCTTACTCGCCGAAATGCACGCCTCGATGAACGTGCTCGGCACGCGTTATGAAGAAGCCGGCGTGTTCGTCGACGTGCGCTGCGAAGCCGCCGCTTTGGAGCGCTTGCGTGGACTCTTGCCGCCCGACTCGGTCACTCCGATCGCGGAGCGCGCTCTCGATTCAGAGTGATGCCGAGCCGTCGACCGAGAATTGGCGGATCGGGCAACCGTGCGAACCGGTGCGTTCGGCGTACTGCTGGTGGTAGTCCTCGGCGCGGTAGAAGCGGCCGAGCGGGGTGATCTCGGTGACGATCTTGTCCGATTGCTTTTGCTGGGCACGCAGCAGCGCCGCCCGCGCCGCTTGCTCTTGTGCAGGAGACTGCGTGAAAACCGCGCTGCGGTATTGATCGCCGTAGTCCGGTCCTTGGCGGTTCAGGGTGGTTGGATCGTGAATCTCGAAGAAAATGTCGAGCAAGCGGCTGTAGCTGACACGCTTGGGTTCGAACTCCACCAGCACCGTTTCGGCATGCCCGGTGTCGTGCTCACAAACGCGAGGATAGGTCGGGTCCGAAGTATGCCCGCCGGTGTAGCCAACGGCCGTCGCGGTGACTCCTGGCACATGGCGAAAAGCGTCTTCGACGCCCCAAAAGCAACCCGCGGCGAACGCGGCGAGCTCGTGCCCGGCCTGTGCGCGGAGCGGCGTCCCGTTGCCGACTTGACCCGGATCGGTGCCGACGCGGGTGACGGTGGCAGCGGCGTTCGACGGCGAAGCCGCAGCACGGCTGGCCCGCTGATCCGTTGTCGCACTTTCATGACAGCCCGTCAGGGCCAAAAGGAGCAGTGCAGAAAACTCGAGGTGGCGCATGAACCAAGTACGGGGGTCCTCGACAACGGTTTCAAGCACGGTCGAGGACGTGACCCGCGTCGAGATGCGCGGCCGCTGCCGGGGCAGCGACCGGGGCCGGCGGCGCCGGCAAAACCGCGGCGGGTGCGCTCGACGCAGCCGCCTGTAGGCGTTCCGGCGCACCCGCGTTCAGGCGGTGCCCCGTGATCAGCCGCGAGCCGCGCTGATAGGTGAAGTACGACCAGGCCCAATCGAACAGCACCACGATTTTGCTGCGAAAGTCGATCAAGTAGAAAATGTGCACCGTGAGCCAGGCAAGCCAGGCGATGAACCCGCTCAGCTTGAGTTTGCCCACCGCAGCCACCGCGCGCCGACGACCGATCGTCGCCATCGACCCCTTGTCGACGTAGCGAAAGCCGCCGCGCGGCCGCTTCTCGATCGCGGCCACGATCGTCCGCGCCACGAAACGGCCTTGTTGCATCGCTACCGGGCTGACGCCGGGCAAAGGCTCGCTGCCGCCCACCGGCGTGAAGCTTGCAGCGTCGCCGATCACGAACACCTCTGGATAGCCGGGCAAGGAGCAATCCTGCTCGACCGGCACACGGCCCGAGCGATCTACGGAAAGCCCCAGCCGCTCACACAGCGGAGAAGCGCGCACGCCGGCTGCCCAGAGCACCGTCGACGCCTCGATGCGGGTCTTTCCGATCGCCACGCCCTGTTCGTCAATCGCCGTCACCCGCGCGTTGGGCAGCACTTCTACGCCCATTTCATGCAGGCTCTGCGTGGCGCGCTCAGACAGCTCGGGATCGAACGCGGAGAGCACGCGCGGGCCGCCTTCCACCAAAACCACGCGCGTCGCGTCCGGCTTGATGGCGCGGAAGTCACGCGACAAGACGAAGGTGGCGAGCTCGGCAATGGCCCCCGCCAATTCGACGCCGGTCGGACCGCCGCCGATCACGACGAAGGTCAAATGCCGACGCTGCGCGGCCGGATCGGACTCGCGCTCCGCGGCCTCGAACGCCAACAGCACACGACGGCGGATCTCCACCGCGTCGTCCAAATCCTTCAGGCCGGGAGCGACGTGCGCCCACTCTGGATGCCCGAAGTAGGAATTCACGGCGCCGGGTGCGAGCACCAAATAGTCGTATTCGAGCGCGCCGCTCTCACGAGTCTGCACGCGACGCGCAGCGAGATCGATGTGCGTCACCTCAGCGAGCAGCACACGCGCATTGTCGACGTGACGGAGCACGGCGCGAATGGGCGCGGCAATTTCGGCTGGGGCCAAGCCGGCCATCGCCACCTGGTACAGCAGCGGTTGAAACAGATAGTGATTCGAGCGATCCACGAGCGTGGTGTGCACCGGAGCCGTGGACAACGCCTTGACTGCAGCGATACCGCCAAAGCCGCCGCCGATCACCACGACACGCTTGCGTAACTTCGACGCTTGCACGTTCAAAACATAGTGCCGAAGCCACTCAGCGCAATGATCTTTTCTGCAAGAATTGCGGGATTTTGCGCTCTACTGACAGCGGACTTCCCCTTGCCGCCCGCGCGAGTATAGGACGAGAGAAAGCCACGAAATGCCGCGCTCGCTGCTCAACCTGAGTCCTCGCCTCCGTCCGCTCCTGTTCTTCGCCTATTTGGCTGCGCAGCTCGGCGTGCTGGTCTGGGCGCAAAAGAGCCCCGATCGCGTGTTCGGCTTTCAGATGTTCAATGCTTCGTCGAAGCTCAAGATCTCACTGTTTCGAAGGGTGCAACGTCACGGGCGCCCGCGGCTCGTGGCGATTCGTGACGGCGCTTGGGAGAGCAGAGATCGCTCCGGCACGCGACACAGCCACCGTTGGCAAGATCGAGTTCATTATGGACCGCTGAGCACGCTCGACCAGTTCGTCCACGCCTCGTATGGTCTGGATGCGCAACTGTTCCGCCTTCAGTTTGCGCTGCGCGATTTCGTGGAGCATCTGCCCCCTGGCGACGACACCGAAGCGCTGATCGCGGAGGTCGACACGCTGAAAAATGGCGAAGCGGGGCATGTTCAGCTGCGGGCGGACCGCCCGTGAGCAGCGGCACCAACCTGAGCCGCGCCTGGCAGCGCCTTTTCGCAGAAGAGCGCGACGCGTGGCTGCTCGGCTTACTGCGCCTTTCGATCAGCGCCTTGCTCTTCTTCAACGGGCTGCGGCTGATCCTCGAGCTGCTGCAGGGCGGCTACTTCGCAGATTATTTTCATCTGCCCCTCTTGCCGGAACGCTGGCTGCCCGGCAAAACCGGATATTCATCGTTGCTCGGTCTGCAAACGCTGGCCGCGCTGTGTGCTTTCGTCGGCGTCTGGCCGCGTGAGGCGCTGCTCGTCGGCTCGACCCTGGGCATGTATTTTCTGCTCTGCGATCGGCTGCAATATCACAACAACCGTTATGAGTTGCTGCTGCTCACGTTCCTGCTCGCGTTCACGCCTTGCGATCGCTCGTTCTTGCTCGTGCGCGGGCGCTCGCACACGCTGTCGCACGAACAACGTGTCGCGCCCACGTTCGCTCGACGCCTATTTCAAATTCAGGTGTCGCTCGTCTATCTGGTCTCGAGCGGTGGCAAGTGGCTCGATGCGGATTGGCGCAGCGGGCAGGTCTTGTTCCTGCGTTTCGCGCGAGCCCCGGAGATCTGGGCTCAAAACGGCCTGCCCCTCCCCGCTTGGGCGAGCGAGCTCGTGACCTCCGCGTGGTTCGGGAGCCTGGCCGCAAAAGCAGCCATCGCCAGCGAGCTTTTCATCGCCCTCGGCATGTGGCTGCCGAAAACTCGACGCTTGGCGCTCTGGCTGGGCGTGATGTTTCATGCCTCGATCGAGCTCGGTGCACGCGTCGAGCTGTTCAGCTGGTTGATGGTCGCGTCCTACCTTTCGTTCCTCGTGCCGGAAGTGCGCGAGCGCCGCTTCGAATTCGCGCCGGGCCGGCCGCGCGCCGAGCGGCTGGCCCGGTTCGTGCGCTGGTTCGACTGGTGCGCGCGCTTCGAAGTGCTGCCGCTTTCGTCCGCCACGGAGGACGGTCCACACTGCTACGTGACCACTCGCGAGGGACAGCGCACTTCCGGCGCGCTCGCAGTAGCCCGCGTGGCCGAGGCCCTTCCGCTCTTGTTCCCGCTTTGGCTGCCGCTCTGGCTGTTCGCCAAGCTGAGCACGCGGGCGCGTGCCGCTAGCTCCGCCTGATCCCGGAGTCACGCACCTGTTGCTCCAGCGCCATGAAGCGGTGCGCCAGCGCTCGCACCAGCGCCCCCGTCCAACCGTCGAAGCCGAGCCCGGCGGTCATGGTTGCCTGGTCCAGCACCAACACCGTCACCTGATCCACGGCTTCGACGGTCGCCGCGCGCGGCTCCGCGAGCAGCAGCGCCATCTCCCCGAACACGTCGCCCGCGGTCATCGTGCCGAGGATCTCTTGCTTGCCGTCACGGGCGCGCAGCGTACGGCAGGTCCCACTCACGATCATGTACGCTTCTTCACCCCTGTCACCCTCGCGGATGATCAGCGTCCCGGGCAAAAAGCTGCGCCGCGGCAAATGCAGGCCGCCCTGCAGGAAGGCGCGCACGTCGTGCTGCAGCTCGACCACTGTCTGATAGCGATCCTCGGGCTTCACCGCGACCGCCTTGGCCACGACGCTGCGAATGCGCTTGGACACGCCGATGCCGATCGTCGCCTCGTCGATCGGGATGACCTTGCCGTCGACCGCGCGTGCCAGCACGTAGTCCGCGTTCAGCGATGGGCCGTACGGCATCTTGCCGCTCACGATTTCGTACAAAATCGCGCCCAGGCCGAAGATGTCGCTGCGCTCGTCCATTTCGTCCGGGTTGCCGCGCGCTTGTTCGGGCGCCATGAACGTGGGCGTGCCAACCGCGCCGGGCGCTTCCATCTGTGCGCGCGAGCCGGAGGCGGGGCGAGTCTTGGTCAGCCGCGCGAGGCCCCAATCCATCAAGTACACCTGGCCGAAGCCCGCGACCATGATGTTCTCCGGCTTCAAATCCCGGTGAATCACGCCGCGATGATGGGCGTAGGCGACGGCGTCACACACCTTCAGAAAGATCTCGAGCCCCTCCTGTAGACGCGCGGTCTGACCGACTGCGTGCTCGGGCTCGCGCAGCCAGGCGTCGAAGTTCATGCCTTGCACCAGCTTCATCGTGAAGTAAGGCACTCCTTCTGGAGAGACCGCCAGCTCGTGCACCGGGACGATGTTCGGGTGCTCGAGCTGCCCGGTCATCTGCGCTTCCGCGATGAAGCCGTCTCGGTACATCGGCACCTTGGCCAGCTCTCGGTCCAAGCGTTTTAGCGCAACGTGACGCAGCAAGTTGCGATCGGTCGCGGGATGAATGCGACCCATGCCGCCGCGGCCGAGCTCGGGGAAGATGCGCAAATGCGGCGGCGTCGGGATCCCCTCTTCGGCCACCTCTTGGGCGCTGACCTTGTTCTCGGCACGTACGGGAATGGTCTCGATCACCTGCACTGGCTGAGCCGGGGCTTCAGCGGCATCACGATTGCTCTTCACGCGGCACTCCTCGAAGCTGAGCGATGGCCAGATCGTCGGGCACCGTAACACTCGGGCCCGAGCCTGGCGAGGATGCCCGTGCCCGAGCAATAACTCGATAAAATTCAACAATTTCGCCAGCGCGCGTCATTCGACACGCGCGCGAAACACTGGCGCGGAGATGCTCCGCCCATGCCTCGGAGCGCGCGCGATCTCAGTCTCGATTTTCACTCCTTACGCACGCGCTACGCGGCCGGCACCCTTTCGCCCATCGCGCTCGTCGAGCAGCTCGCGGACGCCTGGCAGGCGAGCCTGAGTCGACATGTGTGGATCCACCTCGAGTCCAAGGCCAACTTGCTCGCGGCGGCGCGACGCCTCGAGCAGCGCCGCGCAAGCGGTGAAGCGCTTCCGCTGTACGGCTTGCCGTTCGCGGTGAAGGACAACATCGACGTGGCTGGCATGCCCACCACTGCCGCCTGCCCCGGCTTTGCGCACGTGCCGACGGAGAGCGCGTTCGTCGTCGAGCGCTTGGTCGCGGCCGGCGCGCTGGTGATCGGCAAAGCCAATCTCGATCAGCTGGCGACCGGTCTCGTGGGTGTACGTTCGCCATACGGCGTGGCCGAAAACCCGTTTGCCCCCGAGCGCATTCCCGGTGGTTCGAGCTCGGGCTCCGCGGTCGAGGTGTCGTCGGGCTTGGTGAGCTTTGCGCTCGGCACGGACACGGCGGGCTCGGGGCGCGTCCCCGCGTCGTTCAACAATTTGGTCGGTCTCAAGCCGACGCGCGGCCTGCTCAGTACGAGCGGCGTCGTGCCCGCTTGCCGCAGCCTCGATTGCGTTTCGGTATTCGCGTTGACCGTGCACGATGCGAGCTTGGTCGCGGAAATTGCGGCAGGTCCGGATAAAACCGACGCTTACAGCCGCCCCGACGCAGACCGAGTTCGCTTCCTGCCCGGAGCCGCGCCCGCGACGTTTCGTTTCGGCGTACCGAGCGCCCCGTACCTGAAGGAGCTCGACTACGGTGGAACGCGTGCCGACTTTTCACGCGCCGTCGAGCGCTTGCAGCGCCTGGGCGGGATCGCCGTCGAGCTCGACTTCGAGGCGTTCCACGCAGTCGGGCAAATGCTGTACGAGGGCGCGTTCGTCGCCGAGCGCGCTGCTTCGGTGAAGAGCATCCTGAGCAAGAACCCGGGCGGCGTGTTGCCCGTGATCAGCAAGGTGCTCGGTCGGGCCGAGGGCTTCAGCGCGACCGATGCTTTCCTCGGCATGCAAACGCTCGCGGAACACGCGCGACGCGCGCGCCTCGCTTGGTCGAACATCGAGCTGTTCATCGTACCGACCACGCCCTTTTTCCCCACGGTGAGCGAGGTCGAGGCGGATCCGATCGGGCTCAACTCACGCCTGGGCGCGTTGATGAATTTCGCCAACTTGCTCGATCTATCCGCGCTCGCCGTGCCCTCGGACTTGCGCGCGGACGGCTTGCCGTTCGGCATCACGCTCTTCGGAAAGCGCGACGCCGATGCCTACCTGGCCGCGATCGGCGACGCTTTTCAACGTGACGTCGCCGGCACACTCGGCAGAACCGGAGCTGCCTTGCCGCCCGCGCCGGAGCCCCGCAGCCCGCGCCCGGGCAGCGTGCTCTTGGCCGTCGTCGGCGCGCATTTGAGCGGACAACCCTTGAACAAGCAGCTGACCGAGCTGTCGGCCACGCTCGTGCGCTCATGCAAGACGGCCCCCGAGTACCGCTTGTACGCGCTGCCCGACACGCTGCCACCCAAGCCGGGCTTGGTGCGCGTGAGCTCGGGCGGCTCTTCGATCGAAGTCGAGGTCTGGGAGCTGACCCCTCGAGCCTTCGGCCAATTCGTGAAAGGCGTACCCGCGCCGATGAACATCGGCACCTGCGTCTTGGAAGATGGCAGCAAGGTGCACGGCTTCGGCTGTGAACCGATCGCGCTCGAGGGCGCAACGGACATCAGCGAATTCGGTGGTTGGCGCGCCTACCTGCTCAGCAAATAGAAAAACGCCCCGAGCAGCAGGCTCGGGGCGCTTTCTTTTTTGGGGGTGCTCCTGCGCGACGCAGCGACGAAATCAGAAGTCTGATCGAGTCACGGTGCGTTCAGAGCTCGGAGCGAATCACTTCGCCATATCGAGCGCTTGCTCGATCCAGAACACGCCCGCCTTGGGGCCACCGTTGCACTCGCCATCGGACTCGCCCGGGCGCTTGAGCCACAGGTAGCCGTCGATCAGCGGATCGTTCGTGACGGTGGTCGGGGGCTTGCCGATCTTGCGACCGGGCGGATTGCACCAGGCGTTGTCCGCCGCCGAACCCGCGCCGTTACGGCTGGTGTCGATGATGAAGTGCGCGCCGCCGACCAACGCGGAGATCTTCTTGCCGAAAGCAGTATTTTCTTCGGTAGTCACGTAGTTCGAGACGTTGAGCGCGAAGCCGTTCGCGTCCTCGATGCCGGCGGGCTTCAAGCGCTCTGCGAAGACCGGAGCCGGCTCCCAGTGCGCGTGGCCGCTGTCGATATAGACGATCGCGTTCGGGTTCTTGCGCAATACCCACACGGCGTCCTTGATCAGCGCCAAGCGCTCGGTCTGCTCGGCTTCAGACAGGCAATTGTCCTTCTTCAAGAGGCCGATCGCGTCGGGCTCCAGAATGAAGATCACCTTGTCGTTGTGGCTGGCCGCGGCGATGCGGCGGATCCAGTGCTTGTAGTGGTCCGCGGTCTTGAGACCACCGGCAGACTCCTGACCGCAATCGCGGTGCGGCAGATTGTAGGCGATGAACGCGGCGGTCGCGCCCTCGGCCTTGGCCTGCGCGATGTTGTACTCGACGGTGCGATAGATGTTGCTGTTCCACTCACCGAGCCAGAGCGCCTGCGGCTGCTTGGCGATCTTGTCCAAGATCGCCGCCTTCTCCGGCTCTTTCGCGCGAATGCTGTTGGCACGCAGCATCGCGTTCGAGTTCGGATCGACCCACAGCTTCACGCCTTCTAGCGGGTTGCCGGTGGCCTTGGGCGGCTGAGTCGCGGGCGTGATCGGACCGTCGTCACCCGGATCATCGCTCTTCTGCTTGGGGCCCGTCGAGCCCGAAGGATTGTTCGAGAGCGACTCCGATGGCGTGCAAGCGGCGAGGAACGAAGCCGCGGCAATGAGGCACGACGCGACGAGCCCGAGGCCCTTCAGCGAGGCACCTGGAACCGGTAACAGGCGGGAGGAAATCTTCATGGCCTGTCTATCTACGGATTGTGGTGGAGAAGGCAAGCGTCGGCATTTTTCAGCATGAACAGTGCGGGTTGGTAAAGGCCTCGCGCCCAGCGAGCCCAAACCTGGAACCGGTTCTACATGGCGAGCAAGGCGCCGATTGCGGCCGCGTGCGAGAAATCCGCGAATACGCAATGGGCCCCGCTCGCCTCGAGTTCAGCGACCGAATAGCGGCCCGTGGCCACAGCGATGCACTCCGCGTCGATCGCCCGCGCCGCCTCGACGTCGCGCGGCGTGTCGCCGATCACGACCACGCGACAAGCCGCGAGCGGTACGGCGAGCTGCGCCGCGCCGCGCTCGGCCCCCAAACGAATCAACTCCGGCCGCGCCTCGGAATCGCAGCCAAAGCCGCCGAAGCGAAAATGGTGATGCACCCCGACCCGCTCGAGCTTGATGCGCGCACCTTCACGAACGTTGCCCGTGCCGAGCCCCACCGCCACCTCCGCCGCCTCTGCGGCCAGAATCGCCTCCCGCATCCCCGGCAACAACCGGTAGCTCGCAGCATCCGCTCGCGACACCTCGTCTGCGAGCGCGAGCAAATATTCCTCGAGCCAAGCGTCGATCGCCGCAGCCGTCGCTTCGACCCCAATCGCTTCGAATCCCATACGCGCGATCAAGCGATCGGTCATGCCGTCGAAGCCAAACGAATCACACGCATCCGCCCGCCCATACAGCTTCAAAAACGCGCGATTCACCGCGCGCCGCCCGGTGCTGCCCGTGACGATCAAGGTGCCATCGATATCGAACAACGCGACTGTGGGCCGGGGCATGATTTGGTTCCGCGAGGATGCGTGTAAATCCGCCTGCAAGCCAAGCCATTCGTATTGAAAACCAGATTCGTCCAGAGACCGCACGGCACACGCAAATGCGCTGGGCTGGGCCGCTGACGCCGAGGTCATCCGAGAGCGCCGGCGAGTGCGGAGCAGACAGCCGCGCGCCGTGCTAGCCTTGCAGTCGCCATGGAACTCCCGAACAGCGAAGTCAGGCATGGGTTGGTACGGGCCTATGCCGAGGTGGTGGGCAGCCTCGACACGTTGGCGACCGAGCGCGCGCTCGTGCTGCCCAATGGCGAGTTCTTTCCCGACGTGTTCACGGGCGATGAAGCGAGCGTGTAGCGCATGCTCGATCGCTTGCTCGAGCATGCGCAGCTTTCGGACATGGCTCTGGAGGTTCGCGTGTGGGGCGGTGAGTCGGCCGCCGGTTGCGGCACTGGTGCGTGCGGGAGCTGCGGGCCCACGCAGGCCGAGCCCGAAGAGTCGATCCAGCGCTTGGTCGACGCCGGAGAGCACTGGCAGGTCAATGTGCTCCCTGCCGAGGTCGGATCACCCGTGGCTCTGGGCTCTGGGCTGTGCCACGCGATCGCGCTCGCGGTGTTGCGCGAGGCCGACACGCCCCCGCGCCTACCGCTGGATTTGGCGGTCGATTTGACGGCGATCGCGCTCGGATACGGCGTGCTGCTGCTGGAAGGCTCGCACATTTATCGGAAATCGTGCGGCGGTCCGTCGATCGCGCGCACCACCGCGCTGGGTCCCAGCGAGGTCGCGCTCGTGCTCGCGCTCGGCGCGACGGTGAGCGGGCAGCCGCTACGCAAAGTCGGCAAGCACCTCTCGGCCACTCAGCAGGAGGCCTTCGCGGAGGCCGTCGCTTGGGCCGAATCGAACGCGGCCCTCATGCAGAGCTTGCGTTCATCGCCGGAGAGCGTCGCGCGCGGCGAGTTTCAATTACAGGAGCCCAAGTCGTGGCTCGGGCGTTGGCTCGGAGGCAAGTTGCGCCGCACGCCCAGCGCGGAGTCGGCCACCACGATCGAAGAGCTGGAGGCTGCACTGAGCGCCGACCGGAGTCCACGCCCCGCGCTCAAGCCGCGCGACCCCAAACTCGATGAGATCCGACGCTTGGTGGACGAAGCCCTCAACGAATAGGGACCGTACCCCGCCTCAGAGAGGGACGGAATTTCCGTCATTGGCGTAAGTACGTGTAAAAGGGCGCGCAAAATGTCCCCAATACTGCGCGGTCGACGAAATGGCGCGCTTGTAGGGAAAAAAGGCAGCCAAAAACGAGGGATCTCATTCGGGCGCTTTCGTATAAAAGTAACGCCAGCTAGAGATTTGCCTCTCGCTGCTTATACGCGGCACTCATGGGTGCGGGGACCCTGTCCCGAGAAGGATTGATCGATGAACAGCAAGCGTTCGGTGTGGAAAGTACTGTTGGGCGTGGTCGGTGTGGGGCTCCTCGTCACGAACTGTACGATCAAGACCAAGACAGACGACGATTGCACTCCGGGGCACAAAAAGAACTGCAACGCCTGCGATAACGGCGTCACCGGCTCGCAAACCTGCCAAGACGACGGCAGCTACGGCGAATGTGTCTGTCCCGGCTCCGTCAATGCGGGCAGCTCCAACGGCGGTGGGTCGAGTGCGGCGGGGAGCACTTCGAGCGGTGGCACGAGCAATGCGGCGGGCTATAGCGGCAGTACGACCACGAGCGGCGGCGCAACGACGAACGGCGGTGCGTCTTCGTCTGCGGCGGGTGAGGGCGGCGAGGGTGGCGAGGGCACGCTCAACGTCGATCCGACCGACTGCGCCGGCTGTCTGGACAAACTGTGCGCCCTTGAATGGCAGGATTGTGTGCTCGAAGACGAAGACCATCCGGAGACCCCCGGGCACTACTGCCTAAGCGCGAACGCTGACGGATCTGGCCAGATCGAAAAGGTCCTGGATTGTATCGATGCCGAGCGCAAAAAGGGCCTGGTAAAACGCGATGCGGTGCGCGCCTGCGGCTCGTCCCTCGGTACGAGTGCGGATCCCAGCTTCTTCCAATGGCCCCCCACCGATATGACTGCAGTGACTACGCAGGTGTTGAATTGCATGGCCGATTCACCCACGGAGTTGACCCCGGGCACGTGGGCGGATTCGAGCAACATTCCGACGAGTGGCTCTCCGAAACCCTGGCTCGACAACACCTGCGCCAAGCTCGCCTGCACCTCGGCCCAGAACTGAAACTAGTCAACCATGAACAAAACACGCTCCTTCGCAGCCCTCGCGCTGCTGGTCTCCTCGACAGTCACTTCACTGACCCTCGGGCAAACCCTGACGCCAGCACAGCAGGCACGGCAGCAGCAATTGAAGGCCGCCCAAGCAGCCGCTCGCGCCCGCGCAGCAGCAGCAGGTACGGCAACCGCTGCCCCCACAGCTGCCGCTACCGCTGCCCCGACGACGGCGCCCACTCCGGCCGCAACCACTACTCCGCCCAAAGCAACGGCGACATCCGCGACCACAGCGGCTCCGACTGCCACAGCAAGTGGCGCTCCACCCAAAGCAACTGCCAGTGCCGCCCCCGCGACCAGCAGCAGCGCCGCTCCTGCCGCGCATCACGACACCACAGCGATCGCGCTCGACATCGAAGCTCTGCGCAAGAGCCGTCCCGAACGCCGCCATGCGGAGTTCGTCGATCTGCAGACGCGTTGGGGCAGCTTGCTCACCGATCCACGCGCTGCGGATGAGCTGAAATTACACGCGCAACGCTTCGCTTATTTGCAGCGTATTCGCGCCTTGGGAGCCAAAGATCCCGCGTTCGTGAAGGGCGTCGACGCGCTCATCACGAAGGAAGAAACACGCAGTTCGGACGCGCTCAATGCACTCCGCAGCGGCGCACTACCCACCCCCGCCCCTGCCGCTGGAGCCAGCAAATGAACGTGCGCCCCCTGTACGCGCTACTGCTCGTGACCTTGCTCGCCGAGCTTGGCGGCTGCAAAGGTCTGCTCAAGAAAAAGGATACGGATCCGGCGCCCTCCGCGACCCCGGTTGCGGCCCCCTCCGCGGTGATCGCACCGCTACTGCCGGCCCCCATACCCGAGCCACCCGCGCCCGCCGCGGTCGCCGTCGACGAAAAATCGGTGCCGACCCCTCAAGACTTCGAAGACGAAGCCTTCGAGAAGGTCACCGCAGCCAACTTCAAAGCCCAGTTCGCCACGCTGAAGACGGCGATCTCGAAGTAACGAACACCCTAGAGGCCAAGTCACGAGCTCCGGGGCTCGTTGACTTGGCGCTGCTTTCAGCTGGTGAACCAGTAGATGCTCGCGGACAGGTTCGTACCGCTACTGCCCTCGAGGTAGGTATAACCGTCTGCGGTCGGGGCGAACGTCCCAGTAGCCCCGCAGGTAGTGGTCTTGCCGTTCACTTTCAGCGTGCGACCTTGAAAATTCGAGCAGTCGACATGGTTGAAGGTCGACTTCGTACGAAAACACTTCGCCTCTAAGGTATCGAAGTTTCCGGTGTTTCCACTGGGGCCGCCGGTCACGTCTTTCGGGTTATCGCACAGCGCGGTGCTGGCGCCTCCCGCGCTCCCATCTGAACCCCCAGAGCTCTCGCCAGCCCCACTGGAACCAGTTCCAGCGCTGCCGCCCGTGCCCGTAGCGCTGCCGCCGACGCCCACGCCGCCGCCGCTGCCAGCTTTGCCGGTGCTGCCGGCGACACCGCCGCTCTTGCCGCCCGCGCCTGCACTGCCACTGCCGCCTTTGCCGGTCTCGACCTTACCCGCGCCGCTGCCCGGAGTACCCGCCGCTTGTTGGGGAGCACCGCCCGCTGGAGCGCCGCCCTCTCCCTCCGGCTCCGGACTGCCACCGTTGTTGCTCGCGCCCGCGACGAACTGCGTCTGTGGCAACGAATCGGGCACCTCGTCGTTGATTGCCGTCGCGCAGGACAGCACAGAACTGATGGCCAAGAGCGCACCCACACTTCGCAGTTTCTTCATCCACACTCCGGAAACGTCATTTGGCCGCAAATTAGCCTACTACCTTAACACTAGGCAGAGCAGCTCTGCCACAGCGCACGCAGACTGTCTTCTCACAATTCAAAATACAAAGGGGCCGCGTCAGCGGTTTCCGTGTAACAAAAGAGTCTTAACGAATCCCCGTTTCGATTCGTCGTCAGTCGTCGTCTCGCAGCGCGAAGAAGTCACGAATCGAGTGCAGGATGCGGCTTCGTTCGGTGTTCAGGCGTTGGCTCTTCGCGGCAAAGTCCAGGCCCTCGCGCGCAGCGGCGAGCTCCACCCTTCGGGTAGCTAGTACACCCGAGATTTCACTGGCGATTTCAGGGCGCCGCTGGATGATGCCCTCCAAGTCTTTGCGGTCGACGCGCAGGCACTGCACTTCTGATTGAGCAATCACCGTCGCTTCACGGGGCTGCCCGGTCATCAGCGCCATTTCCCCGAAGAAATTGGGCGCCTCGAGCACGGCCACCTGGCGTTCTTCGCCATCGGGGGTGCTCACCCGAACCGCCGCGCTGCCCTTGAGCAGCACGTACAACCAATGCGCCTTGGCACCCTGGCGGGTGATCACTTCACCCGGACTGAACGGCGCCAAGCGCGCAGACGCGGCCAGCGTCCGCTGCTCGTCTTCCGAGAGATTGGCAAATAGGTCGATCGCGGCCAGCGCAGACAGGTGTGATTCGAGCTCTCGCGCGCGCTTACGTGCGCGGTGCTCGACGTCGTCTTGCTCGACGAAGGTGGTGACGGCGGGGATCGCCAGCGGGATCTGCGCGCGCTTGAGCGCGGCATAGATCCGTTGCCGAACCAGCGAGTTGGTCGAGTCGTTGCTCCTGAAGTCGGTCAGCCAATAGCGCGCTGCGTAGTAGCAAACGCTGTCACTGTGGTCGCGCGCGAGGTCATGGCACAAACAGTGCGGCTTGGGTTCGAGCGCCACGCCTTCGAGCGGCGCTCCCTGCAATGCCTCGTCGACCACGCGAATCACGCTCGCCGGTGGGAAGCGAAAGTCCACGTTGAAATACACCCACATCCGCCGCTGGAGCGGCTGACCGCTGCGCTTGCCGAGCACTCGAATCGATTGGGTCATCAGCTGCCCATTGGGGATGATCAGAGTGTCCCAGTCGCGCGTCTCGATCACGGTGTGGCGCCAACGAATCTTTTTGACCTCGCCCTGTGTCTTGTTGTCGAGCTCGATCCAGTCACCCTCGTTGATTGAATCGTCGAGCTGGAGCGAAATCCCGCCCACGACGTTGCCCAAGGTGGCCTGTAACGACAAGCCGATCACCGCGGTCACCACCGCGGAGGTCGCGACGATACTGGTCAAGTTGACGCCCGCGCGATGCATCAACACGCCGAGTGCGATCACGTAGGCTGCGCCGACCATCACGTCGTGCAAAATGTCGGGATAGTCGATGCGGGCGACGCGCAGCAGCAGGTCGAAGAGCGCGATCGCCGACAGGTTGATGACCAAGAGCAGCTGCAGCACGTTCGCCGCGACCTGTAAGCCGGCGATCAGACCGGGGGCCGAGGTCCAATGCAGCACCGTCGCGACCAGCAAAATGACGGCATAGAAGCCGAGTAAAATCACCGAGCGGCGCAGGCGGCGACGAGGCGCGCGCGGCGCCAGCCGAAGGAGCCCAGCCACGACGACGACCGCCAAGGCAAAGCCAGCGAAAACCAGCCACGGATCTGTCACGGCACCGTAACCCTACCCGAAATCATTCGGAAAATCGCGGGGATCGCTCGAACGAGTATAGTGCGTCGATCATGGCACGACCCAGCATGTTCGAGGTTGGGGCTTCGCGCTCACTGCTGCTCGGTATCGCGGGTGGCACGGGTAGCGGCAAGACCACCCTAGCCCACAAGATTCAAGGCGCGCTCGCCGAACGCTCGACGCTGATTTCGCACGACTGGTACTACTTGGATCGCACCGGCTACACGCCCGAACAGCGCGAGGCGATCAACTACGACGAGCCGGCCGCCCTCGACAACGCGCTGCTGGCCAGCCACTTGGACGAGCTACGTCAGAGCCGGGGCGTCGAGTGCCCACAGTACGACTTTGCGACCCACACACGCCGTGCCGAGACGGTCGCCGTGCCGGCCTGCCACGTGGTCGTGGTCGAAGGCATTTTGCTTTTCGCGGTGCCGGAGCTGCGGAGCCGCTTCGACCTGCGTCTGTTCGTCGATACCGACGACGACATTCGGCTGCTGCGCCGCATTCGACGCGACGTCGTCGACCGGGGCCGGGACCTACATTCGGTCGAGCAACAATACTACGGCAGCGTGCGGCCGATGCACCGCCTGCACGTCGCACCGAGTAAGCAGCATGCCCACCTGATCGTGCCAGAGGGCGGTGAAAATGCAGAAGCCATCGATGTCATCGTCGGCAGATTGCGCTATTTGTTGGATGCAGTCTGAGGAAGCCGCATGGCCAAGCGCGCGCCGAAACGAAGTGACCGAACCCTCCGTCGCGAACAAGAGCGAGCCAAAGACCGCCTGAAAGAAGACCGCGAGCGGCTGTTCTCGCTGGAGCCAGGTGGCAACCCGGACCGCCCCTTCGACGCGCCCTCGGCAGCGGTGATCGAGAGCCACGCGCTCAGCGTTCGCTGCCCCCTGTGTGGGGCCAATCACGAGCTCGTCGAGCACTCCGCTCACGTCCGAAAGGGCGTGCGCCTGCGAGAAACCAAGCTGCGTTGCAGGCAGTGCGGGTCCGGGCGGTCGCTCTGGTTCAAGATCGTCGGCCCGAGCTTGAATTGAGCGGCGCTTGCGCAGTAGTCGGCGAATCCGCCGCAGCCAGCGCGGCGAGCTCCCGCACCTTTCGCACGAGGTCGAGCGGCGCGAACGGCTTTTGCAAGAACCCGAAGCCGCGCTCGACGACGGAGTGGTTCACGAGCGCGTCGTTCGCGTAGCCAGACATGTACAAGACCTTCAAATCCGGCCGCATCAGCAAGAGCAGATCGATCAGCGCTGGGCCACTCATGCCGGGCATCACGACATCACTCACCACCACGTCGAAATCAGCGGGTGACTCGTGAAAGATGGCCAAGGCCTTGCTGGCGTTCTCCGCCTCGACCACTCGCACCTTGTTTTGTTCGAGCACGCGGCGCGCGACCGAGCGCACCATTTCCTCGTCTTCGACCAGCAGCACGCGGATCGGAGCCGTGGCAATGATCGCAGATTGCGTCCTGGCGAGCGGAGCTTCGCGCTGCTGTCCCGCGATTGCCGGCAGATAGACTTTGAACACCGAGCCAAAGCCCGGTTCGCTGTGCACGGTGATCGTGCCGCCACTCTGTTCCACGATGTCGTACACGATTGCGAGCCCGAGGCCCGTGCCTCGACCGCCCTCTTTGGTCGTGAAGAAGGGCTCGAAGATGCGCGCGCGCGTGGCTTCGTCCATGCCAAGCCCGTTGTCCCGCACCGTCAGCATCACGCACGATCGCCGTCCGCGCGCGGCCTCGCTCAGCTCCACGTGAGCGGACTCGACCGTGATCCGGCCACCGCTATTGATCGCATCGCGCGCGTTGACCACCAAGTTCAACACCACTTGCTCGATCTGGCCCGGATCAGCCTGGATCAATGCCGGCGTGGGCGACAGGTTCACGGTGAGCAGGTTGTCTTCGCCGATCAGACGTCTGAGCATCCTCTCGAGCTCGGCAATGGTCGAGTTGAGATCCAACACTTCCGGCTTCATCGGCTGTGGACGACTGATGGCCAAAAGCTGTCGAGTCAGCGCCGCAGCTCGTTCCACCGCGCGACTGATCTGAGCCAAGTCGTCCTGCACAGCAGGCGCAATCCCCGCGTCGCTGAGCAGCGCGTCGGCGTAGCCCGCAATCACGGTCAAGAGGTTGTTGAAGTCGTGGGCCACGCCGCCAGCCAGGCGCCCCACGGCCTCCATCCTTTGCGCTCGGCGCAACTGCTCTTCGGTTCGGCGCAGCGATGCCTCGACCAGCTTGCGCTCGGCTTGTTCTTGCGTGAGCGCGGCGCTCGCGCGCGCAAGCTGCGCCGTACGCTCGTTCAGCCGTTGCTCGAGCTCCTGTCGCGTGGGTTCTGGCTCCTTGCTCGGCGCATGTTGCTCGGGCACCGACGGAGCCAAAAGCTCAGCCGCTTGAGTTGGCGCATCCCCGCGCCTACTGAACTTGGACTCGTCCACTCAAAGTCGAGAGTACACTCGATTTCGAGCGGAGAGAAAGCCCTCGGGCTCGAAAAGTCCGTTCCCGAGCTAGACTCGTACATGGTGCGACTCGAAGTCATGCGCTCGTCGGGCTGTGATGTTCGCTGACGCTCGGCCTTCGCGTCTACGGCTTGGCGTACTCCTCGCATTGCTCGTGCTCACGCTGCTGTGGGCCGTGTACGAGGTCCGTTCGCGCCGCGCCCGCAACGAGTGGCAGCGGCCGCTCGAAGTGGCTGTTGCATTCGTGCAGCTCGGCGCGGTCGATGCCGAAGCGCTCGAAGCGCTTCGGGGGCGCTTCCCCCTGCTGGAAAAGCGTCTTGGCGATGAATACCATCGCTATGGTGGGCGATTGCCGAAACCGATCCACTTCACGCTCTTTGGACCGGTGATGGTCGACCGCGCGCCGCCCACCGATCCCAGCGATACGCTGCTCGGCCTGGCCCAGCATGCATACGAGCAATGGCGCTGGACCCGTGCGGTGGACATCGGCAGTCGTTTGCCGAGCCGCGACTTCGACTCGCGCATCTACTTGTTCCTGCGTGCTCCGCAGGACAGCACACGCGGGTTGGTCGAAGGTTCGAGTGAGCTCGGTGGCAGAGTCGGCGTCGCCCGCATCGAGCTCGCCGCAACGACCGTCGACCTCGGACTCTTCGTGGTGAGTCACGAGCTCTTCCACACGCTCGGCGCGAGCGACAAGTACGACATGCACGGGCGCGCGGTGATCCCCGAAGGCCTCGTCGAACCCGAGCGCGTGCCACTCTATCCGCAGCGCTATGCGGAGGTGATGACCCGCAACCTGGTCGTCGCCGCTGGCACCGAGCGCCCGCCCGATTCATTGGCGGAGCTCGGCGTCGGACGGCTCACCGCCCGCGAGATCGGCTGGTCGAGCAGCGAACTGCCAAAATAACAGTGTCGCCGTCCGAACACAGCCAAACACGGCCAGCGGGCAGCGCTTTCCCGCTGCGGCGTGGTTGCCTGGTCGAGCCGAGCGCGTGGTACTCTCGCTCAATGAGTCTTGCGCGCGAACACTCGATCGAGCGGGGCTTTTGCCTCGGCTTGGCGGGCTTGGCGGGCTTGGCGGTGTGCCTGGGCTGTTCGTCGAGCTCGGCGCCCGAGACGGGCGCGGGCGGTAATGCGGGCGCGGGCGCGGGCGGCGCAGCGAAAGGCGGCGCGAGTGGCAGCCCCGACAGCTCGGGTGGCAGCCCCGACAGCTCGGGTGGCACTCCCGGCAGCTCGGGTGCCCCGGCCCACGGCGGCCAGAACGGAACGTGCGAGATCATGGAGTGCTTCGTCGCCAATACCTGTCTGGATAAGTGTGGTGGCAGCGTCGTGTATGTCGGTTGCTGCGCGTGCGAGCCGCCCTCGGTCAACGACTTCACCTGCACGGGCACGCATTGAGTCGCGTTCGCAGCTGATGATCTTGGTGCCCGACCTGCTCCAGCCGGAGCCGCAACGAAGACTCGACGCGCGTGCGCTGCGCGAGGCGCTCACCTTCGCTTTCGCCACGGGTGGCACCTCGGAGAGCTTCAGCAAGATCTGGGAACGCGCGGATTTCGGAGCCAGTGATTTTTCGAGCGACTGTTTCGCGCGCGATTTGTTTCTGAGCGACTTCGTCGCGCGCTGCCTGTCGTTCAGCGTCGCCGGCCAAAAATACGTGCCCGAACGCGGCCACCTCCAGCGCCTGCTCGCCCAGCCACCGCGCGATCTGCGCGTCACCCAGTTTCGCCACGAAATCCTACGCGAGCTGAGCGCTGCGCCCGAACGCGTCGAGGAGCTCGGCCGGCTCGCGCTGAAAATCCGCGGTCTAGTACAACGCTTGGAAGCACCGGACCGCGGCAAGCGCTACGACGCGATCGGCCGTCGCATCGACATCCTGCGCGGCGTGCGCGAGCTCTTGGACGAACTTTCGAGGGCTTTCGACGGAGCAGGCCCGGGCCTCAGCCGCATTCGACAGTTCGCCGTCGAACAGCAAGCGCAGCCGTCTTACCAAACCCTGGTCAATTTGCTCGATCACGAGAGCAACCGCGCCACGATCGAGCTGCGGGTCAAGGTCGGCTACGACGGCGAGCTGCGCAGTTTTCAAATCGTGCGCGCGGGCGAAAACCACGAAAACCCCTTTTATCGCACGCGCATCGCGCGCCTACTCACCAAACTCACGCTCTGGCTGAGAGGCTACGGCTTTCGCGAAGCAGAGCTGCTCGGCCGGCTCGCCAACGCGGCCTTCGATGGCGTGCAAGACTGCGTGATCTCGCTGTTCCAGCTGCTGGTCGACATGGAGTTCTATTTGGCGAGCCTCTCGCTCCGGCAACTCGCCGAGCGCAGCGGACTCGAGATGTGCTTGCCCGAGTTCCAAGCCGAAGCCAGAGCTCCCACTCGAATCGAGGCCCTGTTCAATCCATTCTTGTTGTTCGAGGAACGTCCGCCGAAGAGCGCGGACATCAGCGTCGGGGAGCGCGCGCTGGTGGTGATCACCGGGCCCAATTCCGGCGGCAAGACCCGGCTCCTGCAAGCTCTGGCGCTGGCGCAGTTGCTCGCTCAGTCGGGATCGTTCGTGCCCGCACGGCGAGCGCTGCTCGAGCCACGGCAGGGCCTGTTCGTTTCGCTCTCGCACGAAGCCAGCTCCGATCAACGCGAAGGGCGACTCGGCACCGAGCTCTTGCGCATTCGGCGCATGTTCGAAAAGCTGCGCTTCGGCAGCCTCGTGATTTTGGACGAGCTCTGCTCGGGCACCAACCCCTCGGAGGGCGAAGAGATCTTCGAGCTCGTGGTGTCACTGCTCGCCGAGCTCGAACCGCAAGCCTTCATCACCACGCATTTCCTGCAATTTGCCTCGCGACTCGAAAAGGAGCGACCGGTGTCACGCTTGGAGTTTCTGCAGGTCGAGCTCGACGCTCGAGAAAACCCCACGTACGGTTTCGTGCCGGGCGTGGCCACGACATCACTCGCCGAACGCACCGCCCAGCGTCTCGGCGTCACGCGCGAAGCGCTCCGCGAGCTCATCGATCGCGCAAAGCAACGGCGGCCGGGGGTAGAAAATGGCTAAGGTCGATTTTTGGGGCCTCACGCGCCCCGTGCAAGAACGCTTCGTGGCTACTACCGAAGGCGCAGCAGCGCCCGCTCCGCTCGCGATCCGCCCGCTGGCGAGCGATCCGCGGGGCCTTGCGTACAGCGCATTGGGCGTGTGCGCGACGCTCGGCGGCATCGCTTTGCTGCGGGTCGGGTTCGGCGATCTGAGCAGCCGCGTAGCGCTCGCGCCCGCCACGTTCATCGCCTTGTACTCGGCCTGCTTCGTGCTCGCCGCCGTCTGCTTCTTCATGGCCGTCGCGCGCTACGTGAAGGCGTACGCCGTGCCCTACCCGCCCGCGCTCTACCTGTACCCGATTGGCATCATCGACGCGCGCTCGCCGGAGTTCGTGGTGCACCGCATCACCGAACAAACCGAAGCGCGCTTCGACGCCGCCCGCTCAGCACTGCGCATCGAGCTCGAAGGCGGCCATTTCGAATTTCCCGCGACCGATGCGGCACAAGCGGAGCAAGCCGCGGCGACCGTGCTCGGCTTGCGCGACAAGCTGGCGACCTCCGGCCCCGTGTCGAGCGCGCGCGAACAAGCGCTGGCCGATCCGCTGATCGACAACGGCTTCAAGAACCCGTTCGCCCCGGCGGAACCCCTGCGCAAAGTCCTGCCCAAATGGCTGAGTTTCTGGCCGTTGATGGCTTTATTTTTGGGGGTGCTCCTGGGCGGCGTGGCGTTCCTCGTTCGCAACCATTTGAGCGAAGGCCGGCTCTACGCCGCGGCCCGCAAAGCCGACAGCAGCGAAGCGTATCGCACCTATCTCGAGCGCGGCGGCAAGAACCCCGACGTCCAATCCTTGCTCTTACCGCGCGCAGAACTGCGCGACGCCCAACAGAGCGGCAACGTCGCGGACATCGAGCGCTACCTCGACAGCCACCCCGACACTCCAATCAAGATCGAAGTCGAAGACGCGCTGCAACGAGCTCTACTCAAAGAGCTGAGCCAAGTCGAAGCCACCGGCACACTCGGCGCACTCAAAGAGTTCGCCGCCAAATACACGCGCTACGCATTCCTCACTCCCTTCGTCGAACGCGCAATCAACACCCGCATCGACACCGCCCTGCAAAAGCTCAAACCCGCGCTTGCGCCGAACCAAACGCGCCTCTTGCCGTTCATGGAACGGCTCCTGCGCTACACCGCCAAACACGGCCCCGAGCTCTCGGTCCGCTTCCAACGCAAACCGAGCGAAACCCTCGTCAACGCGGAAAAATCCCTGCGCCAAAGCCCCTACTTCAGCGGCGAAAAAACGCTCCCCGCGCAATTCTTCGACGACGCCCACCAAACCCCCCGCGAAGCCACCATGGCCGCCGCCCTCGTGAACGAACTCGCCACGCACTTCCCGCGCGACCTCGTCGACCCACAACCCGCGCCCGCCCTCGGCGCCAATGCCGACCCCAAAGCCACCGTCCCCACGCTCCTCGTCACGTACCACACCGAGTTCTCCGGCTCATTCCCCAGCCGCAAACCCCGCCTAGCCCTCTCGGGCATCGGCGTCCTCACCCGCATCTCCTTCGAAATCCCCGGCGACTCAGAGCCCCTGCTCTTCAAACTCACCGTCTGGCGCGCCCCCGACCTGCGGACAATCACTGACGAGAGCACTCCAGCCGTGCTCTATGAAGCGATGGCGACGGAAGCGTTCAAGCGCTCGACGAAGAAGTATCTGGCGACGTTGTTCGTGGAGAAGTGAGTCAGAACGACAAGTCGACTGTGGTGTCCGCGCTCAGCTTGTCGTCGAAGTTGCCGAGACCGAGTTGCCCACTCGCATTGTAGCCCCAGCATTTGAGCGTGCGGTCGTCGAGTAGCGCGCAGGTGTGTTGCTCCCCGACCGCGACCTGTATCGCCTTTCGGCCCCCCAGGTCGACGAAACGGCTACTCGTGATTTCTCCGCTGCTGGAGACCGTGACCGGTCCAGGGGAGGACAGCACTGAACCGAGACCGAGCGCGCCATGATAAGCATAGCCCCAGCAGCTGAGCGCCCCATCATCCGTGACTGCGCAAGCGTGGTAGATGTCGGCATCCGCCGAGGTCACCTTTCGGTTGCCGCCCATGTTGATGGGAGACAGGCTGGCGAAGTCGTTCGGGGGTACGCCTGCGTTCAGCCAACCGTATCCAACGCCCCAGAGCATTAACCATCCGCTGTTGAGAATCGCGCCCGACACGGCGCCAGTAAAGACCGCTTTCGCTTGGTAGGCGCCCTTGAAGGTCAGCGCAGACAAGTTCCCGATCTCTGCAGAATAGTCCCCGACGCCACCGCTCTTGTCCGCGTCCACATAGGCCAAATCAGACGCAGGCACGTAGCGCGCGTCTCCCCAGCACCTCAAGGTGCCGTCATCGAGAATGGCACAGGTCACTCCATTCGAAGCGCTGACTGCCGTTGCCGGACGCTTCAAGCCCACGGTGACGAACTCTGCCGGCAGCAGCGCATCGTAAGGACTGTCACCGCCAAGCTGGCCAAGGCGACCGGAGCCCCAGCATTTCACGCTTCCGTCGTCCAAGACCGCACAGGTGTAGTCCGAGCCCGCGCTGACGCTGAGCGCTTTGCGTCCGAGCGAGACCGCTGGGAGCGCATCACCCATTTCGTTGGGGCCGTCCCCGCGATCGTCCTTCGAAGTGCCAGTGCCCAACTGGCCAGACTGATTGTTGCCCCAACACTTCACTTCGCCATGATCGAGCAATGCGCACGCCGAGTTCCCGCCAGACACCGAGATTGCACTCGCTTTCCGATCGGTACCCAAATCGATCGGTTTCAAGAGTTTTGGCACTTGGTTAGGGAATTTTCCAAGCGGATTCGTGTCTGCCACACCGAGCACGCCGTGGTCATTGTCCCCCCAACACTTGACTTGCCCCGCGTACGACAGCGCACAAGTCGTGCTGCCACCCAGCGCGATGGCGCGCGTCTCGACGCGACAAGTCGCGCTGCAGCCATCACCCGAGAGCGTGTTTCCATCATCGCACTGCTCGTGATCCTGAGCGGCCCAGACCACGCCGTCCCCGCAGATTGCCTTCTTGCACTTGATGCAAGCCCCCGGAGAGTTCTCGTCATTTTCGCACTCTTCACCCGGCTCGACCTTCTGATCTCCGCAAACCGGTGCTTGGCACGCGCCGTCTTTGCAGAGCCCCGTGCATGTCTCACCCTCCGCGGCGGTGACCAAATCAACGCCACACGAAAGCACCCGGTCGCCCCTGCATACGGCTGCTCCAGATACCGCGTTGGCACATTCAGGAACAACCTTGACGCATTGGCCAGAGCTCGAATCACAAAGCTTGCCAGCAGCACAAGTGGGAGCGGC
Organism: Polyangiaceae bacterium; assembly: GCA_035688655.1. Taxonomy (GTDB): domain Bacteria; phylum Myxococcota_A; class Polyangia; order Polyangiales; family Polyangiaceae; genus PMG-095. Next base: position 3,987 of record DASSMT010000347.1, on the reverse strand, counting down.
AATCCATTTCGAACCGTCACAGGCAAGCCGCTGAGCGGTCGCGTGCCCATCGCAGGCGATCTGCTGGGCTGCCGTGCAAGCGCCGGACAGATTCGGTGCCACAGAGCCGCCCTCGCCGCCGGCCCCCGCTTCGCCGTCAGCGCCAGCGCCAGCGTCGCCCGCGGATGAGCTGTCGTCGGGTACCGAGGAATCGCCGGCATCGGCGAGATCGCTCCCGGCTTCACCACCCGTGCCGCCATCGCCGATCCCGCCTCCCGCTCCGCCTGGCCCGCAGCTGCGGCTTGCGTCGCAGGCAGTAAATTTGGGCGAACAGGCTGCGGGAAAGCCGGCAGCAGACGCAACCAAACTCAGCGGCAACCAATACTTGGAGATCATGATCTCAGTCCCTGTATCTTCGAAATATTTGCGGCCGTTGCGACAGCGCCCGTAGCGAGCGACTCGACGAGTCAGCCACGAAGTTACCGCTAGAAGCTCACTGACACTGGGTACAACGTGGGACTGGGACGGCTCTCCCTGTCGCCCAACCCGAGCTCACCGTGCAGATTCTGGCCCCAGCATTTGATCGTGCCGTTGTCCAATAGCGCGCAGGTGTGGTTCTCCCCCGCGACGACCTGACGCGCCGTTCGCCCCGTGCCAAGGTCGACGGCCTTCAGATTGTCACCCATGGTGCCTGGCTTTGCGCCGATATTGCCGGCCCCGCCGTTCCCCAGCTGCCCATAACGGTTATCGCCCCAACATTTAATCGTGGCGTTGTCGAGCAGCGCGCACACGTGCCGAGCGCCGGAAGTGATGGCTTTTGGCTTGCGACCGGTCCCGAGTGCGACTGGCGGCACGGATGCGATCGTGTAGGGGATTGTTCCTTGTGGCTCCGAGTCTTCGCTGCCCAATTGCCCCCACTCTCCGCTCCCCCAGCATCGCACCGAGTCATCGCTCAGGAGTGCGCACGCTGACGCGATACCCGGAGCCACGGCCTTCGCGGTGAGCTGCGAAAATGCCACGGGAAATAAGTCCTTCATCTCGTCCGGCTCGTCTCCCACAGCCGCGTACATCGGTTCATTCGAGTATGAAAGCTGACCGTCGCCGTTGTCGCCCCAACAGATGATCTTTCCCGTCTGAAGCAGCTCACAATTGTACGCACCACCCGCGGACACGCTGACGTTCGAGACCTGACCAAAGTCGTAGATGCCCACCGGCTCGGCGTGCAACGCGGTATCTCCCTGGCCGAGCTGTCCCGCGACGCCGCTGCCCCAACACTGCACGCCGCCGTTGGCAACGGCGCACGCATGCCGATACCCGGCGCTGATGCTTGTGGCGGTCAAATTGCCAATCAACTTGATGGGCGGAAGAGCGTCACCCATTTGCAGCGGCTTATCACCGCGATTGAGCCCCGCGCCAATCCCGAGCTCACCGGACGTGTTGAGCCCCCAGCACTTGACGCTTCCATTGTCGAGGAGCGCGCAGTTCACGCCATGCCCGCTGGAAATCGCCTTCACTTTGCGTCCGGTGCCGAGCTGAATTGCCGGTAGCTTTTCAATCTCACCGGGGTTGACGCCGCGCGGGTCACTATCTCCGAGCCCCAGCTGGCCGTAGCTATTTCCGCCCCAGCACTTCACTTGACCGATCTTCTCCGACAGCGCGCACGTCCCCACGTCACCCGCGGCCAGGGCAGTGGGCTCCCAGTTGCAGTCCGCACTGCAGCCGTCGCCAGAATTCAGGTTGTTGTCGTCACACTGCTCGTACCCAGCAAGAACGACCCCATCGCCGCAGATTGCTTTACAATCTGGACCGCAGCCACTGGACGCGCTCTTACTGTCGTCGCATTCCTCGCCCGCTTCGACCTTCTGATCGCCACAGACCGGCTTTTGACACACACCGGCCTTACACAGCCCGTCACAAGTCTCGTCTTCCGACGCACTGATCAAATCGACGCCACACGAGAGCAGCTTGTCGCCGCGACACACGATTTGCCCAGGCGCTGCATCGGCGCAATCAGGGACGATCTTTGCGCATTCCCCAGTGCGCGAATCGCACAACTGTCCCGCGGCGCAAGTAGGGCCAGCAAGCCATTTGGAGCCGTCGCAGGCGAGCCGTTCGGCACTCGCGTGGCCGCTGCAGGCAATCTGTCGAAGTGTCGAACAAGCTCCGAACAGGATCGGTTCTTCGGCGCCGCCTTCACCACCGGATCCACTCTCATCACCACCTGCGCCACCCACGCCACCCGAACCGGCGTCCCCGGCGGATGACGTCCCTGCGGCCGCCGAAGGTCCGTCGGAGTTGGTTTGCTTGTCCCCAGCCTCCCCACCCACCCCTGCGCTGCCAACCTTGCCGCCGCCTCCGCCAGCCGGGCACGTTCGCCTGGCTTCGCACGAATCGAACTCCGACGAACAAGCGCTTGCCAAGGACGCAAAGAACGTGGCCAAACCCAACAGGAGCCAATATTTCCGATTCATCTGCGAGAGCCTCGAAAGTGGAGTGAACGCAATTCGCGCGACCGCTTGATACGCGGTTTGCGCGAGGGCCTTGTCGGCCGGACTGATGCGTGAGTTGCTGACGCAAACGCATTTCCCACGATCGGGGTCGCTTTTTTCACCAACTGTCGGTCCCCGCTACCCGCACAGCCGCTCCTCGCTTGTCATGCGAGAGGCGTCAAGAAGTTGCTCGTGCCCGGCAGCGGCGGAATCCGCCAGAGTGTTTGGCAAGCGGGTTGCGGGCGCGCGGGATTCTGCCGCGCACCTCTTTGCCATCAGAGCATCGTGACCTGTCCACTTTGAGAGGCGCAAACCTTCGGAACGGAGTGTGTTCGGCTTCGCACCGCTCGACTACGGCTTGGGATAGATGTCCTGCGTCAGGCCTTTGCTGCCATCGAGGCCCGGGAAGCTGTCCGAAGGTCCTAGGGTGCCGCCTTTACCGGCCGCAGCCGGGGTCGAGGCGAAGTTCAGGATAGGCGTACCGAGCTGCGTCGGAGGTGTTCCGTCGTAGACGAGCGCGATTGAAGGACCACCGCTTCCGCCAGCGCCGTTACCTCCAGCACCTCCGAAGCCGCCATTGCCACCTATACCGCCGCTCCCCAAGTTGACTCCGTCGCCCATACCGCCCGCGCCGCCCGGCTTTCCCGCACCACCGGCATGCGCCTTCCCACCATCACCCCCGGCGCCGCCAGTGGCCGCGGTGAGCGTACAACTGTCGAGCGACACCTTACTTTGCCAGCTGAGCAGCGCAACCGACGCACCGCCACCGGTTCCACCACTACCTGGATCCCCACCGCATCCGCCCATTCCACCCGCGCCACCAGTTGCGCCAATACAGGTCGCGGTTCCGAGACTCGCGCCGCCACCGCCGCCGCCCTGGCCGGGCTTGCCAGCGGCTCCGCTTCCACCGCTCGCTACCTCGTAGCCCGTCTCAGAGAATGTGCCCAGCGCGGGCGCGTTCGTTCCCATCTCTCCTCGCGCGCCATCGTCTCCAGGTAGCCCGGCGCCGCCGGCCTTTCCCGAAACCGTTCCGCCCTTCCCGCCGTTCGGTAGAATGATGGCATACCCGGGGCGGCCATCCTGAGTCGAGTCATAGGTCGCTGACAAATGAGCGTCCCCGCCAGCTCCACCTTCGGATGTACAGATCTTCGGAACGGCCTGCGCTCCAACTCTTGTATTAGGCGGACTAGCGCAACTCCCCGCCTTCCCATTCTGCATATCCGTCGACGCAAGCCCATCCACCCCCGTCGCACCATCCGCCCCCTTGGCACCCATCGCGCCCTTGCCCGCGCGAATCTCCACCCGTTTCAGCGCGATGTTCTGGCTGCGGATGATCGCCATGCCAAAACTGCTCCTGCCCGTTCCGTCCTCAGGCGCATTCTGTGCGTCAATCCGCACGTCCTGAAGCGTCACTCCCACCTTCGCGTCCGAGATCGTTGCACCGATCCAGCTCTCCGGCAGCAGATGAGCCGGAAACGACGAGTCGTACGCCCAGTTCCCGTCGGCACACGAGAAGCCG
>DASSMT010000294.1:0-6016 GCA_035688655.1 Polyangiaceae bacterium | reverse complement strand
CGCGCGCTCGGCGCCGATCGCGATTCTCCCCGGCGCGTACAGCAGCGACGGGAAAGGCGTGAAGCTTGCCACTCTTTGCATTGCTCTCGGGTACACGTCGAGCGGGAACATCAAGCCGCCGAACACGAAGGACAGCTTTTGCCAGACCCATTGCACGGGGCTCGTGTCCTCGATGAAGAATGCAGAAAGACCGATGATGGCGTAGAAAAGCAGGCTCAGTGTCGCTGCCCCTACGGCCGCGAGCGCTCCAGCAAGCAAGGCCGAGAAGCCACCCCTCGGCAGCTCGCGACCAAGGGCGAGCGCGACCGAGAACCCGAATGGACACAACACCGCCATCCGCACCAGTAGTGTGCCGAGGCCCTGGGCGAAGCACATCCAGAAATAAGAGATCGGTCGCGTCAGCAGGTAGACGATGTTTCCACTCCGAATATCAGCTTCAATCTCGAGGTGAACGGGTGGAATGCTGAGCGCGATGAGCTCAGTGAGCGCCAGGTACCAGACCAGGTCCACGCGCCCGAACGAGCCCAGCGCGCCCTTGTCGCCCACGATTTTCCAAATGCGCGCGAAGATCACGAGCAGCACGGCGTAGAACGCGGCCCGTCCCAGAATCACCACGCGTGCAGCCACGGCTTGCCGGCTCGCAAGCGCAACCACCGCAGTGTATTTGCGGATTTTCATGACACGCTCCCAGGCGGTTCGGGGGCACGCTGCGTTGCAGTAGCGTAGATGGCGGAAATGACTTGCTCGAGTGGTGGGTCTTCGACGCTCAAGTCGTGCAGCGTACACAGGGCGAGCGCGGCCTCGACCACGCGTGCCACCGGCGTTTCGTGCAGGTCGACCTCGAGACGCAGTCTGTAGGGCTCGCGCTCGATGATGCGGACGCCAGGGAGTGACACGACGAGCTCGGCGCAATCGCTCACGAGCGTGACCCGCTTGTGGCGGATGAAGCGGGCGCGCAGCGCGGACAAGGACTCGTCGAACAGCAATCTACCGTGATTGATTACAATCACGCGCTCGCAAACGTGCTCTGTGTCGGCCGTGTCGTGCGACGTGAGCAGCACGCTCGTGCCGTCTTTCTCGGATTGCGCTCGTACCAGCTCGCGCACGCGAGCTTTGGCCGTCACATCGAGCCCGATCGTCGGCTCGTCCAAGAACAGGAGCCGCGGCGCGTGCAACAGACTGGCTGCGATTTCGCAGCGCATACGCTCGCCCAGGGACAGCTTGCGCACGGGTCGAGTGAGCAACGGCGATAGCGCGAACAAGTCGACCAGCATGGCGAGGCGCGCGCGGTAGATCGCCTCCGGCAGATCATAGATCCGAGCTTGCAGCCGGAACGTGTCGCTCGCCGGTAGGTGCTGCCAAAGCTGAGTGCGCTGACCGAACACCGTGCCGATCGAGTAGCTGAGACGCGTGCGCTCGATTGCGGGGATCAAGCCGAGCACGCGCACGTGTCCCGAGTCCGGCTGCAAAATGCCGGAAAGAACTTTGAGTGTCGTGGACTTGCCCGCGCCGTTCGGGCCAATGAACGCCACGCGCTCGCCCTCGCGAATATTGAAAGAGACACCGTCGACCGCGCGAAACTCCGTGCGCTTGGGCGCGACGAGCGCACGGACTGCGCCGAGCAGGGTCGGTCCCGCGGGCGCACGAGTGTGGAAGCTCTTTTTCAGGTCACGAAGTTCAACGGCGTAGCTCATGGTCCGCGCTCCGCCTTGCTCGGATGCAAGGCCACAAAAGCGAAACGCCCTCCCGGAGGACCGGAAGGGCGTTCGCCAAACGATGCGATGTTACCCTTCCGGCTACACGAGGACCTTCTCCGTCACGCAAATGACGGCGGAAAGCAGGCTACGAAGCCCGGTGTGCCGAGGGAAAGAAAACATTGCCGAGCGCAGATGCTACGCCCGCGCCACTACGGTTGTCAATTGCATCTGCCTGGATCCGAGTCTCGCTACAGCGCTCACTCTAGCTCTGCTGCGTCGCCTCCACCCAGGCGAGGTATTCGTCGTTCACGTATCCCGTCACGTATTCCCCGGTGAAGCAGCTCATCTCGAGCTCGCTCACCCCGGAGCCCTCGGTGATCGCGGCGAGCATGTCCTCGACCTCTTGGTAGATGAGGTGGTCTGCGCCGAGCTCGGCTGCGATTTCGGGGATGCGCCGGCCGTGGGCGACGAGCTCGCGCCGAGAAGGCATGTTGATGCCGTACACCTGCGGAAAGCGTACGGGCGGAGCCGCCGAACAGAAGGTGATCTTGTTCGCGCCGGCCGAGCGCGCCATCTCGACGATTTCGCGGGAGGTCGTACCGCGCACGATGGAGTCGTCCACGATCAGCACGTTTTTGCCGCGAAACTCGCGGCCCAGTGCGTTCAGCTTTTGGCGCACGGATTTCTGGCGCAGGGCTTGTCCGGGCATGATGAACGTACGCCCGACGTAGCGGTTCTTGAAGAATCCTTCGCGGTACCCGATGCCGAGCTTCTGCGCGACCTGCATGGCCGCCGGCCTGGAAGAATCGGGAATCGGCATGACGACGTCGACGTCACCGCGCGGGACGTAGCGCGCGATGGTGTCGGCGAGACGGTTGCCGAGCCGCAGGCGTGCCTCGTAAACAGAGATACCAGACATGACGGAATCTGGGCGCGCCAGATAAATGAACTCGAACGCACAGGGGACGAGGCGAGGGTTCTTGGCGCACGGGCTCGCGAACATCTCTCCCCGGTTCGTAATGAAGACGGCCTCTCCGGGCGCTACGTCGCGCACCGACTCGTACCCGCCGCTCTCATGCAGCAGGGACTCGGACGCGATGGCCCATTCCACCTGACCATCCTCCGCCACTCGCTTTCCGACCGTGAGTGGGCGAATCCCGAACGGGTCGCGGAACGCGAGCAAGCCATGGCCGGCGATCAGGGCGATGACAGCATAAGAGCCGCGAACGCGCTCGTGCAGCCTGCCAACGCTCGCGAAAATCTGCTCGGGGCTCAGGTCTCGCTCGCCGGAGACCTGCTGCAGCTCGTGCGCCAGCACGTTGAGCAGCAGCTCGGTGTCCGAGTTCGTGTTCAGGTGCCGTCGATCTACCTTCAACAGTTTCTCGGTCAGCTCTCGCGTGTTGACGATGTTGCCGTTGTGGACGAGCACGATGCCATAGGGAGCATTGACGTAGAACGGCTGCGCCTCACTGGCCTCGGAGGCGCTGCCGCTGGTCGCGTAGCGCACGTGGCCGATGCCCATGTTCCCCTTCAGCGTCCGCATGTCGCGGGTGCGAAAGGCCTCGCGCACGTAGCCCCTCCCCTTGTGCATGTGGAGGCGCGCGCCGTCGGCCGTGGCTATGCCCGTCGAGTCCTGCCCGCGGTGCTGCAGCAGCGCCAGGCCGTCGTAGAGCTCCTGGTTCACCGGGGTAGAGGACAGCAAACCGATGATGCCGCACATCGCAACGAATATGGCACGCTTGGCGGCTCGGCATCAGGCTTTTCGCGAATGATGCCGTCGCATCTGGGCCTTGCCAGTGCGCTGCACGGCATCGCCCGGCGCCCGATGCCTATGAAGCCGCAAGCTGTCGCTCCAGGTCCGGGCTTTCCGACACTTCTGGCAACAACCGCGCAGTCAGCGCGGCCATCGCCGGCCCGCGCACAGAAGGGCAATGGGGAACATACGTGCGTGCGCACGAGGTCAACATCACGGCCGAAGACGAGGCCTTCGTCGATTCGCTGGTGAAGCCAGGGCATTCTTCCACCCCCGGCTACAAAGATCCCAGTCACTACGTCAGCGGGCGTTTGCCGCTGAAAGAACGCGGGTAGTGCTGCCGCCTCGAGCGCGCCGAATTTGACTGAGCCCACGACAGTAACCGGCGCCTCGAGCGCTTCGGCTTCCATTCGACGAGTTTGACGACGGAGCCGCTACTGAACGGGAAGCGGGACGAGCGTTACGTTCCTAAGATTTCCGCGGTGCCCCGGGAATCGACGAACTGTCGCACCAACGTACCAGGTCGCACCAACGTACAAGATTGAGCTCTCGGCCTCGGTCTACGCTCGATAGAGCGCATGAATGGTGGAAGACTCGTCGGGGAAAGAAACAGGGCGAGCTACCAACTTCGGTGGCTAGCGCTGGCGCTGCCGCTGTCATTGCTCGCGAGCCAATGTGGGCCGGTCAAGCGCGACTTCCACACCACGGATGCGGGGGACGAACCGGGAACCCCGACGTTCGTTGCACCCGGGGATGCATGCGCCGAGAACGGGCTGCGCGCCTGCGGAGGTCCGTCGCAAAAACAACGACTGTTGTGCGCGAACGGTATCTATCGACAAGACACTCCCTGCTCCGACAACGAAAACTGCGACCAACTCTCGGGAAACTGCTCGACGATAGTCAGCGAGTGCTCGGGAAAAGTCGTGGGCGCGCGGTTCTGCGATGCAACCGGGGCGCTCAAGGTGTGTGGGCTCGACTTGGTGCGCGTCGAAAGCGAGGAATGCGACGGCGCGTGCTCGAACGGACGCTGCGTCTCCCGCGGCTGCGGTGACGGCGTCACCACGCCCCCCGAGCAGTGCGACGACGGCAACGACGTCGACAATGACGGATGCACGAACGAGTGTGTGAGCGCCGCTTGCGGCGATGGCGTGCTGCAGGCGGGCGAAGAATGCGATGATGGCAATGCGGCCGACAACGACTTTTGCGCCAGGTGCCGAGCGGCGCGTTGCGGTGACGGAGTCGTAGGCCCCGGCGAAGCTTGCGACGACGGCAACAGCGTCAACGAAGACGCTTGCACCAACAGCTGCCTGCCGCCATCGTGTGGTGACGGGACCCTACAACCGGGCGAAGCCTGCGACGACCACAACGCGATCGACAACGATGCCTGCAGCAACAGCTGCAAGCGCCCCACGTGCGGAGACTCTATCGTGCAGGCGGGCGAGGCCTGCGATGACGGCAATGCTGCGAGCGGCGACGGCTGCAGCAACACGTGCACCGTTCCGGGCTGCGGCGACGGTGTGACGCAATCACCGAACGAAGAGTGCGACGACGGCAACCTGCTCAACACGGACGCGTGCACCGTGGCGTGCAAGAAGCCGAAGTGCGGCGACAGCTTCACCCAGCCCGGTGAGGAGTGTGACGACGGCAACACGACCAACGAGGACGGCTGCACCAATGCCTGCCGCTTGGCCAAGTGTGGCGACGGCTTCACGCAGCGCCCCAACGAGGAGTGTGACGACGGCAACACGACCAACGAGGACGGCTGCACCAATGCCTGCCGCACCAAACGCTGTGGTGACGGCATCACTCAAACGGGTGAAGAGTGCGACGATGGCAACACCGTCAACAACGACATGTGCACGATCCTGTGCAAGCGCCCGCGCTGCGGAGACGGCATCCTCTCGGCTGGAGAGAGTTGCGAGGACGGCAACCAGAAAGACGGCGACGGCTGCAGCTCTTCATGCCAAACCGAGGTCTGTGGAGACGCCAAAAAGACGGGTACGGAAGAGTGCGACGACGGCAACCGCAACGACAATGACGGCTGCAGCGCCGTGTGTCGCAACGAGTTCTGCGGCGACGGCATCGTTCAGCGACCGCGCGAAGAGTGCGAGGACAAGAACACGGTGGACACCGATCTGTGCCGCAATGGTTGCAAGAACGCGGCTTCCCTGAATGCCTTGAACGGAGACTGCCAGAACATCGGACAGATCACGCAGACGGTGTGCATGGTCGCGGTCAGCAACTGGTGCAAGCAGTTCAACAACGACTCCGTAGCCGGAATGGTCACCGGACAGAAAGCAGACAACGAGTACACGGTGGGCTGCATCAATGGCTTGCAGCGATACGAAATCAGCAGCTCGTTGCTCGAGAGCAAATGCGGGTCCGGCGTTCAACAGAGCCCCGCTTGTCGGGAGAAGACCACGGCGGCATGCGCAGCGATGGGCGCGTTCAAGATCGGCTTCTACGTCGGGGCCGGCTCGACCGGAAGCACCACGGTGATCGCTTGTGGGGCCGGGACGAAGACGACCAGCGAGAGCGTGCCCAGCTGCAACGGCATTGCGGACGA
>DASSMT010000282.1:0-2066 GCA_035688655.1 Polyangiaceae bacterium | reverse complement strand
GAGGTCGACCGCAGCCCGGTCCCCGCGAAAGCGCACGACCGCGCCCGTGCCCGACCAAGCGAAGCGCACCGAAGCCGGGTTATCTGCGTCGACGCGCCCAACGTAGTGCACGGCCGGCGTGCTCGGTCCCCCGCTTACTCCAGAGCCCGACCCACCCCCGCTCGACTGTCCGCCGTTGCTCGAACCTGCACCGCCGCTCGGCGCTGCTCCGCCGGATGCGGAGCCAGCGCCGCCGATGCTTGCCAGAGTTCCACTCGTACCTGCAGCTCCACCATTCGTGCCCGGAGCTCCGGCGTTCGCGCCTGGAACTCCGCCGTTCGCGCCTGGAGCCCCGCCGTTCGTGCCTGGGGCTCCGCCGCCGTCGCCGTCTGTGCGTCCCACGCCCGAGGAGCAACCAAGGATGAGCGCGAGGTTCATTGCGACCCCGAGCAAAATGTGGGTGCAATACGGATGGCGTGCCCGCTGTTTCACGCGCGCAAGGAGCTGCATGGCGACAAGGCTAGCTGCTTTTGATGAGCCGTCGAACGACGCAACCTTGAAATGCACTTTCGAGCGTGGATTTCTAGCCGTCATCGCCCTCGACGGCTCGGAGCGCGCTGGGGCGTCGCTGCTTCGCAGTGCGTTTGGCGCGTTCGAGGAAATCCGTCCCGCCGCGGACAGGTCTGCCGCATGCATGCTCTCCGGCTTTCCGATGAAGCTTATCGCCGTAGTTTGCCCACGGTCAAACTTTGTGTGGCCACCTCAACTCGCGCCGGGGGCGAAGGATCGTCGTTCCTCGTGGCGGATTCATCACGCGGCTCCGCCGAGGCGAGTTCGAGGAGCGTATTGATCGCGATGCGCGCGCCCGCAGAGTCTCCGGCGCGCATCAGGTCTCGAACCGCTTCGGTGAGAGCCCCAACTAGCCGATCGCGAGCAGTCACAACAACCGCTGCACCGCTTTCGTGAGCCGGCGGGAGCACCTGCCTTGGGGGGAGCTCACTTGCTGCCGCAGCGACAGTTGTCGTCGCTCGCACCGCGGCGAATTCCGGAATACCTTCATCCAGCGGAATTAGCCATCCGAGCCCGAGCTCCGCGGCTGTTCGAGCTGCCCTACGATACTTGTTCAACATCTGCGACGACCGGTGACCGGTCCGGTCGCAAACCCACGTCTCGGTTTTGCTCGAGGCCAGCGCCAACGTGACGAAAGTAGCTCGCAGATCGTGCGCCCGGATTGGTGCGCGCCTAGCTGTCCGCTCAAAAAGTTCTGCGCGGATTCCGCCTACTTTTTGGAGATGGGTGCGGAGAGCCGCAGCCAAATGGGCGCCGTCGAGCGGCTGGTCGAGATGCGCGAAAACCCTCCCGGTGGCCGGGACGTCGGCGCAGTAGCTGTCGCGCCAAATGCTGAGTGCTCGGGTTACGTCATCGCCCAGTACCCAGGCGCGCGGATCGTCCGTCTTGTTCTCTTCGAGCGTGACGGTACCACGCACCAGGTCCACGTTGTTCCAGGTGAGCAAGAGAGCTTCGTCGCGACGCATGCCTTCGCGCGCCAAGAAACCGTAGAGCAGGCGATACAACAGCGGCACTTCGCGACACGCGAGAAGACTCGCCTCTTCCGCGGGATACAGCCATGCCTGCACCTTGCTCGCGATCGGCTTGGGCAGGAAGCCCTCCGGTATCGGGCTTGCCTCGATGAGCCGCGCAGGATACGCCGCGAGCGACAGCACGCGGTGGATGAGCTGCGACACCTGACGCCGCGAACCAACCGCCAGCGCCGAATCAAGCTTGCGCATGACGCGCTCGGCATCCTCAAGCCGGACGAGCGTGATCGGCAGCTCGCCTATCACCGGATAAACGTGAGCCTCGAGCCGGTAGACGTCCTCCTGCGCTGTCTTCTTCTGCTTCACGTGGTCGGGGAAGCGCACATGCAGGCGGCCGCTGGTCCATTCTTCGGCAAATTCGCGAAACGATGGCCCCGCATCGGTCAATGGAGTCGCGGGCTCGACGGGCTTTACCTCGCCCGCCAGAATGGCGTCCACGCCCTTGCGAATCCTTCCGAGCCGCGTCTCGTCTGCCACTGCCGCCAGTTC
>DASSMT010000232.1:0-14986 GCA_035688655.1 Polyangiaceae bacterium | reverse complement strand
GTGCACGAACAAGTTTCGTCGAGAGAACGTGCACCCCGGAGACGGCTTTCGCATCCGAGAAAGCAGTTCGTGCACGAACAAGTTTCGTCGAGAGAACGTGCACCCCGGAGACGGCTTTCGCAGTCGAGCAAGCAGTTCGTGCACGAACAAGTTTCGTCGAAAGGAACCCGAGACGGCTTTCGCACCCGAGAAAGCAGTTCGTGCACGAACAAGTTTCGGCGAAAGAAACCCGAGACGGTTTTCGCACCCGAGAAAGCAGTTCGTGCACGAACAAGTTTCGTCGAGAGAGCGTGCACCCCGGAGACGGCTCTCGCGCCCGAGAAAGTAGTTCGTGCACGAACAAGTTTCGTCGAGAGAACGTGCACCCGGAGACGGCTCTCGCGCCCGAGAAAGTAGTTCGTGCACGAATAAGTTTCGTCGAGAGAACGTTCACCCCGGAGATGGCTTTCGCAGCCGAGAAAGCAGTTCATGCACGAACAAGTTTCGTCGAGAGAACGTGCACCCGGAGACGGCTCTCACACCCGAGAAAGCAGTTCGTGCACGAACAAGTTTCGGCGAGAGAAACCCGAGACGGCTGTCCCCCCCCCAAGGAAGCAGTTCGTGCACGAACAAGTTTCGGCGAAAGGAACCCGAGACGGCTCTCACACCGAGAAAGCAGTCCGTGCACGAATAGGTTTTGGGCCGCGCGAGAGCACGCCTGAGCCTCTTGCACATCGGAGCCGGCTATCGCTCAGACAAAGGCGTTCGCGCGCGACCACCTTACGGGCGAGAGAGCGCGCACCCCAGAGTGTTGATTGGCGGCCACGGTTTCGCTCGGCTCGAGCGCCGGCAACGTCACAGCGCGGGAGCGCGCGGGAATTGTTCGGGGATGCGAGCGGCTTCGACGATGCTCGCTAGGATGGCGTGGGCGTCGTCGTTCAGGTGTGTGCCGTCGCCCGCGTTGTAGCGGCCCTTGATGAAGCCGTTGGCAGAGGCGAACGGGGTCCAGAAGTCGAGCGTGCGCGGTGCGAATCTTTCGCCGATTGCATCTCGCGTGCGTATCAGCGCTTCAATCTGTGCGGAGTCGTTGAAGTTCCGTGGCTGAGGCGTGCTGATCCAGAGCGGCACGTGGGCGTTCTTGGCGAGCGTCGCGACGCGATCGTAATTCGCGAGCTGCTCGTTGAGCGGGTAGCCGTTGGCTTGGTCGTTGCTCGGCAAGTTGACGACGATTGCGCTGGGTTTCAGGGCCAGCGCAGCGCTGATGTTCTTGCCCTCGACCGGCGCCGGGCGGTTCGGGGGCGGGTGGAAGCCGCTCGGTTGGATTTCGAAGGTCGAATATCCGCCGACCGCCAAGTTCACGAGCTGGACGTTCGGAAATTGCTCGGCGAGACGTGCGCGGTAGCGCGACACCCAGGCGTTCTTGGGATCTTTGGGCCCCGTGCCGGCCGAGGTCGACGATCCGAGCACGACGATCGAGCCGCGCACGGTGCGATCGGCGGGGCGCTGTGCGTGGACTTTGCCGCCGTGCTTCGAAGTCGGTTCCGAACGCTTGCTCGCACCCGACCCGAGAGCGTGCTCTTCACACGCTGCAACGGAGGCCGAAAATACCAGCGTTGATAGCCAAAGCGCTGCCCGATGCAGTGAAGCCGTGATGCGATGGGAGGGCGAGCTAATGGAGATCGAGCGCATGTGGAAAGCTGGCAGACGAGCGGACGCGCTGGTCGCCGCACGCCGCACTGTCTTCCAACGAGGCTTTCGGGCCTGTGGCATTCAGGTTGCGAAGGCGATTCGTTCCGAACTGCGGGTGAGGACGTGTTACCCTCACCGACCTCGGGGTTTTAGCACTCTTTTGAGTCTATGCATGTTCGCACTCAAACGTAGTTCAGTGCACAGGGTACGGGGTCCGGTGCGAGTGCTGGGGGCCGGCGCCGCTGTGTGTGTCGCAACCCTCGTAGGTTGCGGCGCTCGCTCGTCCGTCGACCTGATCGAGGCGTATTCGTCGGGCGGCGCGGGGCATTCAGCAGGTCACGGGCCAGCGGGCAGTGTGGGAACGCCCGCGGGTACATCTGGGGTTGCAGGAGCGCCCGCGAGCGCCGGGTCACCGTCCATGGCCGGGGCAGGAATGATGTCGCAGCCAGTGTGCGAGGCCGTGACAGTCGCGATCGACGACCTCCGCCCCGCGCTCACGCTGGTGGTCGACCAGTCTTTCAGCATGGGCTTTCACTATCCCGACAACGAGAGCCCCGCCACGCGCTGGTCCTTGGTCGGCGACGCGCTTTTCGATCCGACCTTCGGTGTAGTCAAACAGTTCGAAGCGAGCGTTCGCTTCGGGATCGCTTTCTTCACCGGTCATTCCATGAGCGGCGGGATGTGCCCAATCCTGAACGAAGAACCGGCGCGAGTGAGAAACTACGCCGCGCTGAGCACCCTCTATCGCAGTCTCGCCCCCGATGGCGATACGCCGACGGGGGAAGCGCTACAGCAAATCGTCACTGAGCTTTCGCAGAGCCCGAGTCAGGGCCCGCGCTCGATTCTGCTGGTGACCGACGGCAACCCGGACACCTGCGCGATGCCCAACCCCGACCTCGGCCAACCCGAGGCCGTGGCTGCGGTGCAACGAGCCTACAAAACGGGCATCGATGTGTACGTGCTCGGGATCTCCAATGGCATCGCCGGCGAGAACCTGCAGCAGTTGGCCAACGCCGGCAAAGGCCGGCCCCTCGATCTCGTTTGGGGGGTCGATGCGGGCGCCGCCGAACCGTTTCAAGCAAGTGGCAACGTGCTGGGACTGGCCGCGCAGCTCGCCGAGATCTTGAATCGTATCCCGCTCTGTGAAGTGCACTTGCGACGTGACGTTTCTGTCAGCGAGATCACGAGCGCGCACGTGCTGCTGGATGGGCAGCCGCTCGCGTACAGTATTGCAAACGGTTATGTGCTGGCAGATCCGCGCCGCCTGGTGATCGTGGGTCAGGCCTGTGAAGCGCTCAAAGCGGGTGGTCGGCAACTGAGCGTTCGCATCTCCTGCGATTGACGTCCAAGCGCCAGCGTCGCGATGGCAGCGCTTGCAAGAACAAAAGCCGCGCTGGAAGGCGCGAGTTCAGGCTGCGTCCAAGAAGCGCGCTCGCTCCTGTGCGGTCGGCACGAGGCACGCGGGCGCGCGCAGGCGATAACGCCATTTCGCCAGCAACGCGTAGGCTGCGTCACGCACCGAGGCGGGCAGCAAGCGCAGTGCCAGCAAAAAGCGCCACGGGCCGCCGACATAGTCGAGCACCCGCAGCAGCGCCGAGGAACGAATGTCGGCATGGACGCGGCCGTGGCGTAGCTCCGCCCAGAGCATGGAGTCGACGTCTGCGGCCACGCCGGACAGCGCGCGCAGCTCACGGCCGAGCGCGCTCTCGAGCGGCGCAAAGCGCAGAAAATGTGCTCGCTCGTGCGCGAGCACCCAGTGCACGGCTTCACTGCACACCCCGCAGTTGCCGTCATACAGCAGGATGGGCCCGCTTTGCAGCTCTGCCGAGGAGTCCGTCATGAGAGTGAACGAAGTATGGTTCGCTTGCGACGCTTTGGCCAGCGCCGGTGCTGCGCGTCAGCGGCTCTTGCCGTCGAAGTGCTTGATCTCGAGCTTCAGCGGATCGACATCCGCAAGACAGCGCACGTTGATCATGCACATGGGGGTGTTGCCGGGGCCCGTGCCGCGGGCGAACGAACGCACACCGCAGTTGTCACAGAACAGGTGGTGAATGCGCTTGGTGTTGAACAGATAGTCACTGAGCGAATCCTCGCCCGAGAGTAAATGGAACTTGTCTTCGGGCACGAAGGCCATCAGGGAGCCGGTGCGCCCGCACATCGAACAGTTGCAGGCGGTGACTGGTCCGCTCAAATCGAGCTCTACGTCGTACTTTACGTTGCCGCAGTGACACGATCCTCGATACGTCTTGCTCTCGCCCATCGCTACCTCCTTCATGTTTTTCTAGCATTGCCCGAGTGCACTCGCACCGTGCGGAAACCCGCCACAGTGCGAGGTGCTGGGCTGGATTCCGAGCGCCCACACTCTCGAACTCTTGCTGCAACTCGACGCCGCGCGCGCCTCGGGCGAGCGTGAGAGAGGGGGCGCTCTCGGACCAGCAGCGCAGCTCGCAGCACGCGCTGTTCCCGCTCATTCCATTTCGCTTTCCCCAGCTCGGATGGAGTCGCGCGAATCTCCCAGGGCGATCCGCAGCGCATCGTAGCCGTAGCGCTGTCGCACGCGATCGACGGCGCGGTGCAGCGGGGCCTTCTGTTCGAAAAGCTCCAGCTGCGCGGCCTGCGGGCGCAAATTCGACAACCGAATGCCGAGCAAGCGGATCGCGGTGCGACGGGTGCGGCTCCGTCGATAGAGCTCGTGGATCACCGGATAGAGCTCGAGCTCGGAGCACGTGGGAGTGATCGTGCGTGAGCGTTGCAGGGTTTGGAAATCCGCATAGCGCAGCTTGAGCGTGACGGTGCGGGCCTTCACGCCGCGCTTGCGGGCTCGCCAGCACACGCGCTCACACAAGGCGCACAACATGGCCGCGATGCAGGCCGGGTCGCGCACGTCTTCGCGGAACGTGCGTTCGTTCGACAGGGTGCCGAGCGCGCAGTGCTCCGGATCGTGCTCTTGAAAGGCGGGCCGCTCGCGGCCGAGCGCGTGCGCGCCGAAGCCGCGGCAGCTCTGTTGAATGGCCTCCGCCCAGCTGCCCAAGGCGCGGCGGAGCAGCGGCAAGGGCGCCGCTTCGACATCACCCAACGTGCACAGACCGAGCGCCTGCAGCTTGCTTTCAGCGACCGGACCAATGCCTGGGAATTTCCGTACCGGCAGCGGCTTCAAGAACGCGAGCTCAGCGCTCGCGGGCACGAGCAACACGCCGCGCGGTTTGGCCAACCCACTCGCGATCTTGGCCAGCGCGCGGCTCGTGGCGATGCCGGCGCTCGCGGGTAGACCGACCCGCGTCGCGATCTCGTCGGTCAATCGGCGCACGGTGCGTTCGATGGTTCGATCGGGACTTTCGTCTCCGGCTGTGAAATACAGCCGCTCACAACCGGAGAAGTCGAGGTACATCTCGTCGATGCTCGCGACTTGCGTCACCGGCGTGTAGTCCCGCGCGATCTGCCGCGTCTGCTCGGCATACTTTCCGTACACGCCATGGCGGGTCGGCAAGTAGACCGCGTTGGGCGCGAGCGCGTAGGCTTTCGTCAGCGACATGCCCGAGCGCACTCCGAGCGCGCGCACTTCGTAGCTGGCCGAGGTGACCACGCCGCGCTGACCGGGATAGCCACCGACGATCACCGGTTGACCGAGCAAGCGCGGATCGAGCAGCCGCTCGACCGAGACGAAGAAGGTGTCGAGGTCCAAGCAGCAGATGCGCGGTGCGCTGAGCGACATCGTCGTCGCCCACTGTAACACTGTTCTGATGTTCAGTTGTAGGAACCGATTTAGGCTTTATTGAGTGCGTCCTCACAAAGTCCCTTGACGTTATTGAGTGCTGACTCATTAATTCATGGTGCCTCGCGATCCACGAAATCCCAATCCGCCCAGCGCGCCCGCGCCCAGCCGCCCGCGCCGTGGTCGCCCGCCCACGATCGACTCGCAGCGTCTGCTCTCGGTCGCCCGCGATGTGTTTCTGGAGCGCGGGATCCGCGCGACCACGCTCGAGGTGGCCGAGCGCGCGGGGGTCTCCGAGGGCGCGCTCTTTCACCGCTTCAAGTCGAAGGAAGCGCTGTTCAGCGCCGCAATGGATTTCGATCACGAAGAGGCGCCGCGGCGCATGCTGCAGGCCATTGCAGAATTGGAGCAGCCAGACGAGCTGGAGCCGCGCGCTGCGATCATTCGCCTGGCCACGCTGTTGATCGAGATCGGACGCCGGGCTTTGCCGCTGATGATGATGTCGTGGTCGAACCCGCAGCCGCTGTTCGAGAAGAAGCACTCGAAATTCAAGGAAGTCGTGCTGGCTCTGCGCCGTTACTTCGAACGGCAAATGCAGCTCGGCAAGCTGCGGCAAATGGACGCAGAGGTGCTGGCGCGAACGCTGCTGGGCTCCGTCCACCATTTCGTGCTCGCGAGCATCCTGCTCGATGATGGCGAAAGCCCTTTCATGTCCGAGAGCGAGTACGTGCGCGGCTTGGCGGATCTGCTGCTGACTGGCGCGCTCGCTCTGGGTGCACCGTCTCGCAATACCCGCCTGGCTGCGCCTTAGCGACCACCTCGTACGCCCGAGAGACCCAGATAGAGAGTGACCTGATGATTACCCCCCGACCCACGCTCGTTGTTCGCCATTTATTGAGTTCAGGCTTAAAAATCGCGCCGTTTGCCGCAATCCTCTCGCTGACCAGTCAGGCCAGGGCGACTCAGCCGCTCGAGACCTTCCTCGAGTCGGCGCGCACCAAGAGCTACGAAGTGCGCGAGCAGAGCGCGACGGTCGAACAGCGGAATTGGGAGAAAGAGTCGGTGTTCGGTCGCCTGTTGCCGTCTGCCTCGGCGCGCGGCGTGTACACGCGCAACCAATACGCCGCCGTGATCCCGGCCGGAGCCGCCGGGATGAATCCCCCGATCACGATCACCCCGCAAGATCAGTTCGACCTGTTTTTGCAAGTCGACGTGCCGCTGGTCGACCTCGCCAATTACCAGCGCTTGGGCCAGGCGCGGCACTTGGCAAAGGCCTCGGGCCATCAGCTCGAGCAATCGCAGAACGACGTGCAGCGGGTGGTCGCGCGCGCCTACTATGCCTACGTGGGCGGCGCCGCTCTCGTGCAGGCCGCGGAGCGCAGCCAAAAAATCGCCGAAGACAACCTAGCCTACGTGACCACGCGTCACGAAATTGGCGTCGCCACCGAGCTCGATCGGGAGCGCGCGCGGGCGCTGGTCGAAGCCAGCAAACAAGAGCGAGCGCAGGCGGAGCTCATCGGCATCAGCGCGGCGCGCAATCTCGAAACAGTGTCGGGGCTCGTGCCCACGCCGGTGACCGAGTACCCGGCCGATGATTTGCGTCCAGAAGCCCCGCTCGCCGAGTGGATCTCGAACACCAACACACCGAGCGATCGCATTCAGGCCGAACTCAATCGCGCCGCGACTTCGGCGAAGAAGGCGGCCGCGTACGCGCTATTTCCGACGCTCTCGGCCAATGGGCAAGAACGCATCACCAATGCCACTGGCTTCACCGGTCGCACCAGCGCGTACACTGTTCAAGCCATGCTCTCTTGGCGGCTCGATTACAGCACGTACTCGACGGCCCAGGCCCAGGCCAGCGCTGCCGACGTGCAAAAGGTGCGCGCGGAGCGCGCGCGCCGCGGCGTGGAAGACGACATCTTCGACGCCTGGGAGCGCGTGCGCACGGGGATCGTGACGAGCGCATCCGCGCGCGCGCAGGCCGACGCGGCGTTGCGCGCCGAAGAGTTGGCGATCGCGCGCTACCAATCCGGTGCGCTCACGCAGCTGGACGTGACGCAGGCGCAACGCGACGCCTTCCGTGCTCAAGCCTCGCGCATCCAAGCCGATGCGGATCTGCTCTATTCGCGGGTGGTTCTGCGCTTGGCCGCCGGCAAGTCTCCGCACGTGGAGCCGTCTTCGCTTCCGCCCGTGCCCGTTCAAAACCTCAGCACGCCCGCAGTCGAGCCTGCGCCCGCCGAGCCCACCTCTACCCCCGCATCTACCCCTGCGCCGGCCCCGGTCCCGGCCCCTCAGTGAACGCCATGTCGATTACCCTCAGCCACTCGTTCTCTCGTACCATGAAGCTCACCCTCGGTGCCTCGCTGGTCGTCGCCTTGGCGGCGGCCACGGGCTGCAAACGCAAGGTCGATCCGCCAGCGCCGCCGCCTCCGCCAGCCGTCTCGGTGGTCAGCGAAGCCGTGACCACCATCGACGCCCCGCGCACGCTGCGGCTCACCGGCACGCTGCGCGGCGAGCGTGAAACCGATCTGGCGGCGAACGTCGCTGGCCGCGTGTTGCGCATGAACATCGAGCGCGGCCAAAAGGTGGCCAAGGGCGAGCTGCTCGCGGAGGTCGACGTGAGCAGCGCCGCTCTCGCGCTGGCGGAGGCGCGGGTCGCCGTGCAGAACTCGAAGACCCAAGAAGAGATCAACCAGATCGACTGCGCTCGCTATGAACGCCTCAAGGCGAGCAAAGCGGTCACCGATCTCGAGTACGATCAGGTGACGGCCAAGTGCAAGACTGCGCCGCTCAATCGCGAAGCGGCCGAGGCACGCCAGAGCATCGCCGCCAAGAACGTCGGTGACGGCCGGATCCGTGCGCCATTTGCCGGCATCGTGACCGATCGCTTCATCGAGGTTGGGGAATACGTGCAGGCGTCATCGCGCGTGGCCTCGTTGGCCCAGGTCGCCGACCTGCGGCTCGAGTTCAGCTTGCCCGAGCAGAATTATCCGGACGTGAAGCTCGGACAAGCGGTGAACTTTCGCGTCGGAGCTTACGGAGACCAGTTATTTTCCGGGTCCGTGTCGCACGTCTCGGGCGCAGTGCGCCAGACGCGCGACGTGTTGGTGGAAGCGACCGTCAAGAACCCCGACCACAAGCTCTTGCCCGGCATGTTCGCGGACGTCGAGCTCACGATCGGCCAGCAAGCGCTGCCCTCGATCCCGAAAGCGGCAAGTTTCCAGGCAAACGGCAAGCTCAACGCCTTCGTCGTGCAGGGCGGTGCGCTCGAGCAGCGCGTGCTACAGCCGGGACCGGAGGTCGATGGCCGGCTAGCGATCAAACACGGCGTCGTCGCTGGCGAGCAAGTGGTCGCCGAATATCGCCCGGAGCTCAAGAACGGGCAGCGAGTGAAATGAGCAAGACCATGAGCAATCCGAGCGCGCAAGTGAGGGCATCGTCATGCAATGGTTAGCAAGGCTCTGCGTTCAACGGCCAGTGCTGGCATCGGTGCTGATGCTGGTGATTTTGGTGCTCGGTACGGTGGGTTACCGAGGTCTGGGCGTCGACCAATTCCCCAATGTGGACGTGCCGGTGGTGGTCATCACCACCCAGTTGCCGGGCGCGGCGCCCGAAGAGATCGAGACCGACGTCACCGACAAGATCGAAGGCGCGGTCAATCAAATCTCCGGCGTCGACGACCTCAACTCGGTCTCGAGCGAAGGCGTGTCGCAGGTCGTGATCATGTTCAAGCTGGACAAGGACACCGATGTCGCCGCGCAAGAGGTGCGCGACAAGGTGAACACCGTCTTGCGTGAGCTGCCGAGCGGCATCGAGCAACCGATCATCAGCAAGGTCGAGCCGAGCGCGGCGCCCGTGCTCTACCTGGGCGTGCGCGGCAAGGGCCAGAGCATGCGCGACCTGACCGAGGTCGCCGACAAGAAAGTGCGGCGACAGCTGGAGACCATCCTCGGCGTCGGCAAAGTCACGATCATCGGTGGTCGCGAGCGGCAGATCCACGTGCGTATGGATCCGGTGGCGTTGCGCGCCGCGGGCTTCACCGCGATCGACGTGATGAACACGCTGCAGAGTCAGAATCTGATGACCCCGGGCGGCAACCTGGAGACCGGCCCGGAGAGCGTCACGTTGCGCATCGACGGCCGCGTGACCTCGGTCGACGCCGTGGGACGCCTGGTGATGCGCGCCAAAGACGGGCGCATTTTGCGGCTCTCGGACGTAGCCCAAGTGGTCGACGACCAAGAGGCGGTCGAAAGCCTCGCGCGCTACGACGGCGAAGAGGTCGTGGTGCTCTCGATCGTGAAGCAAGCGGGCACGAACACGATCGAAGTCGTGGACAACATCCAGAAGCGGATCAAGAGCCTCAGCGCTTCTTTGCCCCAAGGCATGGAGCTGCAGGTCATTCGCGACAACTCGCAGACGATTCGCACCAGCGTTCACTCGGTCATCGAGCACTTGATCGTGGGCGCGGCGCTGGCAGCGGCCGTGGTGCTCTTGTTCTTGGGTAACGCGCGCAGCACGTTGATTGCCGCCTTGTCGATCCCGATCTCGGTGATCGGCACCTTCGGCCTGATGTGGCTACAGGGCTACACTCTGAACAACATCACGCTGCTCGCGCTGGCACTCGCGGTGGGCATCGTGATCGACGACGCGATCGTGGTGCTCGAGAACATCATTCGCTTCATCGACGAGAAGAAGATGAAGCCGTTCCCGGCCGCAGTGCTGGCGACCAAGGAAATCGGCTTCGCCGTGCTCGCGACCACGCTGTCCTTGATGGCCGTGTTCATCCCGGTCGCGTTCATCGGCGGCATCCCGGGCCGGTTCTTGAAGAGCTTCGGCTACACGATGGCGTTCTCGATCGGCGTGTCGCTGCTCGTGAGCTTCTCGCTGACGCCGATGATGTCGGCTCGCCTGCTCCTCGGTCATCAGGGCGGCGGTTGGCTGACCCGTTTGGTAGACTTCTTTTACCGCCCGATCGAGCGCCTGTACATGGCCCTGCTCGGCTTCTCGCTCAGGCATCGCTGGGTGATCGCGCTGGCCTGCGCGGCGGTCATGGGCTCGTGCGTGCCGGTCGCGAAATCGCTCCCGGGCTCGTTCTTGCCGATCGACGACAAGGCCAAATTCCAGGTCACGATGCGTACCCCGGAAGGTACCAGCGCCGAAGAAACCTTGCTCATCGCCGACCGCGCGGCCACGCTCTTGCGCAAGATCCCGGGTGTCACGCACATCTTGATCACGGTCGCAGAAGACGACCAGAAGACGCGCAACTATGCGCAGCTGTACGTCGATCTCGTCGACCCCGCTCACCGCGCCTCGACTCAATTCGAGCTGATGAATCGCGCGCGTGAGCTCGTGATCCCCAACATGCCCAAGGATCTTCGCATCAACATCGCGGAGGTGCCGGATTTCTCCGTCGGCTCGAACACGCAAGGCGTACAGTACATTCTCTCGGGGCCGAACTTCTCGGAGCTGGAGAAGGGCGCTGCCGTGATTACGACCGCGCTCAAGAAGAGCGGCAAGGCGGTGGACGTGGACACCACCAATATCCCCGGGCGACCCGAGGTGCGGGTGACCATCGACCGCGATCGCGCGGCAGATTTGGGCGTCAGCGTCTCCAATGTCGCGACCACGCTGCAGATGCTGGTGGCCGGCGTCAAAGCCTCGACCTTCCCAGAAAACGGCAACGAGTACGAAATCCGCATTCGTGCGGACGAGAAGTATCGCGCCGATCAGAACGCCCTCTCGTTGATGAGCGTGCCTTCTTCCAAGTACGGCAGCGTACCGCTCAGCTCCGTAGTCAAGTGGGAGCGTGGCCTCGGACCCTCGCGCATCAACCGCTACGCGCGCGAACGCCAGATCACGATTTTGGCCAACGCCGCGGCTGGCGCAGGCGACAACGACGTGAGCGCCATCATCGCCAAGGAGTTCAAAGCGCTCGACCTGGGTGCAGGCTACCAGCTGCGTCCGACAGGGCGTTCGAAGTCACAGGCAGAGACCGCGGCGGGTTTCGCGATCGCGCTCAGCATGGCGTTCGTGTTCATGTATCTGATCCTCGCGGCCCAATTCGAATCGTGGCTGTACCCGGCCATCATCCTGGCGGTCTTGCCGCTGACGGTGCCGTTCGCGTTCATCAGCCTCAAGCTGTTCAATCAGAGCATCAACATGTTCTCGATGCTCGGGTTGCTCGTGCTCTTCGGCGTGGTGAAGAAGAACAGCATCTTGCAGGTGGATCACACGAATCACCTGCGCAGCCTCGGCCGCAGCCGTCACGAATCTCTGATGCAGGCCAATCGCGATCGCTTACGGCCGATCTTGATGACCACCATCGCCTTCGTGGCGGGCATGGCTCCGCTCTTGCTCTCGTCCGGGATCGGTTCCGGCTTCAACAAAGCCACGGCGAGCATCGTCGTCGGTGGTCAGACGCTATCGCTCTTGCTCACGTTGCTGGCCGTGCCGGTGATTCACAGCTTCGTCGACGACGTGCTCGACTGGATCGGGCGCCGCAAACGCAAGGCCAATGTCGACCGCGGTGAAGCAGAGCTCGACGCCCTGTTGGGCACCGGCAACGAACCGCTGGAGAAAGCCCTGGAACGCGCCGCGGCAGAGTGAGAAACGATACGAAACGAAGAAACCTGCCTGGTCATGGCGGGCTGATTCGACACAGCCGATGCAGGCACCATCGAGGGGCTAGTGCGCGTAGTAAACCGTCGCGCGCTTTTGCCCCTTGGTAAACACCTTCTTGTCGCTGATCAGTCGCTTGACCGGAAGCACGAGCGCTTTCGTCGGCAGTCCGAGTCCCGCGCCGATCTTCTCGATTCGCAGTCCCGGGTGCTTGGCGATGTGGCCGTGCAATTTCTTGATCAGCGCGGCAAGCTCTGCCGGGCTGCGTTTCGCCGTCGCTTCGAACCCGGTCGTCACCAAGGTGGGACGGCCGAGCTTGGCGCCCTTGCGCGAGGGCATGGCGCCGCCGCGCAGCGCGCTCTGAACGGACTCGAGCGCCCTCTTTTGGATCAAAGCCTTCAGTTGCTCGACGAACGATTCGATCGTTTCGAGCAATTCGTCATCAATTTTCGACATCGTACTTGGGTACGTCGATTGATGTGGGAGTGTCAATCAGAACAGAAATTTTTGCTCTCACCTGTCGCGCCGGACAGCCCTGCTGGTCAAGAGACCAGGTTCGAGTGAGCCCGCTTTTTCCGCAGGAAGTGCCAGTTACGAACAGCATAGTACCTAGTTCGCCAGTTCATCCTGCACAGTGAACTGCCACGGTCGCGCTTCGCTCGCAGTCGGACTGCACCATGACAGAGTCGTCAGTTTCCGGATCCCCGCACACGACATGATATGATGCCAGTCCATGGACTCGGGGGCTGCTGTCAGAGCCGAGCAACTGCGCGCGCTTTTCCGTCACAACCGCGGAGTCCTGTGGCTGAACGTCGTCGTTGCCGCCCTCGTCTCCGCGGCGCTGTGGACGACGGGCTCGAGAGTCCTGCTCGTCACCTGGGTGTTGCTGACTGGGCTCGTGGCGCTCGCTCGCGCCCAGCTGATGAGTCGTTACGACAGCGTGCAGCCGAAGGCCATGGAGCTCGAGCCGTGGGGACGGCGTTTCGTGCTCGGCTCGCTGGTTGCGGGCGCGCTTTGGGGCGTCGCCAGCGTCGTTTTTTTCGACGCGCCGAGCGGGCTGTCGCAGCTCGTCTTCGCTTTCGCGATCGGCGGGATGACGGCGGCCGCGGCCGGCACCTGGTTCTGCCATTTGCCGGTGTTTTGGGCGTATTTCGGCGGCGCGCTCGGCCCCTTCTGGCTGCGCACGCTGGCGGTCGGAGATCCGCCTCATCTTGCCATGGCTTTGATGTTGCTCGCCTACGCGGGGGGCATGCAGCGCGTGGCTCGCAGCAATCATCAGTCGTTCGAGCGCGCATTCCGACTCGCGCTCGACAACGCTGCGCTCTTGGAACGCTTGCAGATTTCTCAACAGGTGCTGGCAGAGACCAACCGCACGCTGGAGCAGCGGGTTGCGGAGCGCAGCGCCGAGCTCGAACGCAGGAATGAAGCCTTGCGCGACGCGCAGCGCCTGGAAGTCGTGAGCCGTTTGGCGGGCGGGATCGCTCACGAATTCAACAATCTGCTGACGATCGTATTGACCAGCATCGATGTGCTGGACGAAACCGAGGCGTTCGACGCGGCCGCGGTCGACCGAACGCGAGCTGCAGCCCGGCGCGGTGCGTTCCTCGCGCGGCAACTGCTGGCGTTCGGCCGGCGACAACAGATCGAGCCGCGGGTGTTCGACTGCAATCGAGCAGCGCGAGACATGGAGCCGCTGTTGCAGAGGCTCGTCGGTGAGCGGATCGAGCTGCACTTTTCGCTGAGCGAACAGCCGCTGTACGTTCTGGCCGACCCCGCTCAAATCGAGCAAGTCTTGGTCAGCTTGGTCAGCAACGCTCGTGACGCAATGCCCGAAGGCGGCGTGTTGCGCGTCAGCAGCGAGTACGCCCGGGACTTGCCTGCCACCATTCGCGGCCAGGGGGAACACGCACTCTTGCGCGTCGAAGACACCGGTGTGGGCATGGAGCCAGAGACCCTGCGGCGCGCGTTCGATCCGTTTTTTTCCACGAAAGCACCGGGCTTCGGCAGCGGTCTCGGTCTGTCCATGGTGCACGGCATCGTCGAGCAGAGCGGCGGCGGCGTGACCGTGGAATCGCAGCCGGGAAAGGGCTCTCGCTTCTCGGTGTACCTGCCGATCAACGCTGCCGGAGCGAGTGAGGTGTTGCTCGGCTTTCCGAGAGCGACGGTGCCGAGCGCCACGATCTTGATTGCCGAGGATGAACCCACGCTGCGCGCGACGATCCGGCGTACGCTCGCGCGCTCGGGCCACACGGTGCTCTCGGCCGCCGACGGCGAGCTCGCCTTGGCGGCCGCTCGCGCGCATCCGGGCCCAATCGACCTGCTGGTGACCGACGTGCTCATGCCGAACTTGGGAGGCGCCGAAACCGCGCGCCTGCTTTCGTTGCAGCGGCCCGGCATTGGCGTCTTGTTCGTGTCGGGTTACAGCTGGGGAGAATCGCTGCCGCCGAGCGACCCGACGAAGGCCATTGGCTATCTGCAAAAGCCCTTCGACACCCAAACGCTCGAGGCTCGAGTCGCAGACCTGCTCGGCCGGTTGCGAGCCAGCAAATCGGCCGAGCCTTTGCAGTAGGCAAGCTGCGTGGCCGCGTCTAAAGTCCGCCGTTCATGAGTGAGCGCGACTTTTTCAGCGACGAAGCCAAGCGCACCACCAAAGCTTCGGTGCAAAGTGCCGAGGCAGAGACGTGCGCGGAGATCGTGGTCGCCGTGCGCAAGACTTCCGGTCGCTATGGCGTGCTCGCATATCACTTCGGCCTGGCCGTTTCGGCGCTGGTCGTGGCGTACCTGCTGCTCGTACCCGAGGAGTACAGCGCGTTCGCGATTGCGCTCGATGGCATCATCGCATTTGCCCTGGGCGCGCTGCTCGCCGCCAATCTGGATACGCTACGGCGCGGTTTCTCGCGCGGCTCGACGCTCGACGAAAACGTGAACCGAGGCGCGCGGGCCGCGTTCTTCGACCTCGGGATATCGCGGACTTCCGGCCGGCACGGC
>DASSMT010000223.1:0-18995 GCA_035688655.1 Polyangiaceae bacterium | reverse complement strand
GGGGCGTGGCGCGTTCCGCTCGAAGCATTGGTCTCAGCTGCTGGACGTGACAAGGGATCGGTACTCCGGACTACCAGCGGTTCCGCCGATCGCCGCCGCGATCACCGCCGCCGCCACCACCGCCACCACCACCGCGACCACCGCCACCACCACCACGGCCTCAGCCGCCACCGGGACGACCACCGCCGCCACCGCCGCCACCGCCGCGCTGCGGGCGCTCTTCAGCTTCGTTCACGCGCAACGGGCGTCCGTCGATCATCTGACCGTTGACGCCCTCGATGGCGCGCTGGGCTTGCTCGTCCGAGCCCATGGTGACGAATGCGAAGCCGCGAGATTGCCCCGTCGCGCGATCGGTAACGATGTGGACGTCAGTCACTTCACCGTACTGCGTGAAGGCAGCACGGACGGCCTCGGTGTCAGAATGAAATGACAAGTTGCCGACGTACAGACGATTTCCCATGATCACTTTCTCCTCTCGTTGCGGCTCGGAAAGTCGTCGCGAGCCCAAAACGAGAAGGGGTCGTGCCGTACCGGAACCGTTCGAATTCAACGCGACAATACCCCACCCTGCCCCCGCTGCAATCACAATTCGGCATGGATTTCGGCAAGATAATTGCTGATTCGGCAGTCTTTTGCGCCTTTCACGGACGCCGGTTCGGGCGCGGGCGAAAGTGGGTGCAGCGCGCAGAAAGCGCGTGCGGCGACACTCGAACAGCGCGATCATCGCTGTTTCCCCGCGCAATTTCGGGCGACGAAACCGTGGCGACGCTTTAGACCCGGCAGAATCCGTCGCTAGTGAATCGGGGGCTGGTCTGGGGTTGGGGTCGCGCAGCGTTTATTGATGCAAAGCTCGTGCGAATTGCAACAGTCGGCAGCGACCGCGCAGGCCTCGTCCGTTTCCGAGCAGGCGTTGCTCGGAGGCGCGACGCATTGCAGAACGGGCCCGTCCGCGTTGCGCCCGGTCTGTCGACAGAACCCTGTGCAGCACTCCGCGGCAGACTCGCAGCCGCCGCCGCTCGCGCGGCACGGTTCGAGCGCCGCGAAGGCGCGCATGTTCCCGGACTCGAGCTCTTGCCCCGGCAAGTAGATCGCCGGGTGACTCGGATCGACTTTGCCCGCGTAGTCGAGATCGATGGGCGCGAGCCAAATTTTCTTGCGCGGGCTCGGCGTCTCGTCTTCGTTGCCGACGGGCTTGCCCCATTTGTCGTCGCCGCGCGCCACGCTGCCGCCGGGCGCGATCGTATTGCCGTAGGCGCGTCGGCTGGTGAAGAGCACCCAATAGTAGCCGCCCACCGGCACCGGCAGCACGCTCGGTTCGTAGTTGAGGTGGCTCTCTTCGGCTTCGCCGTAGGGGAGCGAGAAGGCCCCGTGCGCGTCGTAACCGTTCAGCTGGGCGAGTGTATTGAGGTTCTTGCCGTCCAAGCCCACGAGGCGCAGATCCGCGTACAGCGGGCCGCCTTGATACTTCGCGGTGTCGAACGAGTCCCCTTCGTGAAAGACGAGCGCCGCAGAATCAGGCAAAAAGCTCGGCCAAGCAAGCACCTTGTCCGGGTTTTCCAGGATCGTGCGCAGGTTGTCGAAGGTGGGCGGTGAGCTCGTTCCGTCGTAGTCCAGCGCGGACAAGGTGTGCCCCGCGCTCAGATCGCGATTGTTGAATGCGAGGTGCGCGCCGTCGGGTGAGAAATTCGGAGTCAGCGCGTAGCTGACTCGGCTGGTGAGGCTCGGGACCGAGATTTCTTTACCGCTCTTCGTGTCGAAGAACTTCGAGGCGTACGGCCCCAGGAGTCCGCGCGGCAAGGGCGGCGTGTCGGCGATGCCATTCGACAGCAAGCGCGTCCCGTCTGGGGTGAGCGCACCGAAGGAAAAGACGCGGCCATCGTTGACGATGCGGCGAACCTTGGCGCTGCCGTCCGCGAGCAAGTCGAAGGCTTCGCTGTCGATCGGATTCTTGTCCCAGTTCACCCCCGTGACCAATACGTTGCCCTTCGAGCTCACGCTGTGACACACGGTACAGCCCGTTTGCAGCACTTCCGCGTTGCGCCCGGGGCGAATGCGCATCACGCCGCCAGTGCTCGCCAGCGCGGAACGGTACGTGTTGTAGTAGATCGCACCTTTCAAACTGCCCTGCGCGATCGACCATTGTTGCTCGACGGGTCCAGTGGCGACGCCGGCGACGAGCTCGGAGACCGAGACCTTGACTGCACTGGCCGCGCCCGCGCTGCTGGTGAGTCCGCGCCACACCGGCTCTGGAATCGCGATCCGGGTAGGCGAGCCGGCATTGGCGAAAGCCGTGTACGAAAAGCCGTCGGTCGTGAGCCGGAGCGACGTCGCAGCCGCGCCCGAGCTGGCGAATTGCAGGGTTGGGGCCAGCAGGCCTCGTGGAAATACGGTGTTGTCGTACGGATACAGGAAGCGAAACTTCGAGTCCGGGCCCACCCCGTTCGCGCCGCCGACGCCGCCTTGAACCAGCGCCGCGCGTGCGGCCTCGCTCAAATTGTCGGGATTTTCCGTGATGTCGACGGTGATCTGCAGGTTGGCAGAGACGCTCTGCGTGCCCACCTGGGCGGTGATAATTAGCGAGCCGGCGGCGTAACCGTTGGCTTCGAACACACCGTCGTCGCCGATCGACCCGAGGTGCGTGTTGTTGACACTGTAGATCACGTTCGACGGGACGGAGCCGTCGTCGAACTGCGCGTGGGCAACGACGCTCACCGGCGCTCCGTGCACCACGATGGACTCGGCTTCGAGACTGAGCTGAAGCGTCAGCTCGGTGATGTCGCCGGGAGTGGGTGCTCCACCTTCACCCTTCTCACCGACATTCAGATTATCACCGTTCCCCGAGCCGCCCGACGCTCCCGCGTTGCCGGTCACCCCGCCCGCAGCCGGACTGCCGGCGCCAGTGCCGGGTCCGCTGCCGACGCTGGGGTTCGAGCTGCAGGCGCCGAGGGCGCTTGCGAGCAACACGGCGAGGACGAGAGTGGGTGACAAGTAGGAACGGCGCATCGGGAACGCGCGGGGCACGCGCGGATGTTCCCGAGAACGGGCATGCGAGGTGGGGACATAAGCGGCGAACGCGGTGTGAAACAAGCGCACGCCGGGCGCGAGTGCGGCAAGTCAGCGAGCAGGTAGGTGCTCGGTTACATCAGTGACGCGATGATGCCGTCGGCCAGCAACCAGTGGCGCTTCGGAATCGAGACGTTCGGACCGTGCAGCGACAGTTTGCCTTGCGCGAGCAAGCGATCGCGCGCGCGGCTGCGCTCTGGCGTCCACAGCTTGCTGCCGAGCTCGGCGGCCGCGCGCTCGAGATCGACCCCGTCCGCCAAACGCAGGCCGAGCATGATGCGCTCGGAGAGCGCGGTTTCCGGCGAGATCAGCTCGTAGTTGGCGACGAGCGGCCCGACTCGCGAGAGATCGGCTGCCGCGTATTGTGGTGCAGCGGCGAGGTAGCGTTCAGGGGAGGGCGTGTTGCGGTAGCGGTAGCGCTGGCCGGCCTCGAACAGCGTGCCCCAAGCGCCGCAGCCGAGCCCCAAGTACGAGCGCCCCACCCAATAGCCCCAATTGTGCCGCGAGCGCGCTCCTGGCTTGGCGTAATTGCTGACCTCGTAATGTTCGAAGCCCGCGCGCTCCAGGGTCTCTTCCACGGCTTGGAACGAATCGGCGACGGCGGCTTCGTCCAAGAGCGGCAGCTGATTTTTGCGCGCCAAGGCCCCGAATTGGGTGCCCGGCTCGATCGTCAGGGCGTAGGCGCTGAGGTGCTCGGTGCCGAGCTCGCTCATGATGCGAGCTTCGCGTGCGGCTGCGTCCGCTGTCTGTCCGCTCACCCCAAAAATAAAATCCGCGCTGACCCGTGGCATGCCGCTTTCGAGCGCGTCGCGCACGGCGGACAAGCCCGATTCGACGTCGTGTAGGCGTCCGAGGAACTGCAGTCGTTCGGCGTCCAAGCCTTGCACGCCGATGCTCACGCGATTGACACCCGCCCGTTGCAAGGCTCGGCTGCGCTCGGGATCGAAGCTCGTCGGGTTACATTCGACGGTGATTTCCAGATCCGAGGCGGAGTTCGGGAACAGCTCGCGAATGCGCGACAGCACGCGGCCGAGCTCGGCAGGCTCCCACAAAGACGGCGTGCCTCCGCCGAAGAATACGCTGATCAGGCGCACGTCGACGAGGCTCTCGGCGCGACGCTCGAGCTCTGCGATCAGCGAATCGGCGTAGGCCGCGTGGGGCAGCGCGGAGCGCTCGGCGGCGACGCTCAAGAAATCGCAGTACGGGCATTTTTTGAGGCACCACGGAAAGTGCACGTAAACGCCGAGATCGGTCGCAGCGCCGGGCGCGTGGGGAGTGGGTTCCGGGTTCGGAGTCACGGGTCCCGAGCGTGACTCGGGTTTCGGCCGAAGAAAAGGCGGGATCGCGAGCTTGCCCCGGCCTTCTGCGAAAGCGAGCAAATCCGCTGGTATAAAGCGAAACCCTGAGGCTAAGGTCCGCACACGCATGGAGCGCGCGCAGCTATTCGAATTCGAGGATCTGCCGTGGTTCCCGCAAGTCGTGCGCGAGTGCATGACTGACTTTTTGAGCTTCCTCAGTCAACGTGGGCGGCGCGTGTACGATAGCTTTGCCCAACGCTTGGCGAGCGCGGTGCAAGCGACTGGCGACGACACCCTGCTCGACTTGTGCTCCGGTGGCGGCGGACCCGCGCTCACCATCGCCAGCCTGTTGCGAGACCGGTACGCGACGCCGCTGCGCGTGGTGTTGACCGATCTGTATCCGAATTTACCGCGGCTCGAACGCGCGCGTGCCGAGGGGCGAGGCGACGTCGAGTTCCGCAACTGCCCCGTGGACGCGACAGCCGTGCCCGAGTCGCTCCCCGGGTTTCGTTTGATCTGCAACGCGTTTCACCATTTGCCGCCCAGCGCGGCGCGCAAATGCTTGGCGGATGCGGTGAGCCACCGGCGCGGTATCGCCTTGGTCGAGCTCGTGGATCGCTCTGCCGCCGGGCTGTTCAGCGTCACCTTGGGCACGAGCACGATGTTGGCCGTCACGCCCTTCATTCGGCCCGTGCGCGCGTCGCGCTTGCTGCTCACGTATTTGCTGCCGATCGTGCCGCTGTGCACGTGGTGGGACGGCATGGTGTCGTGCCTGCGCGCCTACAGTCCGGAAGAGCTCCGCCGCTTGGTCGCGACCCTGCCGGACAACGACTACCTGTGGGACATCGGGCGACTCTCCGTGCCCTACGCGCCGACCAGCCTGGTCTACTTGATCGGGCGTCCGCGCGAGCCGGGCGCGCCGAGCTGAGCCTCGGCGCGCGAACCGAGCGCGATTATTTGCTCTCGTTGCCCACGTCACGGCCGAGCGCGTGCGTCAGCGCCACGCGCGCGATGCGCACATCGACGTGCGAATTGACGACTTCGAGCCGCGCGCGGGTGAGCTCGGTCTCGGCGTCCGTGACTTCCACGATCGTGGCTTTGCCTGCCCGGTACAGCTCGCGCCGCACGCGGTAATTTTCGTCGGCGGCGGTGAGATTGTCGCGTGACACGCTGAGGCCGAACGTGGCTTCCGCGAGCCCATTCAGGGCTTGGCTGACTTCCATGTGCAGCGCGTTCCGGAGCGAGTTCTTGCGGGCGGCCACTTCGTCCGCGTGGGCTTCGGCGGTCTTGGCTTGAGCCGTGGCGCCGAAGATGTCGGTCGGAGTCCAGGTAAGAATGAGGCTCGCGTCCCAACTGGCGCGCCACTTCTCGTCCGGTGGTACGTAGCGTGTATTCGGATTGGCATAGACGCCGTTCCCCTGTGCGAACAAGCGCGGGTAGTTCCCGGCGCGCGCCACCGCGGCTTCTGCTCGCAGCGAGGCTTCGCTCTCACCGAGCTGACGCATCTCGAGGCGGCGTTCGAGCGCCTCTGCGTAGCCAGCATCGGGCGAGGGGGGCAGCGCGTAGGGCGGCAGCTCGTCCAGAATATTTTCGCCGATCTCGTAATTCGTCTGCGAAGTATCGACCATGAACACGCGGAGTTGCTCGGTGGCGATGGCGACGTTGTTGGCGGCGCGCGCGACGGCCAGCTCTGCGGACTTCTCTTGGCTCACCGTGCGCAAGACGTCCGCGCGTGACACGAGGCCGGCGTCGAACGCATTTTTTGCGTCTTGCTGATGCCCTTGCGCGGATTCCAAGGCCTTGGCCGCGACGTACGCGCCGCCTTGCGCGCGGATCCACTGATAATAGGCGACCCGGGCATCGCGATCGACGGACAGGCGGGTGGCTCGCTCATCCAGCTGCGCCGCCGCTTTGCTGTGATTCGCGGACGCCATGCTGTTCGAGAGCCGCAGCACGTAATCGGAGAGCGGGATCGTGAGCGTCGCCTGCAGATTGTAGTTGTTCAGAATGATCGGGAAAAAAGAGGTGGACGGGACGCAGGGTAGGTTCGGCCCCTGGAGCGGCAGACACAGCACCTCCAGATTCGAGAGCCGCGTGTAGCGCGCGGTCAGGTCGAGCTTGGGGTAGAAGCGGGCTTTGGTTTCATCTCGCGTGGCATCCGCCGCAGCGATGCTCTTCTGCTTCGCGACGACGTCGGGGTTGTTGAGCAAGGTGCGCCGCGCGGCCTCATCCGCCGTGAGCCCATTGGGTGTGCCTTGCATGGCCTGCAGCTTGGCGTTCAAGTCCTCGGTCACCTTGCTCATGTCCGGACCAGTGGTGCCCATCGGCGCCGCGACGCTGGTCGAGGAAACGGGCGCTTGGGCAGGTGGCGCCGGCGCCGGGGCGGCTGCGGGCGTCGGGGCGGTTGTGGGCGTCGGCGCTGCTGCAGGCGCTGGGGCGGCTGCGGGAGGGCGTGCGGGTTGAGCTTGTGCGAACGCGCCGCTGGCGGTGAGCGAAAGCAGCAGCGCAAACGGTGCGGCGTGAGTGTGCGAACGACGGAACATACGGCAGGACTCCTGAGAAAAGGGCGAGCGGAAGCCGGGAATTGGGTGGGCTATGGGGCCGGGGGAGCGAGTGTCGAGCAGGCCGGGAGACTTCTACACGGTTTTTGACAAAACCGCGGAGGCCAGGCCGGGCTCTTCTTCGCCGTCCGCCGCGTCCAGCGTGGGTGACGGGTCGGGGTTGATGCTGGGACGGCGCGCCCGGCGCCGCAGGAAGCCCTTGATGTTCTCGATCGTGAGGTAAAACACCGGCACCACGATCAGCGACAGCAGGGTGGAGCTGATCACGCCGCCGATCACGGCAATTGCCATGGGCGCGCGGAATTCGCTGCCGTCGGCGTTGCTCACGGCCGTCGGCATCATGCCCAGGATCATCGCCGCGCTGGTCATCAAGATCGGGCGCAGACGCTCGGGACCGGCTTCCAGGATCGCCTGCAGCGGCGGCTCGTTGTGCTCGCGCACGCGCACGATCGCGCGATCGACGAGCAAGATGGCGTTCTTGGTCACGAGGCCCATCAGCAGCACCATGCCGATCAACGCGCCCATGGCCATGGTGTTGTTGGTCAAGAACAGACCGAGCACGCCACCGACGATGGCCAGCGGCAAGGTGACCATGATCGTGAGCGGGTGGATGAAGCTCTCGAACTGCGAGGCGAGCACGATGTAGATGAAGACCACGCCCAGCAACATGGCGATGCCCATGTTCTGGTTGTTCTCGTTCATCATCTTGATCTGGCCGTCGTACTGGATCGCCATTTCGGGTGCGAGCTTGAGCGCGGCGATTTGCGGCTGAAATTCCTTGACCACGTCACCCAAGGCGCGGCCGACGGGCGCAGCCCAAATCGTGATCTGGCGATTGCGATTCTCGCGTTCGATCACTTGCGGCCCCGCCGTGCGCTCGAAGGAGGCGACGTCGGACAGCTTCACCAGGCCTGCGCGCGTGGGGATCGTCAGATTGGCGAGCGCCGCGGGATCGCTGCGATAATCGCGATCGAGCCGTACGCGGATCGGCACTTCGTCCTTGCCTTGGCGCAGGTTGCCGCTCTCTTCACCGGCGAACGCCGTGCGCACCGCGAGCGCCACTTCAGCCAGAGACAAACCGTGGTCGGCCGCGCGCTGGCGATCGATGGCCACGACCAGCTCGGGCCGACCGGGGGAGAAGCGCACCTGGATGTCGCCGACCCCCGGCGTATTTTTCAGGATCTTTTCGATGCGGTGAGCGGTATCTTCGATGTCTTTGAACTCGGTACCGCGCACGTTGATCATGATCGGCGCTTCGGTGGCGGCCCCTTCGACGAACGGCGGATCCGCGACCGCCACTTTGACGTTGGGCAGGCTGAGCGCGGCGTCGCGGGCGATGTTCTTCAGATCTTCGAGCGTCTCCCGGCGTTCGCGCTTGGAGGTCGTGACCAAGCGCCATTTCACCTTGTTGATCTCTTGGTCCGGGCCGATGGTCGCGAACACCGTCTTGAATTCGGGGTTGGCGAGCATCTTCTGCTCGGCGATCGCCGAATAGCGCGCGGTCTGCTCCAGCGAAGTGCCGGCCGGAAATTCGGCTTCGACGATGAACTGCCCGCGATCTTCGGCGTTCACGAATTCGGAGCCCAGCAGTTTGCCGATGTAGCCCATGAAGAACAGGCTGCCGATCGCGGCCAAGCCGACGATTGCTTTGTGACGCAGGGACCAAGCCAGCATCGCGGCGTAGGTCTGCTCCATCACCGAGAACACCCACTCGAATGGCCGCTTGAGCCAGGCGAAGGTGTCTCGCTTGTCGTCCAGCGACTTGGAGAAGCGCGAGGAGAGCATGGGGTCGAGCGTGAACGCCACGAATAGCGAGATCACGACCGCGACCGAAATGGTGATGCCGAATTGACGGAAGAACTGGCCGACGATGCCCTTCACGAAGGCGATCGGCAAGAACACCGCGACGATCGTGAGCGTGGTCGCGAGCACGCTCAGCGCCACCTCTTTGGTGCCGTCGAGCGCGGCCTGACGCGGCGATTTGCCGCGCTCCAGGTGCTTGAAGATGTTTTCGCGCACCACCACCGCGTCGTCGATCAAGAGCCCGATCGCCAGCGACAGGCCGAGCAGCGTCATCATGTTCAGCGTGTAGCCGAGCCAATACATGACGAAGAACGTGCCCACGACGCTGGTCGGCAAGGCCACGGCGCTGATCAACGTCGAGCGCAAATCCAGCATGAAGAGCAGGATCACTAGGATGGCCATGCCGCCACCGAAGATGATGTCGTGCTCCACCTGGTGCACCTGGGGCTCGATGATCGCGGCTTGGTCGATGATCATCTCCGAGTGGAACCCGGGCGGGAACGCCTTGGCCAGCGTGGCCATCTTCTGCTTTACGGCCTGCGAGACTTCGACGGTGTTGCTGCCGGACTGCTTGCGCAGCTCGAGCGTCACGCCCTCTTGGCCGTTGACCACCACGCGCGTGCGCATTTCGGCAAAGCCGTCGTCGACCTTGGCCACGTCGCGCAGCTTGACTGCGGAGCCATCGCGAGCGGTGGCTACGATCGTATTGCGGACTTGCTCGGCGTCTTTGAACTCACCGACCGTGCGCACGCTGACCTCGTGCTCACCCTCGTCGAAGTGGCCCGCGGGCACGTTCATGTTCTCGGCGCGCAGGCGCGTGACGATGCTGCTCGGGCTCTGACCGAGGGCGTCGAGCCGCGCGCGGTCGAGATCGACCTTGATCTCTCGAGTGGCGCCGCCAACCACGCTGACCTGTGCCACGCCCTCGACCTGCTCCAGCGCAGGACGGAGCACATCGTCGGCGTACTTGCGGGTCGCCGAAAGCGAGCTCTCGCCGCGTAGCGTGTAGGTCAGGATCGGCGACGCGGTGACGTCGAAGCGATTGACGATCGGCTCCTTGGTGTCGGTCGGAAACTTGTAGCGCGCTTGCGAAATGCGCTCACGCACCTCGGTGGCGGCTTCGGTGATGTCCACGCCCAGGTTGAACATCACGATCATCATCGCTGCGCCCTCGCGCGAGAAGGTGCGCACGCGGTCGATGCCGTTCAGGCTGACCACCGCGTCTTCCAGCGGCTTCGTGACCAGGTTCTCCACCTCGGACGGGCTCGCGCCGGGGTAGGGCACGGTCACCGCAACGGCGGGAAAGCTGACGTCGGGGAAAAGGTCGGTTCCGAGTCGAGTGAAGCCGACCGCGCCGAGCACGAGCATCGCCACCGTGACCATCACGGTGAAAA
Organism: Polyangiaceae bacterium; assembly: GCA_035688655.1. Taxonomy (GTDB): domain Bacteria; phylum Myxococcota_A; class Polyangia; order Polyangiales; family Polyangiaceae; genus PMG-095. The sequence continues at coordinate 8,876 of DASSMT010000223.1, read as the reverse complement.
CCGGGCGGCGAATGGCGATTGCCGAGATGTTCATTTCTCGGCTCCTTCGACCACCACGCGATCACCGGTCTTTGCCTCCGGCCTGGGCGACAGCACGACCCGGTCGGTCGCGTCTAGACCTTGGCGCACCAAGAGCGAGCCGTCTTTGGCGAGCGCGTAGGTGACGCGCTTCACCGTCAAGACATCGCCTTGCACGACCACGACTTCATCTTGGCTTCCCGGCCGCAGCGCATCGTGCGGCAAGCGCAGGACTGGTAGGGGCGCGCCACCTTGGATGCGCGCGCGCACGAAGGCGCCGGAGCGCAGCTGCGTGCCCTCTTTCTTGTTGTCGAACATGGCTTCGAGAGGCACGCGACGGGTGCTCGGGTCGACCGCGCCCAGCACGGCAGAGACCACGCCAGTCGCGTTGCCGCGCTCGGTGCTGATCTCGACCTGTGAGCCGACGTGGATCAAATTGGCATCGCTCTCGGCGACCGAGCCTTTGAGCTTCAAGGAACTCAGATCCATCAGCTCGAACAAGACCATGCTCGGGCTGACCACCGCGCCCACGCCGTCTGGGACGCGCGTGACGGTTCCGGAGAAGGGCGCGACCAGCGCTTGATTTTGCAGGTTCACCTGGCTCAGGGAAAGTCCGGCTTTGGCTGCGTCGAGCTGGGCGCTCGCCAGCGAGTGTTGCGAGGCGCTCTGCACACCCATGGTTTCGGCCAGCGCGCCGCTGCTGACCATCGAGCTCGTGCGCCGTGCGTTGTCTTCCGCGAGGGCGAGCTGCGCCTGCGCGGCACGCAGCTGCGCGTCGGCCGAGCGAACCTGAGCGGCGGCCTCACTGCCATCGAGCGTTCCGAGCAGCGTGCCGGCTTTGACGACTTGCCCGAGCTTGACTCCGACCCGGCTGATCCGTCCGTTTACCTTGAAGCCGAGCGCGGCGCTTTGAGCGGCCATCAGCGAGCCCTCGAACTCCACCAAGGGCTGCCAAGTTTGGCTCTCGCCGCGAACGGTGCGCACGTGCTCGGGCGCCGCCGCGTCTTGGACGGCCTTCTGCGCGGCCGCGGTGCGTTTCGTGCTGACCGCTGCTTGCGCTTCCTTGGCCGCGTGAATGCGCATGCCCGTCCAGCCCACGAAGCCGGCTGCCAGCGCCCCCAACACCAAAATCCCCGCCAGCGGTGCGCGTGGCGGCGCGTCACCGGTCAATGGCACCGTGGAACCCGACTTAGCATTCGACATGAGAAAAGACCCCGATTCTTGAGGAAAATTGCGGCATTGGTTTCGGTCCCCCCGTTAAATCTTGATCGCGTTCACCGCTGAAGCAGGACACTCGCTGTCGTCTGCCTGTAGGCGGCGGAGACGATCGAGCAGCTCCGGCGTTCCGGCGCTGGCGATCACCATCTGCCGGAGTTGACGCAAGCGCTTGTGCAGATCCGGCTTCTTGGTCTCGCGCACGAGTTGGCGCGCGAAGCGATCGTAGCCTCCGGCGATGAACGCTGCGGCGACCTCGACGTCGAGATCCTTGCGGTACACGCCAGCAGCGATCCCTTGACGAAGCTGCGCCTCCGTATCGCGCTGCGCGTTCGAAACAAAGTGCTCGATCAAGTGCTGTTGATCCGCCGAGCGCCCGCCCTCGAGCGTGATGCGCATGAGCGCGCGATTCTTCCAGATGAACTCGAACATCTCGACGTCGCGCGCCAGCGATTCTTCGAGTGACTGCAGCAGGTTGTGGTCGAGCGAGGGCAAGCACACCGCCTTGGCCGCAGCCATGCGGGCTTGTAAGTGCGCGATGACCTCGGACAAGAGCTCTTTGAAGGCGTCGCCCTTGCTGTTGAAGTGGAGGTAAAAGGCGCCTTTCGAGAGACCCGCTTGGGTCGTGATGTCTTCGACCTTGGCGCGGTCCAAGCCTTTCTCGGAAAAGACGCGCTCGGCCGCCTCGAGCAGGCGGCTTTTGGCATGGGGATCACTCGGTCTAGCCATCGGAGCTCGGTTTCAATGACCTGCGAGTCACTGACCGAGCGGTCAATATTGCGCCCTCCGCCCGATCGTCAAGGGCAAAACTGACACAGATCTGTGGTTCTAAGTATTGAGTTTTATTAAGTTAGCGATCGAATCGTTGTAGTTCGGCCGGAAAGCCGCCCAGGTCGACCGGCTCGTGGCGAGTGACCCGGAGCCCCAAGCGGCGGGCGCTATCTGCCGTCCGGTCCGCAAAGGGCGACAGCCAAACCAATCGCCCGCCGCGCACGAGGCAAGCCGCCGCGTTGGCCAAGAACGCGTCGAGCAGCGCTCCGAGCGTCCCGTCGCGTGTCACCCGGCGCCCCATGGGGGGATTGCTGATGATGAGCGAGACGCCCTCGACTCGATGGTGACGCGCGTCGCCTTGCACGAGCCGAAGCTCGAGCCGAGCGCGTTCGGCGTTTGCTCGCGCTGCGGCGAGAGCCGAGCTTTCGAGATCGCTGCCGTGCAGCTCACGGAACGGGCCGAGCAAGCCGCGCTCGATCAGCTCCAGGCCACTGCCCACGAAGGGATCCCAGACGATGTCTTCACTGCGCGCCCCTGCGACACGAGCCAAGGCAGCTGCCAGCGTCGGATGAGATGCGGCGCGCACGTCCTCGCTGCGGTAGCTGAAGCGAGGATCTGCAAAGCGGCGTGGGCGAAGCTCGAGCGTATTGCGACGCGCGTCGATCACGACCTCCCAGAGCGATTCTTGCGGATCGTTGTGGAACCAAGAGATGCGCTCGGCGATGCTCGCTGCAAGGCGCCACACTTTTTGCCGTTGGTGCCCGCCTTCGGCCAAGGCCAAGCGGAAACGCGCGCGTCCGTTGGTCCAGGCAAGGACCGCGCGCGCGGCGTCTGGCTGCTCGAGCGCGCTCACCACTCGGCTTTCGAGGCGGTCCTGTTGCGCGCCGGGGAGGGGGATTTCGATGCCAAAATCGAGCGCGGTGCGCAGCCGCAGCAGCTCGCCGAGAGAGCCGCGATGGCTGAGCCGAACCCGGTCTTTCGCAATCACGGTGGCAGCGCGCGCTTCTTCGGCGAGCACCCACGACAGCCCCGCGCGGCAATGCGCGACGACCGACTGGGGCGCGCCGAGCGCTCGATCGAGGGCAATCGCGGAAGCCGCGCCGCGCTCGAGATCGCGTTCGAGCATCAATCGCGCGCGCTCCACTATCCGTGCGAGCTCCGGATCCGACGGTTGCTCGGCGCGCAGCAACGCGAGTGCCGCCTCGCTCCCGCTCTTGCCCAATGCCTCTGCCAAGCGGCGCCGCTCGAGCTCGCTCGCCTCGCGAAAGCGCGCGAGCAAGTGCGAGGTTCCCTCGGGGACGGCGAGTTTGCCCAATGCGCTCGCTGCCACACGCCGCACTCGCTCGTCTTCGTCCGCCAAGGCCGACAGCAGGGCAGCGCGAAACTCCGGGTGATCGGTGCTGCCCGCCACGCGCCCGAGTACCGCGTGCACGCGCGCGCGCTCGCGGGCGTCCGTCGTGCTCAGGCGAGTGAGCGCGAACCGCCCGGCGGCTTCGCCCGCGCGCCCCAGCACGCGCTCCAGCTTGCGCGCATCTTCTCGCTCTGCGAGGGCCAAGGCCGAAAACAGCGGGGCCAAATGCTTGGCGCCCGGGGTAAAGCCCGGATCCGAAAGCCAGGCGCTGATCTGAGCAGGAAGTTCGCTTGCGGCCGACACCGCAACTGACTTAGCACTGCGTGCAATCGCCGATGAAAGATTTCGCCCCCCTTCCGGCTTGGCAGGTCCTGAACGACACATCGCTCGTCTCGCAGCGCTGGCTCGAAGTGCGCGAGCAGCGAGTGCGCTTGGCCAACGGCCACGAGATCGAGCAATTTCATCTGATTCGCAGTCCGCATTGGGCCGCCGTGATCTGTCTGACCGCCGCACGGGAAGTGGTGCTGGTGCGCCAGTACCGTCATGGCTTTGGCGGACCCAGTCTGGAATTGCCCGCGGGCGTGATCGAAAGCGACGAAGCGCCGATCGCGGCGGCGCGCCGTGAGCTGCGCGAAGAAACGGGCTTCGAAGCCGAGAGCATCGAACCGCTGCTTTGCGTAGCGCCCGAGCCGGCGCGCCACTCGAACCGCGCGCATTTCTTCTTCGCCCGCGCCGGGGCGCGCCTGCCGGAGCTCGCCCTCGACCACAGTGAGGAGCTGCAGGTGCTGCTCATGCCCGTCGCGGAGTTGCTGGACACGATCGACCGCGGGCAGATGGTGCACGCCGCGCACATCGGCGCCATCCTGCTAGCTCTTCGGCGCGGGCTGCTCGCTTAGGCTTTCGAGCACGGCCTGGAGCTCACCCGGCAAGGGCGCCTCGCAAATCACGTGACTGGTGTCGCTCACCAGCGTGACGGCCGAACAATGCAAGAAGCTGCGGTCCAGCCCATGCCGGTGTTCGAAATGGGTATTCGATGCGGCATCGCCGAAGCGCGCGTCGCCGAGCACTGCATGGCCAATGCCGAGAAACAGCTGGCGCAGCTGCGGCGTGCTCGCTCGCTCGGGCCAGACCGTGAGCAAGCTGTGTCCGCCGCGCACGCTTTCGCGCAAATAGCGCGTGCTCGCCAAGACCACGCGCCCGGCTTCTCGCACCGGTCGCCGCACGCGCCCCCGCTTGTGAGTCACGCCGCGACACAGCACGACGAAGCTCTGCGTGCCTTTGCCAAATGCCTCTTCGAGCGCTGGCCGCATGGCTTCGCTGCGCGCGAACAGGCACACGCCACTGCTGTCTGGGTCGAGCTGCTGCGCCGACAGCGGCACGGCAAGGCTAGCGCCCGGCAGCTTTCGCACGCGCTCCAGCAGGCAGTGCGCAAAGCCCGCTTCGGGGCTGACCGGTTCGTAGCCGGACTTCAGCACGGCCAGCCAATGCTCGTGCTCGTACAGCAGCTTTGGCGCTGGCAGCGGACCACGACGCAGCACGACCAGGCTCTCGACCGCGCTGCTGTGTGGGATCATGTCGAACGGCCAGACCTGCTCGGCGGCGTAGCCTAGCTCGCTCAGGTGGGACAAATCGCGCGCGAGCGTGGCTGGCTCGCAGGACATGTACAGGATCGCCCCCGGTTCGAGCGAGGCGGCGCGTCGCCGAACTTCGGCGGACAAGCCGCGGCGCGGCGGATTGACGAGCAGGGCGTCGAAGCGTTCGCCGTTGCCGAACAAGCCGCGTAGCGCGCGCTCGGCCTGACCGTTCACTGCGCGCAGCGCGAGCTTTTGTTCGCGCGCCGCGCGCTCGACATGGGCGAGCGCCGGACCAAATGCCTCTACCGCCGTGACCTCGAGACCGGCAGCAGCGAGCCGCAACGCGAGCGCACCCGAGCCGGCGTACAGCTCCAGCACCCGCTTCGCCCCGAGCTCTTTCAGCGCGTGCTCGATGCGACCGTACGCGGCGTTGGCTTGTCCGAGGTGCACCTGCGTGAACGCGCCGTGCGCAGCCAAGTGATACGGGCCGTCTTCGAGCAGATGATGCTCCGCTACTTCGTCTCCCGAGAGCACGACGTGCCCCGTGCCGAGCACGGTTGCCGCACCCGCCTCGCGAAAGCTCGCGGCGACCGAGCGCACTTCGTTCGTCTCGGCGCGCAAGGCCTGAGCCAAGGTCGTCAAATCCGCGAGCGCGGTGCCTCGAGGGGCGATCAACGTCACGAGCGCACCGTCGTCCACGAGCCGCACGTCCAGACCGTCGAGCGCGGGTATGGCGTGCGAAAAGACCCGCCGCGCCGCGGCCACGACCCGCAGCAAGAGCGGGGACAGCACCCGGCACTCAGGAATGTCGACGACCGTGTGCCCCTGGCGCTCGAACAGGCCGAGCGCGCCGTCTTTGCCGAAGACGAGCTTGGCACGCGCGCGATAGGCCTGGGTGGGCTGCGCGCCCGCGACCGGCGCGAGCTTCAAGGCCGCGAGGTGCGGGTAGCGCGCGAGCCCGCGCGCCACGAGTGCCTGCTTTCGTGCCAGCTGCTCCGAATACGGCACGCCCAGAAACGCGCAACCGCCGCAGGTGCTCCCGTGCGGGCAAGCCAGCGTTTCGCTCTCGCGTTCGTTTTCGGTCATCGGGACGTACGCACGGGATTGTGGCCCTCAGAGTACCGCGCTAGCTCTCGGTAGTGCGCACCATTCTTCTGTTGATCGGCAGCAACTTGTTCATGACCGCTGCCTGGTACGGCCACCTCAAGTATCGCGGCGTCGCGCTGTGGAAGGTGGTGCTGATCAGTTGGGGTATTGCCTTCTTCGAGTATTGCCTGCAAGTCCCAGCAAACCGCTTGGGTTATGGGCAATTCAGCGCGTTCCAGCTGAAAATCATCCAAGAAGTCATCACGCTCTTGGTGTTTTTGGGTTTTGCTACGCTGTGGCTCGGCGAACGCGCGCGCTGGAACTACGGTGTCGCGTTGCTCCTGATTCTGGCCGCGGTGTACTTTGCGTTTCTGCCGGGTAGCGCGCCCGGTTGAGCACGGTCGCACGTCGAGCGTCAGAGGGGCGGGAGATCCTCGTACACCTCGGACAGCGGCAACGTTCAGCCGATGGCTCGAAGGTCGACGATCCCGCTCTCGTGGACGCTCCGCAAAAATGAGCCGTCGGCTTGGCGCTCATGCACGGTCACGTGCGTACGATCTCGTGCGACGAGCACCACGGTCTCGACGCTCGCAATCGTCTTGTAGCAGTCGAGCTTCGGCCCGTGGTCGTCGCTCTCGGTGGAGGGCTCTGAACCTCGATCAGAATGCTGGGGTTGAGTACGGTTTGTCGGGACTTGTCCGTGGGATCGAGGTCGAGTGCGCCACACACCACCGTGACGTCCGCATACGTGGCGCGGTTCGCGACGAGCGTGCGGACTCGCAGGTTCGGGTCGAACGCTCGACAGGGGGCCACCACGCAGCTGCCCTCAGAGTATTCCAGCAATGTTGTTGCAAATCGCCGAATGCGGGGGTGAGCCGCGACATGTCCAAGATCTTCGTTGTTTGGTCGCTCATTTTCGCGATGGTCGATTTTCGCGTCCGGCCAAGCAACATCCCAGATGGCGAGGTCGGACCGGCGAGGTCGGCGCGTGGAACCGTGCTACACAGCCTTCGCCCATGAAGTTCGTGCACGCGGCGGATTTACACTTGGACAGCCCGCTCGCTGGCCTCTCCAAGTACGAAGGCGCGCCGGTCGAGCAGATCCGTGGGGCCACGCGGCGAGCGCTCGAAAATCTGGTCAAACTGTGCTTGAGCGAGCAAGCCCAGCTCTTGCTCATCGCGGGCGATCTGTATGATGGTGATTGGCGGGACTATTCGACCGGCCTGTTTTTCGCCAAGCAGATGGCGGCGCTGCGCGCGGGCAATGTGCGGGTGGTCTGGATCCGCGGCAACCACGACGCGGCCAGCAAGCTCACCGCACATCTGAATTTGCCGGAGAACGTGCGCGAGCTTTCGCACAAATCGCCGGACTCGTTCGTGCTCGAGGATTTGGGGCTCGCCGTGCACGGGCAAGGCTTCGATACCCGAGAAGTGACGACGGATCTCAGCCAGCGCTATCCCGAGCCGAAGCCGGGCCTGTTCAATATCGGACTTTTGCACACCGCGCTGGAGGGCAGGGCCGGGCACGCGCCGTACGCGCCCTGTCGGCTGAGCGCGCTCGTGGATCGCGGGTACGACTACTTCGCGCTCGGGCACGTGCACACTCGGGAGGTGCTGAGTGAGCGCCCGTGGATCGTGTTTCCGGGCAATTTGCAGGGGCGCCACGCACGCGAGACGGGCGCCAAGGGCGCCAGCTTGGTGACCGTGGACGGCAGCCGCGTGCGCTCGGTCGAGCACCGCGCGCTCGACGCCGTGCGCTGGCAGGTCGCTGAGGCGGACGTCAGCGGCGAGAGCTCGGTCGACGGCGTGCTCGAATGCGTGCGCAGCTCGTTGCGCGCCGCTGTTCAGGCCAGCGAAGGGCGGCTGTGTGCGGTGCGTGTGCGCATCCACGGTGCCAGCGCTGCCCACGAGCGGCTGGCGGCGCGTGTCGAGCGCGTGACCGAAGAAGTGCGCGCCTTGACCCTGGATTTATCGGCCGAGGCTTGGCTCGAGAAGGTGGAGCTCGCCACTCGCCCGAGCGCCGAGCGCGCCGAGCTGCGCGAGCGGGAGGACGCGATCGGTGAGCTGCTACGCGGCCTGGGCAGTCTGGCACGGGACGACGTGGCACTCGCCGAGCTCGCGGAGGCGCTGCAGGACCTGAAGCGCAAGCTGCCGTCCGAGTTGCGTGAGGGACCCGACGCGATCGACTTGGACAGTCCAGAGGCGCTGAGGCGCTTACTGAGCGAGGTCGAGCAGACCTTGCTCCCCGCCGTGCGCGGCTCGGAGGATGCCGCGACGTGAGGTTTCAGCGCCTGGACTTCACGGCCTTCGGCCCATTTTCCGGGCTGAAATTGGATCTGTCGGGCGGAGCCCCGGGCGGCTTTCACATCGTGTTCGGTCCCAACGAGGCCGGAAAGAGCAGCGCGCTGCGCGGGGTGCACGACCTGTTGTTCGGTTTTCCCGAGCGCACGCCAGACGCACACCTGCATCCCACGGCGGAGCTGCGCATCTCGGCTGCGCTCAGCTCCGAAGCCGGACCGGTGATCGAGCTGCAGCGGCTCAAACGGCGCAAGGACGCGCTGCGCGGCGCGGCAGACGAGCCGCTCGACGAGGCCGTGATGAGCTCGCTCTTGGGCGGGGTCGACGCGCAGCTCTTCGAGCGTCTGTTCGGGCTCGACCACGAGCGCCTGCGGCGCGCCGGCGATGCCTTGCTCGAAGATCGCGGCGACGTGGGGGAAAGTCTGTTCGACGCGGGCTCCGGCGGGCCAGGGATCCGCAGCGTGCTTTCGTCGTTGGCAGAGAGCGCGGACGAGATCTTCAAGCCGCGTTCCAGCAAGGCCAGCTTGAACGTGCTGATCGAAGCCTACAAGGAAGCCCGTTCAG
>DASSMT010000211.1:0-19592 GCA_035688655.1 Polyangiaceae bacterium | reverse complement strand
CTCGGCTTGTGCGCGCTCAGCAGCACGCGCTGCGGCAAGCACAGCGACCCACCGCCGGCTCGAGCACCAGCTCCGGCTCCCAACGGGCCCACGGCATCCCCCGGGGCCACGAACGGGACCAACCCGGGACTCGCCCCCGCTCCCGCCGCATCGTCCGCGCTGTCGACCCCGAATCCGCTCGCCCTGCCCTGCACCACCGATGCCCATTGCCTGACCCACCGCTGCAACGTCCCTGCCGGCAGGTGCGCTTGGCCGTGCCAGACCGACAGCGATTGCATGCCGGGCAATGGCTGCATCGCCCCCACGTGCCTGCCCAAGCTGCAGTAAGCTCGACCGACCCATGATCCCGACCGAAGTTCTCTCCGAATCGGACTACGACACACTCGCGGGGCCCGAGCTGCAGCGCTTGATCGCGAGCCTCGACGCTCTGGCAGAAGAAGCAGACGATGCCCTCGAGGCCGAGCTCGCGAGCGACATCTTGACCATCGAGTTTTCCGACGGGACTCGCTACGTGCTCAATTCGCACCGCGCGGCGCGGCAAATTTGGCTGTCTGCAGAGCGCTCTGCCTGGCACTTCGACTACGTTTCGAGCTCCCGCAGCTGGGTCGCCAGCAAGAGCGGCGATGAGCTCTGGACCACCCTCACCCGCTTGTTGTCGGCGAAACTGGGGACCGCGGTCACGCTCGACCGGGCCTAGACACTCTCGACCTGCAGCCGGAGCGACTCATCGCCGATGGTGTGCTCTTTCGCGGCGTCGTGCGGCGCGAAGCGCACCTCGAGCGCGAGACATTCCTGGCTCAGGTGTTGCTCACCACCGCGCGCCACGCGCAGCAGACGCTCGCTGCCATCGATCCATAGCCGGACTCGGGCGGTGAACTCGAGCCCGAGATCTTTGCGCGCCGCTTGGACGCGGCTCGCGACCTCGCGCAGCAAGCCTTCGTCGATCAGCGTCTCGGTCAGGGTGGTGTGCAGCACCACCACGCCGACGCGGCCTGTTTCTGCGGCAAAACCGGGGGCTGCCTCGGCCGTGACCTGGATCTCTTCCGGACCGAGCTCGTAGCGCTCGCCCTCGATGGTGATCGCCACCTTGCCGGTGCGAGACAGCTCGGCGTACAGCGCACTGCCGTCAGCGCCCTCCAAGAACTTCTTGGCGGCCTGCACGTTCTTGCCCAGGCGCGGGCCGAGCGCACGAAAGTTGGGCTTGATCCGGAAGGAGACCGCGCCGTCTTCATGACCCGGATACATGAAGTGCACTTCATGCACGTTGAGCTCCTCTTGGATGAGCGGCTTGTAGTCGTCGAGCCGTTTCCAGAGTTCGCCGTCGTTGAACACGACGTCGACGCGTTCGAGCGGTTGACGCACCTTGAGCTTGTTGGCGGTGCGCACGCTCAGGCCGAGGCTCACGATGTCGCGCACGGCGCGCGCTTCCTCGATCAAGCGTTGATCGATCAGCACTTCGTTCGCCTCCGGAAAGCGCGCCAGGTGCACGCTCGGCGCATGGCCTGAAACCTGCGGGAAGACCTGCAAGTTCTGGTAAATCTCCTCGCTCAGGAAGGGCACGAAAGGCGCGATCAGTCGACTCAACGTGCCGAGCGCCTCGTGCAGGGTGGCATAGGCGTCGCACTTGTCCTGCTCGAGTCCGGGTGCCCAAAAGCGCGAGCGACTGCGGCGCACGTACCAATTCGACAGATTTTCGGCGAGCTCGATCAGGACCAGTGCGGCCTCGTAGCTCATGTAGCGATCGAGGGCACTGCGCACCCCCTTGATGGCGAGATTGACCTCGCTCAATAACCAGCGGTCGAGCACGCGCCGCTCGGCCACGGCGCTGCCCTGGTGTGCCGGGTTCGTCGGACTCCAGCCGTCGATGTTGGCGTAGATAGTGAAGAACGAATACACGTTGCGGATCTTGATCAAGAAATCCTTTTGCAGCGTGCGGACGTTCCGCAGCGAGTGGCGCGTGTTGCTCCACGGCGGCGAAGAAGCGTAGAAAAACCAGCGAAACGCATCCGCGCCGGGCGCTGGGGTGTGCGGATCTTCACACGTGACGCGTTGCTCGAAGGCGCTCCGCGGCACTTCGGCCGGCATCGTGCCGAGGCCGGTCGCGATGGGTTCGGTAGCGAGCGCGCGCCGCTCTTCGTCGGAAAGCACGAGCACTCGACGCGGCAACTTCTTGAGCACGCGCAGCTTGACCGCGCGCGTGTGCTCAGCGCGGTCCGGGCGGTACAGAACGACGCTCGCGCCTTCCTCCAGATCCATCCCTTCCAAATCTTCGCGGGCGATCAGCGCTTCACCCGCCGTTGCCTTTTGGCCCAGGGCTTCGCTCAGCACCCCAAAATCCATTCGCACACGATCGAGGATGATTTCCGGAGGTGTGTAGTTCCCTTTGCTCTTGGATTCCTTCTTGCCTTCGCGATCGCAGACATGCCCGAGCACGATGCAACTTTGGAACGGATGCGGCAGCTCTCGCATCCGCGCGAGACCGAGCCGCGCTTGCGTCTCCTGGTCGAAGAGCAAGGACGAGATCATCAGCAAGGAGTAAAACCAACCGCGGGTTTGATCGATGGCTTCGCTGATGAAGTCCGCTGGGAAAGCGGCGTCGAACTTCTCCAGCGAACCCGGCTGGTGCGGGAACCCCCACTGCGCGAACGGCATGCAGCCGGAATCGAACCAGCAGTCGATCACTTCCCCCACGCGGCGCATCTCGGCACCGCACGTGGGACACGGGAACGTGACCTGATCGATCCAGGGCTTGTGCACCTGAAGGTGCGGGCTCAAATCCGGGTTCTTACGCCGCTCTTCGTGAAAATAAGCAAACGCGTGCGGGTTTCTCTGCTCGATCTCGCTGATGCTCGAGGGCGCGTGCTTGTGCTCCGGGTCGGCGCTGCATGTCCAGACGTTGAGCGGCGTGCCCCAATAGCGTTCACGGCTGAGCGCCCAATCCACGTTGTTCTTCAAGAAATCGCCGAAGCGACCCTCTTTGATGTGCTCGGGCAGCCAATTGACGGCTTGATTGTTGGCGAGCGCGTCTTCGATGCGCGCCGTAGTGCGGATGAACCAGGCCGGCCGCGCCAACTGGATCAACGGGTCGTCGTCGGAGCGCCAGCAGTACGGGTACTCGTGGCGATAGATCTCCTCGAACACGAGCAGCTTGCGCTGGCCCAGGTCGGCGATGATGTCGCGATCGCAGCTCTTCACCCAGCGCCCCGCGAGCCAGCCAAAATCAGGCTTGAACTCGCCGTTCGGCAAGATCGCACACAAGAGCTCGACCGCGAGCGGATCGGCGTAGCGCGACAGTTGCTTTCTGTGCGCGTTGTGATCGTCTTCACCGAAGGCGGGGGCGATGTGCACGATGCCCGTGCCCGTATCGAGCGTCACGAAGTCTTCGGCGATCACGCGCCACCAGAGCGCGTCGTCGCCGCCGGCCTTGAGCGCCACGCGCGCTTCGCCGAGCGACTTCGAATAGAAGTCGAACGGCGGACGATAGCGCTTGCCGACGAGCTCGCTCGCTTGCAGCGTGCGCACGACGGTCAATTCGTGACCGAACTTTTCGGCCAGCGCGGCGCGCAGATCACTCGCGACAATCAGCTGCTTGACCCCGAGCTCGCGCGCTACGGCGGGCTTTTTGCCCTTGCTCTCGAGGGGCGCGCCCAGCTTCACCACGTCGTATTTGGTGTTCGGACGCACCGCTGCGTAGCCGTTGGAAGGGAGGGTCCACGGGGTCGTCGTCCAGACCACGAGCGCCGTATCCGGCTCGTCGACCAGCGGGAACGCGACGTACACGCTCGGGTCATCGACGGTTTTGTAGCCGAGGCCGACTTCGGCTGCGGATAGCGCGGTGCCGCCTTGCGCCCACCACCAAACGACCTTGTGCCCCTGATACAGCAACCCCTTGTTGAACAACTCCGAGAGCGCCCACCACACGCTCTCGACGTAGCTCTTGTGATACGTGACGTACGCGTCGTCCAGGCTGACCCAAAAGCCGATGCGCGAAGTCAGACGCTCCCACTCGCTCGTGTAGCGGAACACGCTCTCGATGCAGCGCTTGACGAAGGGCTCGACCCCGAACTGCTCGATGGCGGCCTTGCCGTGGATCCGCAGCTCCTTTTCGACCTCGACCTCGACCGGTAAACCGTGTGTATCCCAGCCGCCCTTGCGCAGCACCTGCTCGCCGAGCATGGCGTGGTAGCGCGGAAACAAGTCCTTCATCACGCGCGTGAGCACGTGGCCGTTGTGCGGCAGGCCGTTGGCCGTGGGCGGCCCCTCGTAAAACACGTACTTCTTCGCGGCCGGGTCCCCCGCCTCCAAGGCTTTACCGAAAATGCCGCGCGCGCCCCACAGATCGAGGATGTTTTGCTCGTATTTGGGGAAATCGAGCTCGGTGGGTACGGCTTGGAACGGCGGTTTCGTCATGGCAGATGGGCCTTAGGCGGGGCCGTATACCATACAGCGGGCACGCGGGAGGCAGCGGGCGCGTCGGGGGCCCGCTAGCGACGCTGGATCTGCAGGGCGAGCAGCAACGGCTCGGGATCCGGCGCAAGTGCAGCGCCAATCACCGCGACGCCAGCGGCCCCCGCGGCAAGGCAGGCCGCCGCATTGTCGGGTTCCACACCGCCCAGCGCAAACCAGGCCGGCCGAGGCTGTGCGGCCCGCGCGCTCGCGAGGGCGCCCGGCCCGAGTGCAGAGCGCCCCTTGCGTGCCTCGAAGATCGGCGAAAGCAGCACTGCATCGAGCTCGGGCTCGACGGCGCGCGCGAGCTCGTGACAGCCACGAGAGAGCACGACGTGCGAACCCAAGTAACTGCGCGCATCCGCCGCGCTGAGTCCGCTTTGCGGCAGATGAAAGGCGGGGCAGCCAAACGCGCGCGCCAGATCCGCGCGCTCGGCGATCGCGAACCATTGACCGCTGCGCAACGAAAGCTCTGCCAAGCGCTCGGCCACTGCCCAGCGCTGTCGCACGGGCAGCGAGTAGTCGCGCAACGTGAATTGCACCGTGCCCGCGAGCGCACGTTCGGCGAGCGCCGCGAACCGCTCGAGCATCAGCGGCACCGGCGCTCGCGTGCTGTCACTGAACACGATCAAGCGCGGCAACCGCTCAGCCATGCGCACGCCGCGGGAACAAACTGAACAGCGCAAAAGTGACCGCGAGCGCGATCAGCACGCCCACGGTGTCCGCGACCCAATCGAAGACATCCGCCGAGCGATACGCGGTGAACGCTTGGCACACCTCGAGCAGCAAGCCGAGCGTGCATGAGCCGACCCCACCGCGCGCGAGCTTGCGCGAAAGCGTCGTCCGAGGCCAAAGCCAATGCGCCGCGCGCGCGAGCAATAATGAAAGCGCGCCAAACACCACGGCGTGCAAGAGCTTGTCCGTGGCGACGATCGGCCCTTCGGGCAAGGGCCCGAGTTTGATCAGGCCAGTGTAGAAAATCACCCCCGCGTAGCCGACCGCGGGCAGTACATGGGTCGCGAAAGTGAGTGGCCGCTGCCGAACTTGGTTGGCGTCTGGAAGCACGAAAAACACGCTCGCCGTGGATTCGTACAGCCTGCCACAACGCGGGCATCCTCAAAACCACACGGCATTTTGCCGGAGTTTTGGCCTCACACAGCCCGAAACAGCGCGGCCCGAGCGCTCCAGCTACGGTGCGGTCGGGCCTGTGGTTTGCGCGAACGGCGCGCGCTCTGATCAGGACAATGACGGGTCAGTGCGTGACGCGCGGGCGACGTTCGGACTCGCGACCGTACACATCCGCGGTCTCGGTGCGTGACACACCCAAGCGGCGCGCGTCGTCGAGCACGCGGTACACCATCGCCAGCGCTTCTTCAGCGGCGGCATCGCGGGTCGAGCCGTAGGCGTGAACGCCCGGCATTTGCGGCACTTCTGCCAGCCAGCGTCCCGTGGTCTCTTGTGCACACTCGAGGGTGAGGGTCATTGCGACTGAAGGGACTATGGCACTCGCCACTCGGCATGCCTAGACCTGCCCCGAGCCGGCCACGAAGCCGCACCCGTCGCATAACGTCATGAAATAGCGGTGGTTCTAGCGACGTCACTGAACGGTCACAGAACCGCCTCCAACACTTTACAAGGCCATTCCTGCGACTCGGCCCTTGCGTCAGCGCGCGAGTTTCACTCCCAACGATGAAACGACCAACGCCGCTTCTAGAGCCGCGCCGTCTCCTCCAGCTCGCGCCCGCGGGTCTCCGGCAGCAGAACCCAGATCAAGATCAAGGCGAACAAGGGGAACGCCGCGGTCGCCGCCAGTGTTGTGCTCCAACCGAAATGCGGCTTGAGTTGGCCAACGGCGACGGGTGACAAGCAGTAACCAACGCGACCGATCAAGTTGTTCGACCAGGCGAACGCCGAACCGCGAAACTGCGTTGGAAACAGCTCGGTGGTGAAGGCGTTGAGCACCGTGAGCACCGTGTTCACGCCCAGTACCGCGAACACCAGTGCCACAGTCAGCGCGGCGACACTGTGGGCGGTGTACGCGGCAATCACTCCGAGGATCGTGGATGCGTAGATCAAGGTTGCGCCAACTTTGCGACCGACGACATCCAGCAATTTGCCGGCGGCGAACGCGAGCGGCATCGAGGCCAAAGCCGAGATCGTAACGGCACCGCCCACCTGCGCGTCGCTCAACTGTCGATCGGCGACGGCGAATTCCTTCCAAAAGGTGACCGCATTCTGCGTGCAGATGTAAGTCAGAAACCAGATCACAGCCAGTTGCAGCACACGCTTTTTGTGAGGCGTGCTCCAGATCAAAAAAAGGCGCGCTTCCGCGGACGTAGACACGGACGCTTGTTCGCTGAAACGAGTGGTCTCCTTCAGCTTGGTACGCGCGATGGCTATGAGGACCAGGGGCACGATGCCCACGAAATACACGCTGCGCCAGCCGTACGCGGTCCGGAGCAACATCGGCACCACGCCCGCGCACACGATCGCGCCGAAACCAGTGGTTGCACTGACGACGCCCAGCACCGTGCCGCGCGCGTGCGCTGGGAACTCTTCGGCCGCGATGACCATGCTCGTCGCCCACTCCGCGATCAAGAACACGCGCGCGACCATCTGCAGCGCGGCAAAAACGTAGACGTTCGGCGCGAGCCCCGACAAGAAGGTGAAGACCGTGTAGCCCGCGATGGTGGCCGTGAGTACCGGCTTTCGTCCCCAACGGTCGGCCTCGCGCGCCAAGATGAACGCCAAGATCGTGCCCACGTTGATGAAACCGACGAGGAGCCCCCCGCCAGCCACACCCACGTGGAGATCTGCCCGCAAATTGGGCAAAATCTGAGTCAAGGCGAAGAAATCATAGCCCTCGAAGAAACTGGCCACGCTCAAGAAGACGAGCAGCCTCCGTTGGTAGCTGGAGAGCGGGGCCCGCTCCAGGGTGGTCGGCTTCGTGCTCGACGTCAGCTCGACACTCATTCGATGAGTCCAGCCTCGGGACTGGAAGCGTTCGCGTAAGCGCGCTTCGGCATGCGGCCCGCGCGGAACGCTTGTCGCCCTGCGATAACGGCTCCACGCATCGCCTGCGCCATCAACACCGGCTTCTTGGCGTGAGCAATGGCCGTGTTCATGAGCACCCCGTCGCAGCCGAGCTCCATCGCCACCGCGGCGTCGCTGGCCGTGCCCACACCGGCATCGACAATCACGGGCACCTTGGCGTTCTCCAAAATGATCTGCAAATTGTGCGGATTTCGGATGCCCAGCCCCGACCCAATCGGCGCAGCCAGAGGCATCACCGCCGCACAGCCGAGATCTTCCAGCTTGCGACAGACGATCGGATCGTCGATGCAATACGGCAAGACCGTGAAACCTTCCTTGATCAAGATCTTGGCCGCCTCGAGCGTTTGTTCGTTGTCTGGGTAGAGAGTCTTGGCGTCGCCGATCACCTCCAGCTTGACGAGGTCGGCGATCCCCAACTCACGCGCGAGGCGCAGCGTGCGTACGGCTTCTTCGGCGGTGTAGCAACCCGCCGTGTTGGGCAAGATCGTCCAACGTTTGCTGAGCACGAGGCTCATTAATGATCCCGAGCTGCGATCCTTGAGGTCGACGCGGCGCAGCGCGACCGTGATCAACTCGGCCCCGGAGGCGGCCAGGGCCTGCTCCGTTTCCTCGACGCTTTGGTACTTGCCAGTGCCGACGATGAGGCGGGATTGGAACAGGTGTGAGCCGATTTTCAAGCCGTCTTGCTCGGTCATGGTGCGACCGTTAGCGCCGCCCCTGGCGCGCGGCAACGCCAAAGCGCGCTAGAGTGCGCCCCGTCATGAGCGAGTGGCCCGAAGGCGTGTTGATCCACCCGAGCGCGTGCGTTGATCCGGGATGTTCAGTTGGTGCTGGGACTCGCATCTGGCACTTTTCCCACGTGATGGCGGGCGCCGCGATTGGCAGGGACTGCACGATCGGGCAGAACGTGTTCGTCGCTGGCGGTGCGAAGATCGGCAACCACGTCAAAATCCAGAACAACGTCTCGGTCTATGACGGAGTCGAGCTGGAAGACGAAGTGTTTTGTGGTCCATCGTGCGTCTTCACGAATGTGAAGAACCCTCGCTCGGAACTCTCGCGCCGACATGAGTTTTTGGCGACACGAGTGCGGCGCGGGGCATCGCTGGGGGCCAATGCGACCGTGATCTGCGGAGCGGATTTGGGTCGCTATGCGCTGGTTGGCGCAGGTGCAGTCGTGAACGGTCAGCACCCGGACTACGCGTTGCTGCTCGGGGTCCCCGCCCGCCAAGTGGGCTGGGTAAGCCGCCACGGGCATCGTCTGGAAACGAGGGACGGAGCCGGGAACTTAATTTGCCCGGAGAGCGGCTTTCGGTATCGTGTAGGCAAGAGCGGCATGCTCAGCTGCCTTGATCAGCCGGAAGAGTTGCCGTTGCCGTGAAGCGCCCGTCCGGTGCACGCGACCTTTGCGCGGCGGCACTACTCGGGACGCTCGGTGAGACTGAGTTGACGTTCTTCCGTCATTTTGGCCCCTGCAGCAGCGGAGACATTTTCGCCGGTCCAGCCCGGTGGAGCGCAAATACCGCCTCACTTCACGACCTCAAGTCGAACATACAAAAACCAGGCGGGGAAAATCCAAGCCCATCTTTCCTCGTAGGCATCGGGATAGCGATTCGCGAGGCGGTGAACAACCTTGTTCGCAAGCGTGGGGCGGAAAACGATCTGACGGCGAAGAACGCGAAAGCGTGCGTCAGTATAGAACGATTGCGGGTGGCCCTCGGTCAAGTAATCGAAGGTTCGCGCGCCGAAGTATTGGCGATGTGTCGGATCAGTGAATGCCCCGTCGCTCGAGTAGTGCGGTACGTGCGCGATCAGTACGCCGCCTGGGCGCGTTACCCGGTGGATCTCCTCTAAGGTCTTTAGCACGTCGGCCAAGTGTTCGATCACGTCGTACGCGTGCACCTCGTCGAACGACGACGTGGCGAACGGCCAGGGGAACACATTGAGATCGTGGACGACATCCGGGCCGGTTCCCGCAGTAAGATCGACGTTGGTTGCGCCGGGCATGTATTTTCTTCCGGAGCCGAGGTTCAGCCTCGCAGGCGTCTCGTGATTCATGGTCAATGCGTCGAGGTTAGTCAGCAAGGTTCGAGCTAGATACGAAAAAGATCATCGGAATGCGAGTGTGAGGCATTCTGCCCGGCGAGAGCGCGTGGGCGTGACGCGCGTAGCCGCACGAGCGATGAGGAGCCGAGCCATCTGTGCTACACGGGGGCCATGGTGACGCCGAACGACCAGAGTTCCTCCGTCCATGGTTCTGCCCAAGCGCTCGATCTTTCCATCATATTGGTGAACTGGAATGGGCTTGAGGTGACTTGCGGAGCGCTGGTGTCGATTCAGAAATTCACGACTGGAATCAGCTATGAGGTGTTCGTCGTCGACAACGACTCCAAAAAGGACGAGAGCGCGAAACGGATTCCGGAGCGACACCCTTGGATTCACTTCATCGCCAACCCGGACAATCGCGGCTTTAGTAGGGCGAATAACCAGGCGATTCGCCGCGCTCGCGGCCGTTACATCCTGCTACTGAATAACGACACCATCCAGATCGAAAATGCTCTGGGCAAGGCCGTGCGGTACATGGATCAGCACGCCGACGTGGGCGCTCTCGGAATCACTCATCTGAACAACGACGCAGAACGGAGTTATCAGCCCTCGTTCTTCAACTTCGAAAAACCATGGGGCGACGTAAAAGGACTGCTGGGTCTCAGGTCAAACGGCATGCCCAGGGAGTGTGATTACACCCATGAGAAGGACGTCGACTGGATCGTCGGCAGCTTTCTGATGATGCGCCGAGAGTGCTACGAAGACGTCGGCGAACTCGACGAACGTTTTTTCATGTATGACGAAGACATGGACTGGTGTTTCCGGGCGCGGCAAGCGGGTTGGCGAGTGACCTACTGGCCTGGCGCCCAAATGATTCACCTCGGATCGGCGACGCGTCTATTCGTGAAAGACAAGACCTTCATGCACTTTCGCAGCCACCTCTCCTATCTCAAGAAGAATCACTCGCGCGCCGAAGCCATTTCCTATTACATGGCAATGGCTGCGCGCCTGTCCCTGGCAACGGGTAAACACGCACTCCAAGCGCTCGCCGGAAGGTCCGATCTTGGTGAGCTACGAAAGCGGATCGACCGCGAACGCCAATTCCTGTTGCTGCGTGAAACCCGTAAAGGCGTATAGCGTTTGTCTCGAGCTCAATCATCACGCACGCCGTCTCATCCGACGACCACGTCTTGGCGGCCGCTTGGATCCGAGTGCCTAAGTCAAAGACATGCCTCGGCGGGTTTGCGCCCTGTGACCTCGGCTCAGGGCCTTAAAAACACCAAATCACCGCGCCAGACCCCAGCAATCGACGAATCGAAGTCGTGATGACGCACACGGCGATAGGCGGCTTCAGCAGCTAGGGAGGCGCGCACAATTGCGGCGTCGCGCCGTGAGTAGTGCTTGGCCGCGAAGCGCGAAATACTCCCCGCCATCTCAGCGTAGATCTTCGAGCCGAGCTTGCCGGTACTCGTGCTCTGGTGGTGCACGATTTGCCACTCCGGGAGATAGTGAAAGTTCCAGCCTCTTTTTCGCCATCGCCAACAGTAGTCGACGTCGTTGAAGAAAATCGGAAACTGCTCGTCGAGATCGCCGACATGCCGCAACGCGCTGGTGCGACACAGCACGCACGTAAACCCCGGCTGCTCCAGTTCACCGGGGCGCGAGAAATCGAAATCCGCGCACAGGAATCTTCGCATGGAGGGTGAGCTGAACGCGCCCGGCACATGCCGCCCGAAGCCCCAATAGGTCGCCAAGTCTAGGGGGGTCGGCAAGCCGTGGTAGAAACCCTGAAAGCGGCCGTCCGGATGCTCGTACCGGCCACATACGGCCTGTACGGACGGGTTCCGCTGCAGGTACTCGAGCGGTTTGACGAAGTCGTGTTCCGTCCGGAAGACGACGTCGTTGTTGAGCAGGAGCGTGTACTCGAAATCACTGGCCACGCGTAACCCCTGATTGATCGCGGCAGCGTAGCCGAGGTTCTTGGCGTTCTGAATCAGTTCGACATCGGGACAAGCACGTGCGATTGCAGCGCCCGAGCCGTCCGCGCTACCGTTCTCGATGACGAAAAGCTTTGGAGAGACGCTTTGCTTGACGACGGACTGCGCGCTCTGAACGGCTAAGTCGCCGCCATTCCAATTCGGGGTAATTACCGCAATTTCCCTCACCGCCGTTCCTCCGTCATCCTGCCTAAATGCTCGTCGACGAGGACGTCCGGCTGTGCAGCGATCTTCCAATCCAGCATCGGGCGCACTACTCCAGGCCAGCGCCCCGTGAAGTCACCGCGGACGCCGTCGCCGGTGCTGCGATCGACGATTTGAAATGCGACCACATCACGTTCGAACACGTGCGCTATGTCCGGATTGTACGTGGCGACACCGGCAAGCACAAAGTAAGTCCCGTCCGCTAGGAAATTGCCGGGTATGGTCACGCGAGCCCGAACGCGCCCCGGCTCGCGCGTTGTCCGATACCAATTGCGATCGTTGAAATCGTTGCTCACGAAAATGGTCGTGCCGTCTTCGTTCGTCAGCCAAAGCGACACCGTTGGCCTGAGAGTCGTCTGCAAGTTCCAGTATTCGACCTCGATTGCAAGCTCCTCGCGGATGTCGATCGACTCCGCCACTTCGCCCTCGCGATTCAAGACGCGCACGGCATGAAGTCGCGCAACGCTGTTTCCTGGTGCGTCAGCTGGGGTAGGCCACACTCGCTCCGTTGGGCTCCCGCTGTCCGACTGAAGATAGCGCTTCGTCACCTGCTCTGGGACACCGTCCTCGATGAGCGTGCCATTTTCCAACAGCAGGACCCGTCCGCAAAGGCGCAATACGTTGGCCATGCTGTGCGATACGAACAGAACGGTTCTCCCCGAACCACTCAACTCGCCGAGCTTTCCGAGACACTTCTTTTGGAAGTTTGCATCGCCCACGGCCAGCACTTCATCAACGACCAGGATCTCTGGCTCTAAGTGCGCGGCGACGGCGAACGCCAAGCGCGTGTACATGCCGCTCGAGTAGCGCTTGATGGGCGTATCGAGAAATTTCTCGACGTCCGCAAAGGCTACGATTTCGTCGAGCTTCCTGCGGATTTCATGACGCCGCATGCCGAGGATCGCGCCGCTCAAGAAGATGTTCTCGTAGCCGGTCAGCTCAGGATGAAACCCGGTGCCGACCTCTAGCAGGCTGCCGACGCGCCCGTACAAATCGACCTCCCCCCGGGTGGGTTCGGTGATCCTAGAGATCAGCTTGAGCAGCGTGGATTTGCCGGCCCCGTTGCGACCAATGATTCCGACGACTTCGCCCTGCTGAACGTCGAAAGTCACGTCCTTGACCGCCCAAAGTGTTTTTTGTTTGGTTTCCTTGGCGAACAGCTTCAGCGGGGCCTTCGCTGCGTCGACCAGGGACTCGCGCAGCGTTCCATAGCGCTTGGAAGCTCCGCCGAGCACGTACTGCTTGCTCAAACCTCGAACTTCGAGAGCGGTGGGCATTAGATCACGTCCGCGAAACGCATCTCCATCTTACGGAAGGAGAACGTCGCGTAAATCAGCATCGCAAACGTTATGGCCGTGGAGATGCCGAGTGCGCTCCAATCGAATGGCCGGTTGAAGAGCGCGGAACGAAAGCCATCGATGAGGCCGGTCATCGGGTTCAGCGAGAGCAACCAGCGATACCGTTCTGGAACGATACCGGGCGGATAGATGACTGGGGTCGCGAACATCCACAACTGAACGAAGAACGGAAGAGCGAAGCGCACGTCACGATACTTCACGTTTAACGCGGACATCCACAGGCCCACTGCGGACGCAAGCAAGGTCGTCAACAGAACGATCACGGGTGCCATCAAAATCGCCCCCGCAAATGGAATGGCGTAATAGATGTTCAAACCGAGTTGGATGACGAACGCGATTGCAAGATCCACGAGGCCAGCGCCAACCGCAGCCGCAGGCATGATGATGCGGGGAAAGTAGACCTTCGTGATCAGGTTCGCATTTCCGACCAGGCTGTTGCCCCCAGAATTGACGGCGTTGACCAGAAAAGTCCAGAGCGTCATCGCCGCGTACGTGTAGACTGGGTAAGGCAGCCCATCCGACGGCATCTTCGCCAGTTTTCCAAAGAAGAGCGAGAAGACCAGAGTCGAGAAGAGAGGCTGAATCACTGCCCAGCTGGCGCCCAGGACGGTCTGCTTGTAGCGAACCTTGATATCCCGAGCGGCCAGAAAGTAAAACAGGTCCCGGAATTCCCACAGGCCGCGCAAGTCTAGCGCGGCCCAGTTCTGCTGGGGGCGAATCGTCGCCAATGGCACGCGTGAACTCATCAGTTCCCCGCCAAAAGCGGCAGGTAACGCACGCCAACGGAAATCCGCTCGGCGCGGCGAGGACTGCAACGGAGCACTGCCTTCATTAGCGACCCTTGTACCAAAAATTCCTTGTCTTTCCACTTCCTAGTTTTATCCGGCCGACGAACGCGATCGGCGGCTCCGACGACTCGGAAAGGAGTCGGTCGATCGCCGCGAACATACTTGCCTCAACTCAGCGCCGAAACGACGCGCCTGGCAACACGGATCTCGCATGTTGCCATCGTTGACCCTCCGCCGCGCGCAGGGTAGCCTTAATGCTGGATGCATCACGAACGCTGCTCCAATTTGGTTCGCGGGTTTCTGATCGCCGAGGGCGGTGCGAGAATGCGCGTCTTGGAGAAGCGCTCTCTGAATGAGAACAGTTCTCCACGCGCAATTCTTCAATCCTTGGGTCGGAGCGTTCACGTTCTCACGGTGCAGGCGTAGATCGGTCTGCCAACACTTCTGCAAGTCATTGCAGCAGTCGCAGACTGCTGCAATGACTCCAATTCAGGGCACTTTCTCAGATGAGTACAGTCCGCACGAGGCTAATCCGGTTCCCGCAACTACGAAATAGGATGCTGCAGAACGCAACCCTGCGCGAGTGGGTGATCGATGCGTATCACTTGTACTGGTACCATTCCGACCAGACCTGGCAGAAGAATAAGTACTTAGGCTTTGAAGTAAAACAAGCTCCGAGTGATCTTTGGATCTACCAGGAGTTGATCTTCGCTCAGCGCCCCCGTTTCATTTTGCAGACTGGAGTTTCGCAAGGCGGCTCGGTGGTGTTCTTCGCGCATCTCCTCGATCTGATTCAGGCCCCTCCCAGTGCTCTCGTGATCGGAGTCGACATCGTTCTGACCGACGCCGCCAAGCGGATCGACCATCCTCGCGTCCGTCTGATCGAAGGCAGCTCCGTCAGCAGCGATACGATCGAAACTATCAGATCGCTTGTCCCCAATCAGCGCGGCTTCGTGTCCCTCGATTCGGACCACAGCAGAGAGCACGTTCTTGCCGAGCTCCGAGCCTACGCCCAGTTCGTCGAGCTCGGGTCGCACATGGTCGCGGAAGACACCAATGTCAACGGCCATCCGGTCTTTCCGGACTTCGGCCCCGGTCCCTACGAGGCTGTCGAGGATTTCTTGGCTAGCGACACGGGTTTCGTTCGCGACGACGCCGTGTGGCGTGAGCGTCACTTATTCTCTCTTCATCAATACGGTTGGCTCAAGCGAATTCGGTAACTATCGCTCGAATCGTAACTCCGGCTGCAACGAGCGGCGTTGTATTGCTCGGCCACCAAGTTGTCCCAGATCAGAGCGGGTGGGTCGCCGTGCGGCCTCAAAGTCCCGTTTAGTCGACACCGGAAGTGACGCGAAGGCACCTTGCATAGTTCCGCTGCTGGCCTCGAACCGGTGCGTCCTCAAGATAGGCTGGACGCTAGGGATACGTGTGGTATCCGTCGTTTGGGTTCGCGCTGAATACCCACGAAAGCCCCGTGAATGGCGAAGAAGTAGTCGCATGATGGTCTCGCGCGCTGAACAATACCAGGAGAAGGCATCGGCCTATTTCGGCGCTGCCCGCAGCGAAGTTCTACCACTGCTCGCTTCGACTTCCGACCGTGTGCTTGAGATCGGCTGCGGTGCTGGCCGCACCCTCGAGCTCTTGAAGCGCTCTGGACGCTGTCGCACGTCCTACGGCGTAGAACTCGTGCCGGCCGTCGCGGAGGAAGCTCGCAGTAGAGTCGATCATGTCTTCGTCGGGTCCATTGAAGATCTTGCATTGCCGCTCGACCCCGGCTCAATGAATGCAATACTGTGTCTCGATGTGCTCGAGCACATGGTCGATCCTTGGTCCGCTGTGGCGAAACTGACGGCTCTCCTCGCACCCGGCGGCGTGCTCGTCGCGAGCATTCCAAACGTACAAAACTATCGCGTGATTTTGCCCTTGCTGCTCGGCCGCTGGGAATATACTGCGGAAGGGCTTCTCGACAGAACCCACCTGCGCTTCTTCACTCGAGCTTCCGCGATTGAGCTACTCGAGTGTTCTGGTCTGATCGTCGAACGGGTGAATGTGACGGGCATCTTCGGTAGAACACTGCGCGCACTGAATCTGTTGCCTGTCCTTAGACCGTTCCTCGGCTTTCAGTATCTGCTTTGTGCTCGCAAGCCGCAGCTCGCCGTCTCCCGACGATGAACAATCGTTTCACTACCTAGCTCGACGTTTGTGCCCTGTCTTTTTCCCTAACTTAGCGCGCCGGGCTGAACGAGCCGGGGCCAGCGGCGTTTTCGGATTGACTCACGGTCTGCGCGCGCCAACGCTAAAGCGCGCTAGAGTGGCCCCCGATGAACGACTGGCCTGATGGCGTACCGACCCACCCGACCGCGTGCGTCGATCCGGGCTACGCGATCGGCACTCGCTCGGAGATCTCCCGCCGATATGAGCTCACGCCCACGAGGGTCCGCCGCGGTGCCAGCCTCGGCGCCGACTCAACGGTGATCTGCGGGGCCGACCTCGATCGCTATGCGCTGCTCGGTGCAGGTGCGGTCGTCAGCGGTCAGCATCCGGATTACGCGCTTCTGCTCGGCGTCCCGGCCAGACGAGTGACCTGCGTCGGCCGTCACGGGCATAGGCTCGAAGCCGGAGACGGAGCTGGGAACTTTGTTTGGCCCGAGACCGGCTTTCGCTACCGTGAAAGCGAAAGCGGCACGCTCAGTTGCCTCGATCACCCGGAAGATCTGCCGTTGTCGTGAAGCCCCCTTCGTCCAGTACGGTCGCTGCTGCAAAAGGTGACATCCCGTTCTTCGATCTGAGCGCCCAGACCTCCGAGCTGATGGACGAGATCCGTCCCGCGCTGGAGCGCGTGCTCCAATCGCAGCGCTTCATCTTGGGCGAAGAGGTGGCAGCGTTCGAACGCGAGATCGCGGACTACCTCGGCGTCAGATACGCAATTGGTGTGTCTTCGGGCACCGATGCGCTGGTCGTCGCTTTGTCCGCGCTCGGGATCGGCCAAGGGGACGAAGTGATCACCACGCCGTACTCCTTCTTCGCTACGACCGGCGCCATCTTGCGCGTCGGTGCCACGCCCGTGTTCGTCGACATTGAGCCTGACAGCTTCAACCTGAACGCTGAAAGCGTCAGCGCGGCGCTCACCCCGCGCACACGCGCGATCTTGCCAGTGCACTTGTTCGGCCAGGCAGCTGACATGCGCGCGCTCCGCGCGATCGCCAGCGATAACCAGCTGGCGTTGATCGAAGACGCTGCCCAAGCGCTGGGCGCCACCCTTCATGGTGCGCAGGTGGGCAGCCTGGGCGACATGGCGTGCTTCAGTTTCTTCCCGACCAAGAATTTGGGTGCCTTCGGCGACGGCGGGCTCGTCACCACCAACGACGAAAAGCTCGCTGAGCTCGCGCGTTCGCTCCGCGGACACGGCTTTATCGCCAAACACTTCAGCCAACGCCTGGGGGGGAACTACCGACTCGACGCACTGCAAGCCGCGGTCCTGCGCGTGAAACTACGCCACTTGGACGGCTTCAACGCACGCCGTCGCAAGAACGCCCGTTATTACTTGGAGGCTGTTACGAACGACGAGCTCATGCTGCCGCTCGAACTGCCAGGGCGAACGCACGTCTACCATCAGTTCGTGGTGCGCAGTCGAGAACGCGACGCGCTCGCGGCGCATCTCTTGCAGCACGGCATCCGAACCGAACAGTACTATCCGTTCCCGATTCATCTGCAGCCAGCTTGTGCAAGCCTCCGATATGGGCAGGGCTCGTTTCCAGAAGCCGAATCCGCAGCGCAGGAGTCGCTCGCACTGCCAATTTTTCCGGAGCTCGAGGATTGGATGCTCAACTCGGTCGCCGACGCGCTGGGCTCATTCAGCCCCGCGCGCTAGCTCTTCCCCGCCCCGACTCAGGCGAAGCCGGCCTTGCGCGACGTAGCCGTCGGCCCCTCGATGGCACCAGCATAGACATCGCTCAGCGATAGCAAATACAGCTCACCGCGGTTGGTGCGCGCGTGCAGTAGCTTGTTGTCGATGCGCACGGCCTCGACGCGGCTCACGGTCAGCCCGGCCCCGTTGAAGGCTACGTATAGCGTGAACAGCCGACCGTCGGCGGCGCCCACCCAGCCTTTGTCGTCCTTCTTTGCCTCAGCTGCGTTGAGCAACGCGGTCAGGTGTTCTTCGGTCATGCGTTAAAGTTTTTCGTTTCCGGTCCGATGTCAAGGCTCGCGCGCATTTCTCGTGAAGGACTGCGAAACTCGCTCTATCTTCAACTGGTGAACGAGCCCGTGGGCGCAACAAAAAACGGCGGAAGCCAGGCGCAGCACGCTCCGGGCGACCCCGCAGCGGCCCATCTTCAAGTGCGATCGCTGCAAAAGAAATTCGGGGAGACTGAGGTCCTCCGCGACGTGAACATGAGCATCGGTCGCGGACACATCGCGGTGATCATCGGTGGCTCCGGCGCCGGCAAGACGACGCTGCTTCGCATTCTGATCGGTCTCGAACGGCCGACCTCCGGCTCGGTGCAGATCGGCGGCCAAGACATCGCGCAGATGAGCGACCGCGAGCTGAACGTGATGCGCCGCAAATTCGGCATGGTGTTTCAATACTCGGCCCTGCTCGATTCGATGAACACGCTCGACAACGTCGCCTTCCCGTTGCGTGAGCACACCGATCTGTCGGACAAGGAGATTCGCAGCAAAGTCACGGAAAAACTAAACTCACTCGGCTTGGAGAACGTGGAGAAGCGCTTCCCCAGCGAGCTCTCGGGCGGCATGCGCAAACGCGTCGCGCTCGCGCGCGCGCTGATGCTCGAACCCGAAGTCATCATGTACGACGAGCCGACGAGCGGGCTCGACCCGGTGACGAGCCGCTTGGTCGACGACATGATCGTCGACACACGCAACAAATTCGGCGTAACGAGCGTGATCATCTCGCACGACATGGTCGGCGCGTTGCAAATCGCCGACGAAATCTACCTGCTGTCCAAGGGCTCTATCGTCGCATCAGGCCCGCCGAATCAGCTGATTCACGGCGACAACGAGCTGTTGCACAAGTTCTTGCAATCGAGTGGCGTGGCGGCCATCCCAGGTGCGGCGGAGAAGCTGACGAAGGCCGATTGAAGTCCGCCCTGGAGACGGCTATCGCTATTTGGCATGTCCGCCGTCAACGTTCGTACGTTCCTGGTCACCGGAGCCGCGGGCTTCATCGGCAGCCACACCGCGATTCGCTTGCTTGAACGGGGTGACAATGTGGTCGGCCTGGACAATTTGAATGATTACTACGCACCGGCACGCAAGCGCTCCAACCTGGCCGACGTACGCAGTGCTGCGCAGGCGCATGGCACGTTCACGTTCATCGAAGGGGACATCCGCGACCGAGCGTTATTGGCCGAGCTGTTCCAAGCGCACTCGCTGAGCGGCGTTGCTCACTTGGCCGCGATGGCGGGCGTGCGCAGCTCGGTCGAAGATCCGTGGCTCTATTACGATTGCAACCTCACCGGCACGCTCAACCTGCTCGATGCCGCGCATCGCTTCAACAACCCGAACTTCGTCTTCGCCTCGACCTCCTCCGCATACGGCAACACCCAGCGCATCCCATTCATCGAGACCGACAGCGCGGATCGCCCACTTGCCCCCTACCCTGCCAGCAAGCGCGCCGCAGAGCTCCTCGGCCACTCGTATCACCACATCCAAGGACTGGATTTTACCGCGCTGCGTTTCTT
>DASSMT010000411.1:0-5282 GCA_035688655.1 Polyangiaceae bacterium | reverse complement strand
GCTCCTGCCCGCTGCCCTCGATGATCGGCTGAGCGATGCCGTCGGTGAAGCCGAAATGCTCCTTACGGTCGGGCAGCGCGGCGGTGCGGCGTTCGTAAGCCACACTGAGCGCGCCCGCGAAGGCATTGCGTTGCGCGGTGACGAGCCGCTCGAGCACCGCTTCGTCTTGGGCGAAGATCATGAGCAGCACGTGCACGCGATCGTTCGGCCGCCCCCAGCGCCAGTGGTTCGGATCGTTCGAATCCGTATCGCCCAGCGCGCGCGAGCGCGTCTCCGAGCCCGCCATGCCTTCGCGAAATTCGAGCGGGAAGGTCTGGAAAGCATCCTCGGGTAGGCCGAGCGCGCTGAGCCCGGCCGCGCTGAGCGCGATGTTGAGGCAGGCCTCCCTGGGGCGGTCGTTACCCGTCGTCACGAGTTGACAAAGGTCACGCAGAAAAACCTGCGCTCTTTCACGATCCGTGACCTTGAGCAGCAGGTAGCTCGCAAACGGCTTGTGCAAGTAGCCGCTGAACACGAACCCTTGAGTGTCTGCGAATTCGAGCATACTTCCTCGTCCTTCACTCCGTCAGAAACGGCCGAGCCAACGCTGGAGCGCTCGCTCGCTATCGAGCCCCCGCGCGAGCTCCGCGCAAATCTTGCGATTGCCGAGTATGTTGTGGACGGTGAGATCCGGGTACGCGCTGTACCAGAGCTGGGTCGTCACCTGGTGCGCGCGCGTCCAGGCCTTGAAGCGCTCTTCGTCGGTCGCGCCCTTGAAGGCGAGGAACACGGATTTCGGAAAGCCCTCCGTGTTACTCCACACCGAGGTCAGCCCGAGCGAAGCCCGGTCGATGAAATCACCGAGGTAGCTCTCCCAGCTCCCGTCGTAATTGCTGAAGAAGAGCAGCCGCTTGCCTTCGTCGATCAGCACCCAGCGCGCGAAGTGGATGCTGGTGATGCCGCCCAGATTTCCGCGCGTGAACAGCTCGTGCGCCAAAAAGTCGATCACGCCGAGCACGACGCGCGTCGAGACCGAGCGCAGCGGCCCGGGCTTGAGCGACACCACGTGCGTGAGCTGGTTTTGCACCTGCAAGTCCTCGCGCGCGAGCAGCGCTGCGCTGTCGTCCGGAATCGAGAGCGACGGGCTCTGCACGTCGAAGTGCTCCTTGACTCGCAGCGCGAACAGCGCGGGCACGAGCGCGGGCACCGCGCTGAGCCCCGCGAGCACGCCCGCCGCGAACCGGAGCGGGTGAAACGGAAAGCGGTCACTCGCGTTTTTCAGCACCGGCCCCAGTTCCGGATCATTCTGAATCAAGCCGCGGGCGCCGTCGTAAAGCGCGCGTGCGCTGACCTCCCCCGACGGCCCACCGCGTGCGCCGAGATACCCTTCGATGCGGTTGCGGATCGCCTGCTCACCGCGGATTTGCTTCACGCTCGCGCCGGGAACACCCACGTAGAAGGCGCAGTACGGGAGCGCGTGCGCCGTCAGAAATTGGGTTTCGGGCGCGAGCGTGGCGCCGGACGGGTATCCCTGACAATGCCCGTAGATGGCGCGCATCAGCGTCGGGGCCTTGCTGAACAGCTCTCGCAACAGCTCCTCCCGGGAACCATCGTGATTGCACTCGAAGGCGAGCAGCGCGGGCGCCGAGGGTGACGCCTTGGGCAGCACGACCCAACGCAAGAAATGCACCGTCCCGAACTTCGAAAAATCGACATAAGCATTGTTGCGAATGTGAGTCCCTATGTCGTTCAACAGCTCGCTCAAAGCTTGCTCGTGCCCCTCGAGCACCGGCACGACGACGGTCAGTGCGTTGCCTGTTTGCGCCGTGGCGGCGCTCTCCGCTCGCGCGCGCGCGAGCGGCTTGCCGTTACCCGAGACGCTATTTCGCGCTGCTACGGTATCCATCGATCCCTCTGCTCCCGTGTGCGAGCCCGCTGCCTTCGAAAACGATAGCTTGGAGACGGTATCCGATTGAACTCGAGCGTCAATCGGACTCTCACGAAGTGAGCTCCGAGGTCGAGCGGATCGAAAAATGACTATCGTTTCGCAGACAAATCCCGACACTGCTTTCCAGCTCTATCGACACTCGACATCCCCGACGTCGTGCGCGCTTTCAAAGCACACGATGATTTCTACGCTCCGCGTTCGCTCGCGGCAAGCGCTGCAATTTTGCTGGGTCACGCGCCAGTCCAAGTGCGTCTCATGGAGAAATCCGCCTTTCGCCGCGCTCGACGCTCGAGCAGAGAAGCGACCGTTCAACCTGCGCGAGCGTGCGCTGCGGAACCCCAAAGCGCGGCTTGCAAGGCCGCGTCTCCGATGGGGCCACCGAGTGCGTTCTCGCGACGCATGATTGCCAGCATGTTCTCGCGGTCAATCAAGGTAAGTCGATCAGCGGTGTAGCCGGGTACGAGATCGACAACCTGGAAAGTGGCCAAGCTGCCGCTCTCAGCGCCGCTGGAGGTTGCGAGCGGCTCGCACGTGGTCTGCGTGGTCGCGCCGGGCTACGCGCCTGCCCGCCGCGAGGTCACGGTCGCGGGCAAGCAAACCGTACCAATCGCCTTGGAGTTGGTCGCGATCGAAGAGTTACTCGCACACATCGCCGTGCATTGTCGGGTGGCCGTGGCCATGCGCCGCGCGAACGGCTACACTCCGATCATCCCAGATGGCACCGGAAAAGCTCTTTGATGCGGCGCTCGCGCTCCCCCTCGAAGCGCGGCTCGAGTTTGCTTCCAAGCTGCTCGCGAGCGTGGAGGATGGACCGGGCGAAGACTGGACCCAGGCTTGGCTCGAAGAATGTGACTCGCGCGTCGCCGCGGCCAACTCCAGCGCCGAACCTCCGGTACCTTGGAACCAGGCGTACGGGCGCTTGCGCGCTCGTTTGGCCCAACGCTGACGCGAACTCTTCACTTGTTGCAGCGTGCCGAGGCAGAGCTCGCGAATGGCGTCTCGCTTCCACGCGCGCTCCGCTCGGATCCCGCGGAGCGCATGAATTCTTCGGAGCCGATTTCGAGATTTGAACTCGAGACCTGCGGTTTACGAAACCGCTGCTCTACCACTGAGCTAAATCGGCCGGGGCGCGGGAGAATACGCGGGGAGCGCCGGTAGTCAAGGTTTCTCGGAGGAGAAGGTGCGACAAGGGTGCGGTCCTGCTCGAAGATGGGTCGGCGGTTACTTTTCTTGGACAAAATCGTGCTGGGCGAGCCGCGGGGAAGGCTGCGGATTTGCGGGGGGGCGGGCCCGCGCGGGGTGCTATGAATCGGCGGCTGGCGAGTGGCGCCGGAGGAGGAATGTGTAGGAGATGACTTCGACGATTGCAGGGTTTCGGTTCGCAGCGGTCTCGGCGGGCATCCGCAAGGACGGGCGTGTGGACGTAGCCTTGGCGGTTGCCGACCGTCCTGCGGTGGTGGCAGCGCTGTTCACGCGCAACTTGGTGCGCGCCGCGCCGGTGTTGGTGGCGGAAGAGCGCGTGCGTTCCGGTTTGGCCCGCGCGATTTTGGTGAATGCGGGTTGCGCGAACGCTTGCACGGGCGAGGCTGGGCTCAGCGCCGCGCGTGAGGCGACCGAGTCGGTGGCCCGTGCGCTCGGCATTCCGACGGAAGAGGTGTTGCCGGCGTCGACCGGCGTGATCGGCGCGCTATTGCCCGCGGCGAAGATTTCGGCCAAGGCCAAGGAGCTGGCCAGGGCCATCAATCCCGAGGGTTATCAGGATTTCGCGCAGGCCATCTGCACGACCGATCGCTGGGTGAAGCTCGCCGAGGCCAAGATCGATACTGCGAAGGGCGAGCCGGTGAGTGTGCTCGGCATCGCCAAGGGCGCGGGCATGATTCACCCGGACGTCGGGCCGCCCCAAGCGACCATGCTGGTATTTTTGTTCACCGACGCCGTGATCAAGCAGGAAGAGCTGCAAGCGGCGCTCGGGCAGGCCGCCGATCTTTCCTTCAACGCCTGCAGCGTCGACGGCGATACCAGCACCAACGACAGCGTGATCGCGCTCGCCTCGGGCGCGTCGAACATCCGCCTGTCCGCCGCACAGATTGCGCCGGCGCTGCTGGAGGTGTGCGACAAGCTCGCGCGGTCCATGATCGCCGACGGCGAAGGCGCCAATCACGTCGCGGAGATCCGCGCCACCGGTCTGGCCAACGACGCGGACGCCAAGCGCGTGGCACAGACCATGGCGACCTCACTCTTGGTCAAGACCGCGCTGCACGGCAAAGACGCCAACTGGGGCCGCTTGTTGGCGGCAGCGGGGCGCTCGGGCGTCGTCTTCGATCCCAAGCTCGCCAGCGTCAAGATTGGCGACGTCGAGATCGTCAAGAACGGCCTTGCCGTGGGCGCCGAAGCGGAGAAAGCCGCCGCGGAGATTTTGAAGGGTCCGAGCTACAAGATCGAAATCGGTCTCGGCGCGGGCCCTGGCGCCTTCAGCTATCTGACGAGCGATCTCGGCCACGGCTACGTGGACGTGAATGCGGACTATCGCTCTTAGTGCTCGCGCTCGGCGCCGCGCTCTCGGCGCACCGCTCTTAGTGTGTCTGTCTCTGCTCGCCGCATGTGCGACGAGCAGAGGCACGATCGGCGCGGTCATCGTCCAAGACTCCGACACGGGCAGGCTGTTTCTGCGCGAAGTGCCGGCCAGTCTGGCCGCGGGCCAGGCCAACCTCAAACCGGGCGACGAGATCTTGCTGATCGACGGCCTGGACGTGCGGCGCCTCGATCCCGAGCAGATCAACGCGGCGCTGACCGGGGACGTCGGCTCCCCGGTGAAGCTCACCTTGATCCGGCAGGAGCAAATCCTGCGCGTCACACTGAGACGGACCGAGGCGCATCGCTTGGCGAAAAAGCCTGGAAAGTCGCAGCAATCTGCGCCCTGACCCCGCCGCGCCCGGCGGCTGCGTGCGCCGCAGCAACCGCCCGCGCATTCCGCCCCGTTTGCTCGGGTTTCGACCAGCGCGCGCGGCCCTTCCCGTGGACCAGGTTCGTTGCTAGGTTCCGCGCCGTTCGCATGGCGGGCGAGTGACGCCTGGCCATAGATTTGAAGATTTCGGGGAGAACCCCCGCCATGGAGTCACGATGAGCAGCTACCTCTTCACGTCCGAATCCGTCACCGAAGGTCATCCGGACAAAGTTTGCGACGCCATTTCGGACGCGGTGCTCGATGCCGCGCTGGCTGGAGACAAGTACAGCCGCGTCGCCTGCGAGACGCTCGTCAAGACGGGCTTCGTGGTCATCGCCGGTGAGATCACCACCAAGGCGAGCATCGACTTCGGCAAGCTCGCGCGCAAAGCCATCAAAGACATCGGCTACA
>DASSMT010000145.1:0-9926 GCA_035688655.1 Polyangiaceae bacterium | reverse complement strand
GCCACTTTCACGGGCTGCGGAAGCTCGCGCCGTGATCGTCCGAGACGAGCACGCTGTACGATTGCGTCGAGCGATTGCCGCCCCCGTACAGGAACACGCGCCCATCGACGGTAAGCAAGCGCGACGGGGTGCGCACGTCGGCGCGCACCTCCGGGTGCTCGGCAGCGTCGAAGGCGACGTAGAACGGCGTCCAGGTGCGGCCCTCGTCGCGACTCGAAGTGACGCGCACGACGTCGCGATGAGTCACCGCGAGCACGGTCGTGCCATGCACCCGCGCTACGTCCAGGGTCTGCGAAAGCAGACCCGGTGATGCCTCGGGACGGGGGCCGGGCATCAGGCCGCAGCGCGCCGCAAACGGACACACGTACAGCTCGCTCGCTTTGCTGCCGCGAGCGCGCACGAGCGCCACGAGCGCGCGTTCATCACAAGCCAGCGAGTAGACCGTGCTGCTCTCGGGAGCCAACTGTGTGACGTGCGCCGTGCCGTCTTGCTCGATCGAATGGACCTCGAGCACGTCGTGGTCGGTGCTGAGCCCCACTTCGTAGCCGCGCCCATCGCCCGTCACGCAGCGCTCCGCGAACTCGGCACTGGCTGCCAGTGTCCCGGGGCGCCAAGTGAGTCCATTGTCGGTGCTCTTGAGCAGCGAGAGGTGCGCGCCGTTGCCGAACGCGAGCCACAGTGCATCCTGTGTGCGCTTCACGGAGCGATACATGCCGCGCCAGGCCGGGATCCCCCGCCCCACGCCCGGCCGCGGCAATCCCACCGGATGCATCGCCTCGAACGCGCCGAGCGACGGCTTGACCAGCGCGGTGTAGCCGCGCACGAACGGCCACGCGGCGCGCGCCGCGCTGACCAGCGACTCGTTCGTGACCGATTGTCCGAACGAGCTCTCGACCCCGGTCAGCCCGAAATCACTGAAGCTTGCGGCGCTGAGCGCATGTTTGCGCGCGATCTCCGGAGAGCCAGTGATCGACAGCGCGTGCTTTTCACACTTCTCGAACGGGCGCTCGTTGGGGCCGGCCGCCACGATGCGCCGATGCACGAGCCGCGCAAACTCGCTCGGGTTGTCGCGAAACAACGCCGGACCGGTCGGGCCGACCATGCACACCGCGTAGTCGGCGACGCTGGTCGCGAGCGTGTGCACGCGGTAGCCAGCCAGGGCGCGCGGCACCAACGCAAAAAGGCACCAAGCAACGAAGCCGAGTGCCAATACGGTGCGGATACGGATCGGAGGTCGAGGAAAAGCGACCGTCGCTGCAGCCGGCGCGAGAGCCATGCTGCCGAGACTCAACAATTTCCGCGAGTTGGGCCAAGTTCGCCGCGCTCTTTCAGCGCCGGATCACCTGGCCCTAGGGCCTGGGCCCATCAACCCATCGTGCGCGGGATCTCGTCCGTCTTCAAGCGCTTGCGGCGACGACGAGCGGCCTCGCTCATCTTCTTCCGCTTCTTGATCGACGGCTTCATGTAGTGACGGCGGCGCTTCAGCTCACGCAGAATGCCCTCCGCAGCCATCTTGCGCTTGAGGTGCTTGATCGCACGCTCGATGCCTTTGTCGCCGACTTGGACCTCGAGAGGCCTGCACTGAACCGATTCGCTGGTATTCGCCAAGGGGCCGTGGGTATGACAGACCATCGGGGCCTTGGCAAGCCCAGATCCACCCCACCGAGCGCGTTTTCAGCATGGAACCACAATTCAAAGCCACCGCCATCAAGGCCCCACACGGTGCCCGCACCTTCGAAATCACCTGGGCCGATGGTCAAAAGATGAGCTATCCCCATGAAATCTTGAGGGGTTATTGCCCGTGCGCCGGCTGCCAAGGGCACTCCGGAACGATTCGATTTCAAACGGGCGGCAACGAGGAGCTGCGGGAGATCGAACGGGTGGGTAACTATGCGCTCTCCTTCACTTGGGGCGACAGTCACAGCTCGGGGATCTACAGCTTCCGCTATCTCCGCACGCTCGGCGAAATGCTGGCTGCTCAGGGGGCCGAGGCCGTGAAGGCCCTCGGCGAGCTGCCGCGCTCTTGAAGCAACGCGTCGCCGTCATCACCAGTTCCTATCCGCGAAAGCCGGGGGACGCCGCAGGTCACTTCGTCGAAAGCGAAGTGACTCGACTGGCGCGCGCAGGTCACGAGGTGCACGTGTTTGCGCCCGGCGCGGGCAGCGCTGCGAGCAACGGCGCGACGTTGCATTGGCTCGACGACCGCGGTGCGTTTGGTTGGCCGGGAGCGCTCGCGCGTTTGAAAGCGCAGCCGACGCGCTGGCTCGGGGTGGCTGCGTTCGCGCTGCGTGCGCGGGCCGCGTTGCGGCGACACGCGCCCTTTGCCCGCGTGCAAGCGCACTTTCTCGTGCCCTGCGCCTGGCCGCTGGCACTGACCGTCGCTCCTTCGAGCGAGCTCGAGCTGATCGGCCACGGCTCGGACGTGCGCTTGTTCTGTCGCTTGCCGAGAGCTTTGCGCGCGCACATCGCGCGTGCCTGGCTCGCGCGCCGCGCCCAACTGCGAGTCACGAGTCGAGAGCTCGCGGACCAGCTCCGCGCAGCGAGCCCGGAGCTTTCCTCCGCCGTGCGGGTCGCCGCGAGTCCGATCGATGTGGAACAGGCTCCGACGCGCAGCAACGCGCGACACGTGCTCGGCATTTCCGAAAGCCAACCGCTCGCGCTGATCGTTTCGCGGCTGATCCCGGAAAAACGCGTCGCGCTCGCGTTGCGGGCGCTCGCGCTGCTGGGTGACGAGCTGAGTACGGTCGTGGTCGGCGACGGCCCCGAGCTGCCGAGCTTGCGAGCTCATTTTCCGCGCGCACGTTTCACGGGCTATCTGCCGCGCTCCGAGGCATTGTGTTGGATCGCTGCGGCGGATGTGCTGGTCAGCGCCTCCGCGCACGAAGGCGCACCGAGCGTGGTGCGGGAAGCGCGCGCGCTGGGTGTGCCGGTGGTCGCCGTCGCGGCCGGCGATCTGGCGGCCTGGGCCGAGCACGATTCGG
Source organism: Polyangiaceae bacterium (assembly GCA_035688655.1). Lineage (GTDB taxonomy): Bacteria > Myxococcota_A > Polyangia > Polyangiales > Polyangiaceae > PMG-095. Next base: position 6,945 of record DASSMT010000145.1, on the reverse strand, counting down.
GTCTGCTGCTCGTGGGCTGAGGGGGCGCTCCCTGCCCCGCCACGCACCTCGCAGCCGCACGCGATTCCCAGCGCGCCGCGGCTTCAACCCTCGGAGCGCACGCGGGGCAAGAGCTCGACGAAGTTGCACGGCCGGGTGCGCGAGTCGAGCTGCGGCAGCAAGATCTTGTCCAAGGCGAGACGAACGGCGCCAGTGGAGCCCGGCAAGAGGAACACCAGCGTGGTGCCGCACAGCGCGGCTTCGGCCCGCGATTGAATCGTGGATGCGCCGATGTCAGCGTAGCTGAGCCAGCGAAATAGCTCGCCGAAGCCGGGAATGGCTTTGGTCACGAGCGGCGCCAGGGCTTCGGGCGTCACGTCGCGTTGCGTGATCCCGGTACCGCCCGTGGCGATCACCACGTCAATCGCCGAAGATTCCACGGCGAACGAGAGCGCACCCCGGATGGCCTGCAAATCGTCTTTGACGATCCGGCGGAGGGCGATGGCATGACCCGCAGCGAGCAGCTGATCCACGAGCAAGCCGCCGCTCTTGTCGGTCTCGAGCGTGCGCGTGTCACTGACGGTGATGATGGCGATCTGCAGCGGGGTCGGCACCGGGTCCATGGTCTCGAGACTAGCGCGTTTTTCGGCGCGGCGTGTATGCTCGCGGCGTGCGCCACGCGCTCGCGCTCACTTTCACGCTCGGCCTGGGTTTTTCCACGCTCGCCTGCGCGCGGGTGCCGAGTAGCGAAGCCGAGCCGCGCCCGGCTGAGACCGCGCGGTCGTCCGCAGCGAGCGCCTCGGCGAGCCCCCCGTCGCCGCCTGCTCCGCCGTTGCCGCCGTTACCCCAGCCGCGCGCGCCCTTCAGCGCAGAGGGCGGGCCGCGCGCGGTGCGCGCCGAATTCGGTGCGGTCACCAGCGTCGAGCCTCATGCTACCCGCGCCGGCATCGCGATCCTGGAGCAAGGGGGCAACGCGGTCGACGCCGCCGTGGCCGTGGCCTACGCGCTGGCGGTCACGCACCCGAGCGCGGGGAACCTCGGCGGTGGCGGCTTTCTGCTCGTGCGCCCCAAGGGCGGCCCGACCTCGGCGCTCGATTTTCGGGAAACTGCGCCGCTCGCACTGACCCGAGCGCGCTTCGACGCCATGCAGCGCGCCGGCGGCATGGGCCCGATCTCGGTTGGGGTTCCAGGCAGCGTCGCGGGCCTGGAGCTCGCTCACGATCGCTTCGGCCGTCTGCCGCGCGCCGCGGTGCTCGCGCCGGCAATCGAGCTGGCACGCGGGCACCGCCTGGGCGTACACCAAGCCGCGTTGCTCGCCGGCAGCTGGCACGCGCTCTCGCTCGATCCGACCGCGCGCGCCATCTTTGGCCAACAGAAGCAACCGCTCTCGGCCGGCCAGCGCCTCGTGCAACGGGATCTGGCCGCTACCCTGACTCGCATCTCGGAGCAGGGGCGCGAAGGCTTCTATACGGGTGCCACCGCCAGTGCGCTGGTCGGCCTCGCTCGCGGTCTGATCACGAGTGCGGATTTGACCGCGTATCAAGCCAAATGGCGCGAACCGCTGCGCTTCGACTACCACGGGCTCGCGCTCGAAGTGATGCCTCCGCCGTCCGCAGGTGGGGTCGCGGTCACGCAGATGTTGCTCATGCTGCAGGCCTTGCACGCCGAGCAGCTCGCCCATGACTCGGCCGCCGAAATGCACCTGTTCATCGAGGCCGCGCGCCGCGCCCAGGTCGAGCGTCGCTACGCGGTGATCGATCCCGACGCCCTCAGTCCGCTCGAAACCGCGCAAAAGCGCGCGCGCTGGCTGAATCCTCGAGCCTGGCTCGACCCTTCGCCGATCGATCCCGAGCACGCCACGCCCTCGGCCAGCTTGCGGCCCCCACCCGGCGACAGCGCCATCGAATCCGAACACACCACCCATTTTTCGGTCGTCGATGGCGACGGGATGGTCGTCTCCTGCACCACCACGCTCTCGGCATCCTACGGCGCGAAGCTCGTAGTGCCCGGCACGGGCGTGGTGCTCAACAACTCGGTCGCGTCGTTCTCCGCGAGCGGCGACAATCAGCCGGTCGCTGGCCGCCGCACCGTGAGCTCGATGGCGCCGGTCTTGGTCCTCGACGGCAACGACGTCGTGCTCGCGCTCGGCACTCCGGGCGGCGATACGATCCCGAACACGATCGTGCAAGTGCTGCGGCACATCGTCGATCACGGCGAATCGCTCAGCGCGGCCGTAGATGCGCCGCGCTTACACCACGGGTTTTTGCCGGACGTGCTGCGCTACGAGCCGCGCAACGCCCCGCCCAGCGCCACGCTGCGTGAGCTCACCCGCCGCGGGCACAAGCTCAGAGCTGCGAGCGCCGCGATCGGCGACGCCAACGAGCTGTTGATTCAGGGTAAAGTCGCCTGGGCCTACGCCGACCCGCGAGAATTCGGCTTGGCACTGGCGGCAAAACCGGCGCCGACTCGCTTACCGTGAGCGGCTGACCCGTCACATCACGGTCAGTGATTTGGCGAGATTGCGGGGCTTGTCGATGTTGTACCCGTTCGCCAGCGCCACGTAGTAGGCGTACAACTGCAGCGGGATCGCGTTCAGGATCGGTGACAGGGCCGGATGATGCGGCGGCATCGGGATCACCTGATCGACCAAGCTGCGCGTTTCGTCGTCGTTTGCGGCAGCCACCGCGATCACGAATGCGCCGCGCGCTTTGAGCTCACGCACGTTGCCCAGCATGCGCTCGCGGGTTTCGTCCGGTGGGATCAATGCCCAAACCGGGCTGCCCGGCTCGATCAACGCCAGCGGTCCGTGCTTCATTGCGGCACCCGAGAGACCTTCTGCGGGGAGATAAGCGATCTCTTTCAGCTTGAGCGCCCCTTCGCACGCAACGGCCACGTTCGCGCCGCGCCCGACGAACATGGTGAAACGCGATTGGTAGAAGCGCTGCGCCAGCCCCTTACAACTCTCGGCCTGCTCCAGCATCAAGCCGACCTGCGCAGAAATCGACTCCAGCGCGGTCACCCAAAGCCTGCCGTCGGCGGCGGAGAGGTCGCGCATGCGCGCGAAGCGCAGCGCCAGGAGCTCGGTCGCGAGCACCTGCGCGGTGAACGCCTTCGTGGAACAGACGCTGATTTCCGGACCCGCGTGCACGTAGATGCCGAAGTCCGTCTCGCGCGAGAGCGAGCTGCCGACGACGTTGGTGATGCCGGCGCACAGCCCGCCGCGCATGCGGATCTCGCGCAAGGCGGACAGCGTGTCGGCCGTCTCGCCGCTCTGCGAGATGGCCACGTACAGCGTTTGACGATCGACGATCGGATTTTTCACCGACAGCTCCGCCGCATCTTCGGCGACCGCAGGCAGACGCGCGTAACGGTTGAGCAAGTACGCCCCCACTTGTGCGCTGTACAAGCTGGTGCCGCAGGCCAAGAACACCACGTTGCGGATGTCGAACAAGCGCGATTCGTGGGTTTGTAGGCCACCGAGTCGCGACGAGCCGAGCGCTGCGTCCAGGCGCCCGCGCATCGAGCGGTCGAGCGCCGCAGGCTGCTCGCAGATCTCCTTCATCATGAAATGATCGTATTTGCCAATGTCGGCGTCGTCGGCTCGGTGCAGAATCTTTTCGACGCGCTTTTCGCGATCGCGCTGCTCGAGATCCACCGTCTTGATCGACGTCGCGCTGAGCTCCGCCACCTCACCCTCGTCGAGCACGATCATGCGCTCCGTATACGGAACGAGCGCGAGTGCGTCGGACGCGACCCAGGTCGCGTTCTCCCCCAAGCCGACCACGACCGGGCTGCCCAGGCGCGCCGCCACCAAGCGCTCGGGATCCTGCTGATCGAGCGCAACCACGCCGGCGGTGCCCTCGACCCGCTTCATCGCCGCGACCACCGCATCGCGCAAGCTCGCGCCGGCGGCGACGCCTTGGCCGATCAGCTCGGCCAGCACCTCGGTGTCGGTCTCCGAGCGGAAACTGACGCCTTTGGCCAGAAGCTCTGCGCGCAGCGCCTCGACGTTGTCGATGATGCCGTTGTGCACGACGGCGACGCGCATGCTCGAGTCCGCGTGTGGGTGGCAATTGGCTTCGGTCACACCGCCGTGGGTCGCCCAACGGGTATGACCGATGCCGATATTACCAGGTAAGCCCTGAGGGTGAGCTTCGGCCAGCGCGCTCAAGTGACCGACTCGGCGTGCGACGCGCAGCCGTCGATCGGAAACGGTGGCGATGCCCGTCGAATCATAACCGCGATACTCGAGCCTGCGCAGCCCGCTCATCACGATCTCCCAAGCCGGTTCGCGCCCGATGTAACCCATGATTCCGCACATGTGATTTCTTCCTCAACGCTTAGCCATAGATGCGTCAACCGTAGATGCGCCGCCGAATTTGACGCGTGCTCAACGCCGGAGCCTTGAAACGCAGCCGTGACAGCTCGCGCGCGATGCGCTCGAAGATAACCGGGTTCTGTTCGCCCTGTGCCTGCAGCTGCGCGTGACGAGCGGCGATGAACTCGTCCACGTCCAGGCGCAGCACGTCGAACACCTCATCCACGGCGCGCGCCGCTTGCTGCTCGGAAAGACCGAGCAGCGCCCGCAGGCGGCGTTCAGCGTCATCGACCCCGATGCTCACCCGAGGCAGTGTGGCATGGCCGCCGCGAGCCGGTCAAATTGTCTGCCCGAAACCGGGCAAATACTAAGAAAATATGCCGATTCATCAATGCATCGCTCAGCCGAACCGCGCGCGCTGGGAAGAGGCCCGTGGTGCCTGGACCGACACCAGCGCGCCGATAGGACAGCCAGCCGCTCGACGACGTGCGGCACGCGAGCGCGCACGCGTGCTGCCCATTCGCTTTCGCCGCCTGCGCTCCTGAGTCCCGCGATTTCTGAGCTCCACACGCAAGGCACAGCGCTTGCTGCTGAGTGCCCGGGAAAGGGGACGACAAATGATTCAGACAGCAGGACGCATCTCTTTTTGCCTTCTGACGCTGCCCAGTTTTGCAGCGTGTGCCGTGGCCGCGGCGCCCAGCTCGGACGACCCACTGGCGGGAAAGAGCGAACAAGCCTTGCTCGAAGGACCGCGAGCGACGTCGGTGGCGAGCGCTGTGCCAGGCGCAGAAGAAACCGTGAGCGAGACCGATCCCAACTTCGTCGCGGCCGAGCACGCCTACGTGGACCCCGATGCGGCCCCGGTCGACGGCGCGCTCACCGACGCCTGGCGCGCCCAAGCCCAGGCGGACGGAGCCTTTGTGGGCGACCCTGGCAAAACGAGCCGGACCGTCGAAGCGGAGCGCGAAGCGGACGACCCACTCTATGTCCGCGGCAGTGGTGACGATGACGAGATCGATATGAACGACGTCAAGCAAAGCCAGATCGGGGATTGCTGGATGCTCGCCCCGCTGTCGGCGATTGCGATGCAAAACCCCCAGCTGATTCGCGATCGCATCGCAGACTTCGGTAACGGCGACTACTCGGTCACGTTCCGCAAAATCACAGGCATCTCGATATTTGGCCCACCCTCCTACACCGAATACGAGATCCCTGCGAACGACAGTTTCAATCCCGGCGTGGGTCATGCAAAGCCGGGCGACCTCGACATCTTCGGGCACGGCGAGATCTGGGTCGAGCTGGTCGAAAAGGCCTATGCCACGTACATGGGCGGCTATGCCCGAATCAACGGCGGCCCCCCAGCTGAGTTTTTCGAGGCAATGACGGGGACCCCGGCGCACGTGTATTCGGGCAGCGACTTCACGGGTTTCGCCTCGGGCCTCGCGGGCTTCGAAGAGCTCACCTTCGAAGGGCTCTCGGCGCGTCTCGAATCAGGCGTCCCCATCGTCACCTGCACGCGAGCGAACTTCGGCTCTGTACCTTCTTACAATCTCGTGAGCAACCATTGCTACGCCGTGTATCGCGCGTACACCCAGTACGATCGCCATTGGCTCGAGCTCCGCAATCCGTGGGCCACGAACCACGCGAAGATCACGTTCGAGGAGATCCCGGGGCTGATGAATTCGGTCGTTTACGGATGGGGCGACTGAGAGCTTCGGAGATGACCGGCGATTGCCATTTTCAGCGCGCCGCGATCTGGTTCCCCGATTCATACCGCCGCAATCCGCGAGCGAAGATCAGCAGCGAAGAGCTGACCAAGAGCAACGCTCCGCCCACTGTCACCGCGACGTTGGCGAGCGACGGCTCGCGAACCAGCCGCGCTGGCAAAAAGCCGGCGAACGCGGCGGGCATGAGCGTGAACAGAAACAGACGGATCCCTCCGTGGAAGATGGTCTCCGGGTAGACGCTGAAGGTGATCAAGAATTCCCACAGCGTGCGTGCCAAAGAATCCACCGGGCCCAGCCAAAACGCAGCGCTGTGAAAGATGACGCCCGCCGCCACGAACACACTCGCGCTGACCACGATCGCAAGCAACAGGTAGGGCACGTGGGCGAGCGAGACGCGCTGAGAAAAGCCTGCCATGATCAGACCAGAAGCAAGGTCACCCCACCCAGACGCAATCGTGCGTGAGCAGAGTGCCTGCGCCAATACGGGCTTGGGCTGAGACAGGTAGCAGTCCAAAGCGCCGTCGACGACCATCTTCGATAACTCACGCAAGCCTCCCGCCAGGGCAACCGCGGCTCCGAATCCCGCCGCCACGATCCCGTAAGTCAAAAGCATGTCCTGCAGCCCGAAACCGCCCAAATCATGGAACCGGCGGAAGAAGATGACCCATACCGAGAGATAGATGAGATTGTTGAAGAACATGAACGCGGCTTGCAGCAGCGTCGCGGCGCGCATACTGAGCGCAGACCGCAGGTTGATCTGCGACAAGACGACCAAGAAACGGACTGTGGCCATCTCAACCTCCGTTCAACTCGAGCGCCTTTTGCGCTTTGCGAAAGGCGAGCTGCGCGAAAGCCGCAGCAATCACTAGCCATACCGTGAGCGTCACGGTCGAGCGCCACAGAAACGCGCGATCGGCGCCG
>DASSMT010000102.1:0-3683 GCA_035688655.1 Polyangiaceae bacterium | reverse complement strand
GGCGGGCGGCGCGTGGCGCTGGAGATCCTCGATCAGGCCCCGTGCGAGGCTAGTTTGCCCGTGTATTTGCAGGCCTTTTCTGGCCCGTTCGCGGCGCACGCGATCCACGCTCGCGATCACATTCGGCGCTGCGGCAAGGCGGCGGCGCCGTTCCTCGCGGCTGCCGCCAAACAAGCCAAGGGTCCACGACAGATCGACCTGCTCGGCGAGCTGCTCTTGGCCGACGCGGCGCAATGCGTGGACGTGATCGTCAGCTTGCTCGACGTCGATTCGCGCGTGCGTCGGACTTCACTGCGCATTGCGCTGGCGCGCGCCAGTACCGTGAGCGAGGCCAAGCCGCGAGTGCTGGCAGTGCTGGAAGATCCGGCGTTGAGTGAGCGGGTCACGGTCGATGTCCTGCGCGCGCTCGGTTCACGCATCTCGGAGTTTCAGCCCGCTGCCGCGGCCGCGATCGCGCGACTTTCGCGGCCGGATGCCAGCTTTCGCACGCGCTTTTTGCTGCTCGCTCCGAGCGCGGAACTGGCCACCGCGGATCCCGCGCTGCGCGCGTCTCTGGCTACCGCGCTGGCTAGCGATCCCGATCCGCGCTTTCGCACGCAAGCGCTCAGCGTGCTCAAAGATCCGACACAGTTCTCGGCGCAGGTGAGCGCCGCCCTGCGCGATCCCGACGTGCGCGTGCGGCAAGCGGCGATTCGCGCCGGCAGTGCGTTGCCGGACAGCGTGCCGGCGTTGAGCGAGCTGCTCGCCAAAGATCCCTGGCCCTTCGTGCGCATGGCCGCGGCCGACGCATTGGCCGAAGAAAAGAGCGCGCCCAGCGCGAAGAGCGCCTTGGCCCGCGCCATCGGTGATGAGTCGCCGCATGTGCGCGCGCACGTGATCGTCGCGCTGGGCGAGCACCACGCGAGCTCGGAGCTCGGCAAGATCCGCGAGCGCTTGCTGGACGAGAAGGAATACCCGATGGTGCGCGCAGCGGCGGCAAAGGCGCTGGCCGCGCTGTGCGACACGAGCTCGCTCGACGCGCTGACCGGCTACGCACACAAGCTGACCGATCCCATGGCGAGCCCGCAAGACCACGTCGTTGGCTCGGCCGCACTCTTGGCACTCGGTGAGATGCACCCCGCAGATCTCGCGCAGCGACTCGAGCCGCTGCGAGCCAAGGGAGCGCCCCCCCAAGCACACCAAGCCGCTGACGCGGTGATGCAGCGCAAGAGCAACTCCTGCGGCGCGCCCGCCCCCATTCCCCCCGGCGCGCGCCCCGCGAAATCGTAGTGCGTGCGTGGCGCGCCGGATGCTGACGCGCGGACCGGCCGGTGATACGAGGGCGCATGGCTTTTACGTTGGTGACCGGCGCGACCGGGTTCGTCGGATCGCAGTTGGTGCGCACATTGATCGAGCGCGGTGAGTCGGTGAAGGCCCTGGTGCGGCCGGGGTCGAATTTGGCGGCGCTCGCGGGTTATCCGAGTGATCGCTTCAAAATTGCGGTCGGTGACGCGCGCATCGAGCAGAGCGTGTTTGCGGCGCTCGCGAACTGCACGCGCCTCTACCACGTGGCCGGGAACTTCAAGCTCTGGGATCCGGAGCCGTCGCGCGTGATCTCACCCGCGGTCGAGGGCATGCGCGCGACGTTGCGCGCGGCTCGCGCGCGCAAGCTCGAAAAGATCGTGATCACGAGCAGCGCCGGCGTGCTCGGCACGACGGCCAACAGCGAAGCCGTGATGGACGAGACGCACGAGTTCAACTTGACCGATCCGGAGGCGTACTTCGCGGCCAAAGTGGCGGCCGATCGGGTCGCGGCCGAGTTCATCGCCGAGGGCGCGCCGATCGTGACCGTGCTGCCTGCGACAATCGCCGGCCCCGGCGATTGGAAGCCGACGCCCAACGGACAACTGTTGCTGGATTACCTGAAGACCCCGCCGACGAGCCATTTTCCGGTGAGCGGCGGCGGCATCAACGTGGTCGACGTCGAGGACGTGGCGCACGGTCACCTGCTTGCAATGGAACGCGGCGTGGTCGGCGAGCGCTACCTGCTCGGCGGCGAGAACCTGACCTTCAGTCGCTTGTTCGAGACGCTGAGTGACCTGACGGGTCTGGCCGAACCGAGCACGCCCAAGAGCAAGGGTCTGATGAAGGTTGCGGGCAAGCTGTTCGAGCTGAACGCTCGCCTGCGCGGCGGCGTGCCGCGCATCACCTCGCGTTTGGCGAATGATTACGTCGATACCTTTTGCTTCGTCAGTAGCAAGAAGGCGGAGCTCGAGCTCGGTTATCGCCATCGTCCCGCGCGCGAGGCGCTGGCGCGCTCGGTGCGTTGGTTCCTGGCCAACGGCTACGTGCCGAAGCACGCCGCGTCGCGCGTGCGCTTGGAGCTGCGCCCCACGTGACCGAGCGCGCGGCTTTCGTTTCGGGGTTGCTGGCGGCGGTCTTGGCGGCCCTGCCCGCTGCTTTTCGCTTCGAGTCGAGCCTGGCCGTGCAAGCGTACTTCGTCTGTCTGGCCGGCTGTGCGCTGTTGATGGCGCCGCTCTCCGCGGCGCTCGCCGGCGCCCGCGCCAGCCAGTTCCGAACGGCGCTCACGCTCGGCGTTCTGGTTTCGGCTTTACCGCTCTTGCCGTTTGCCACGTTGCTCAAGGCGACCACCCGCCATCGACCCCTGGGCGGCGTCACCTTCGCGGTGGTCGGCGGGTTGCTCATCATCGCGCTTTCGCTGATTTGTGCCCGATTCGTTACCTGGGCGGGTGTGCAGCCCGGACCTCGCGCGACGGTCGCTCGCGTCGTGTTGGGCGCGTTTGCCGCGGTCGGAACCAGCGCGGTCTTGCTCGGCGCGGTGCGCGGACTCGAGGGGGGCAGCGCCTATCAGACCGGCATTTATGATGCGTTGCGTGTGCTTGCGCTCACCACACTCGCCGCACGTGTGCCGCTTCCGGAGACCCTATTGCGACGCGTTCGCGGTCTCGGGCTTGCGGCATGGATAGCGGTGGTTACGGTCGGAGTGTGTCTCGGTCGCGCTCCAGCGATGCAGGCCGAGCTGGCCGCCCGTTGTCCGGTTTTACAGTGGCCTCTCGTCTGGCTTGGCGGCTGAGCGTTGCCGCGCCATATTTCGGAGCGTGATGGGGCGTCTTGCCGCTCGGCTGATCAACCGTTGCTTGCTGCTGCTGCTCTTGCTGCTGTCGGTGACCCGTTCGTCATTCGCAGCGCCCCCGGAGCTGCCCCCGCCTCCGCCTCCCCCACCGGAGATCCGCGAGGGGCGTACTGAGCTCGCGTCACCGCGCGCGGGCGCGACCGCGCCGGACGACTCTGCCGACGCTCCCACCGTTTCCGCTCTGCCGTCCTCGGTTCCCGACGCGCCGCGCGTGGGTCACGGGGCGCTGCGCCTGCCCCCCATCCCTGCGGGCTTCAACAGCTACGACGCCGGTTGGGTGCGCTTCATCTACCATCCCTCCAGTCGCGAACGAGTGCAGCCGCTGATCGCCCAGGCCGAAGCCGTGCGTCACGATTTGACGGAGCGGCTCGGCTTTCCGGTGCTGTCCGAAGTGCGCGTGGAAATTGCGCGGACGCCCGGCGAAATGGCCACTTTCGCGCCCTCCGGCGCGCCCTACCCGGAGTACGCCGCCGGCGTTGCCTATTCGGATATTGGCTTGGTTTTGCTCTCGCTCACGCCCGTTCATCCCGGCCAAGAACAGGACCTGGCC
>DASSMT010000094.1:0-41314 GCA_035688655.1 Polyangiaceae bacterium | reverse complement strand
CCCCGACTTGCTCAGGTCGGCAAAGCCGAGGCCGTAGATCACGTCCGAATTCGGGGTAGTGATGATCGTCATCGGCTTGAGCCGCTTCTCGAATACCGACATGACTTGGTAGCCAGTGCCCGAGACCTTACCCAGGCCCTCTTTCATGGCGAACATGTTCACCGCCGGCAGCGCCCACAGGTACGCTTGAACCGCGCGCTGGAAGTAGAGCTCCTTGCTCAACGCCGCCGAAGCATCTTTCGACGGATAGCCGCCCTCGAACGGCTCATCCGCGAGCGCCGCGTAATGGTCAACCGCCGGCGCTGCGGGTGGCAACGCTGGCGCTGCGGGCAGCACCGGCGGCGGCGCCACGCTGGCGACCGGCAGCTGCGGGCACGTCTTCGGTTCCGGCGTTTCGCAGGCGAGCGCGCAGTTCAATGAGAGCACCGCGACCATTAGGGATCGGATCGTGTTCATGCCGTTCTGGTCCTCACCGTTTCAGTTGATGATTGAATGCTCAGTGCACTTTCTTGATCGCCGGTGGCTTCCAAGAGCCGTCGGTGATGGGAGATTTGCCCCAATAAGCGCGAATGTAGAGTGAAAAGCGACCTTTCGGCGCGGGCAGCCAATTGGCTTCTTTGGCGGCGCCGGGCGACGTGGCCCCGACGTGGAGGGTGAGCGAACCGTCGGCGTTGCGGATGAGGTTCGCGTTCTTGGTGCCGAGCGAGTAGCGCTTGAGTGGGTTGGGATGAAAGAGATGGTGCTCGTTGTATAGAGTGAGCGACCAGAAGCCGTTCACGGGTGGCTCTTGCCCGGCGGCGAACGTGACTTCGTATGCGTGGCCGCCATCGAGCACCACACCGGTGGAGTCATCGTCCGTGTAAAAGTATTGCGTTTCGTTGGGTCGATTGTCGAACATGTTCGACTTCGACGTGCCCGTGCGGTCGAAGTAGTCGAGACCGAACTGCGCGTTGTTGGTGGAGCGATTCCAACCGTTGCCCGCGGGGCGGCCGTTGTGTTTCCAAGCGAAGAAGCCAGCGATGACCTCGCGCTCGGTCTCGACCGCGGTCGCGATCAGCACCTTCTTGAGCTCCGGGTCCTGCGCGGCGCTCAGCAAAGCGCGGAACTGCCCGTACATCGCCTCTTCACCTGGCAAGGGCGGCGCCATGTCGAGCACGGTCCCGAGTTCGTCGAAGAACTTTTCTGGCACGACCCACTTCGTCTCTCCCGCACCATCCGATTTGGGCGTCGGAATGATGGGCGACTTGCTCCATTCCAGGCTCTTCGGCTTGCCATCGAAGTTCTTGAGCGGATAAGCCACGATCTGATTGATGATCGGCTGAATCGCCGCCTTGTCCTGGGCGCTGTCGTTCTGAAATACACGCGGGATCGCGTTTGCGAGCGCGGTCGGACTGCGGACCACGGCCGTGATCCCAGCAGGGGTCTCGCCCTTCCACTTCGGCCCGGCCAAGAGATAGAAGCCTGGCTTGGTTCCGTACGGCTTTCCGAGCTCGCCGAATTGATCGGTCCGCATGTCGTAGAGCGCGTAGACCCAAAAGCGATCGCCGAAATCCGGCACTTGGATCACGACCGGCTCCTCGTCGAGTGAGAAGAAGCCGAGCCCGTACACGACGTCTTGGTTGGGACACGTGACGAACGTTTCGGCGGGATCGATGTAGTCCGAAAGCATGCTCAGCTGACCACGCGGAGCGGCCGGCAAGATGCCGTTGAGCCGCCCAGGTTGCGGCGCACGCGTGATTGTATTGCTGCGATTGAGCATGTTCACGAGTGGCCAACCCCAGACGTAAGCCATGCGCGCGACCGTGCGCGCGTACTCTGCGTGCATGAGCACGCCCTGCGCGGGTTGGGTGAGTGTGGGCGTCGCTGAGGGTGCGGCAACGGCGCCGACCGCGGGCAGCGCCGTCGCTGCAGGAGCAGCCACGACGGGAGCGCTTGGCGGTGCAGGCTCAGTCGCGGGGGTTGCAGGGCACGGGCCTTGTTGCGTGCAAGCAGAGTGAGCGGCAAACAGCAGAGCGGGGAGCACGGAGCGGGTCGTCTTCATAGGCATCCTGCGTCGAAGTGTCGTTGAACCCCTCACCGAAACAGCCAACTGGTGCATCGATGACCGCCCCCAATCCGGCGCGGCGTGGCGACCTTAGTGCAACCACGTTTGGCGGCACAACCGGCTGACTTCAGCGCGGCACTTTGCGGATCGGTGCATTCGTATGTTTCAAACCATGACGAATGACCGCTAAACACAAGGTAACCATAGCGGCCGCGAAGGGCGACTGTTGGCGTTTGCGCCCCCGCTCCGGCGGAGCCGGACGCTTGGGGGCGCCTGCGCGCGGAGCGCGGAGCGCGAGCACGCAGGCCGTGTTGCGACGGAGCGCGCGCGGGGCAACCCTGCGAGCGATCACCGACCCAAGCCGGCGACGGATGCCGCGGCTAGGAGCGAATCGCGTGCAGTCTGGGTGGGGGCGCGCTCGGCTCGGGCAAGATCCAATCGGCTTTGCCCAGGCCATCTTCGACTCGCGCGAGGTCGATGTTCGGATCGATCAGGCGCTGAATCGGTCGGCCGTTGAGGGACACCCAAGTGTCGGCGCGCACTTCGACCGGGCCGATGCCTTTGGCTGCGTAGTCATCACGGATGCGGTGTGCGAGCTGCAAGATCAGATCGGGTTGGCTCGACATCTCGCGTTCTTGCAAGCGCGTCAGGTACTGATGGGGTGCGACGTAAAACGTGCGGCCGGCAGCGGGCGCGCGCACCACGAAGGTGATGCTGCCGTTTTTCTCGCGGATCATCACGCGCCACGAGAAGCGCATGCCTTGCTCGTGCCAACGCACGCAGCCGCCATAGGCCAAGAAGCGCAGTGGGAACGCCACTTGGAAGAGGCAATACGCGGCGCCCAGCGCAAACCAAAGCCGATACCGAGTACTGAACGGCGCCACGAGCGGAACCGCCGGCGGCGCGTTCGCGGCCGCGCAGTGAGCTCGGAGTCGGGCTGGCAAGCACGCCCAGAGCTTTCTCGGCCAGCTCGTCGAAAAGAACACCAGCGCCGAAAGTACCATGATCACCGGGAACATGCCGATCGGAAACAAGAGGCCGGTGATGCAATGGAAAACAATCACCAACGCATACGCGAAGGGTCGCAGCCGCGCGGTCATCAACAACCAAGGGCTGCTGGTGTCGAACAGGAAGCCGGCCCAGCCCATCAGGGGCGCCGCCCAATCCTGCGCCACGATCGGACCGAGCAGCGGCGTGTCCGCGCGAGACAAGAGCCAGATGCGCAGCGGCTCCGCGTGGAACAGCCAGTCGCCGTGTGCTTTGTGAAGGCCCGCGAAGGTGTACACGACTGCGACCTGAAACCGAAATAGGTACAGCCAGGCACGGGGCACGGTACGGCGCGCGGTCCGCGGCCGGAGCAGCGCATCGAGCGAGTAGGTTTGCCCCGCTGGCGAGCACAATAGCAAGAGCGACAGCAAACTCGCGAGATAGTAGTGGTTCAGGTAAATCGTGACGTCGAGCAGCTGCAGGTACGAAAAGCACACGAACGAGCCGAACGCTGCCAAGCGAAAGCATAGCCCGAGGCAGACCCCCACACACAGCGCCGCGAGCAGCCAATAGAGCGCGTGCAGCTCTGCCTCGGGCGGCCCCTTCACCCAGGAAAAGCCCCAGTACTTGAAGTGAAATTTCGGCGCTACGAACAGCTGATCGATCCAGCCGTAGGCGAGGAAGCGCAGCGTGCTGATCAACAGCGTGAGGCCAAACAAGACGCGGAACGCGGCGAGCCACGCGCTGTCCACCGGGCTCCGCAGGGTCACGCCGAGTGCGCGCATTCTTTCAATCATTGTCGCTCCCTGCTCCGGCCGGCAGCTCGAGATCGAGCACGGTGACGAATTCGGACTTCAATAGATCGGTCAGGTGCTTGAGCGCCGTGTACACCGCCCACACCCGCTCGGTATTCTGAGTGAGTGAGCTCTCGATCGGCGGATCGAGCGCATCGATGGCCAATTGCGCGCTGTCGAGCGCGGTGAGCATGCGCGCGCGCAGATCGCTCGCGCCAATCGCGTCCAGCCAGTCGTCGAAACCGAGCCCGGTGTAGTCATGGCCACAGCCCTGGAATAGCTTGCGAAAGCCCAGATAATTCTGACGAATGTTGGCCGTGGAAACGTTGGCATAGCGTGATTCGAGCGCCTCTGGGCACAAGCCGGACACGCACTCGGAGATGCCGAGCGGGACGCCGAGCTTGTAGTCCTTCACTTCTTTCTCGACGTAAAAGATGCCGTGCCAGACCACGTTCAGCGCTTCTTGCTGGGTCGGGTACACGCTCCCGCTTCCGGGATGTGTCAGCTTCTGCTTGAAGTTGCCGCCTGAAGGATCCCAAGCTCCGAGCAGCTTGCGGGTGTTCTCGAGCACGTCTCTGGAGACAACCTCGGCGTACGCTCGCTTGCGCGCGGCAATCTCGCTCGCACCGAGAGCCGCCCACGTGCCGTTCTTGTTGATCGCGGAGTAATCCGGGCATTGGTTGTCGGAGCCCGGGTAGAAGAGCAGGTATTCTGCGGCACCCAGCCCGCGGTAGTTGATGAGTGAGCTGCCGAACCCCGCCGATGCGTACAGCTGGTCGGCGAGCGCCGTTTCGACCGGACAGCGCCCACCAAAGCGCCAGGCGTAGATCTGGTCGCGGAGCTCCTGGGCCCCGGCGTCTTCGTCCGCGCTGCGTGCTGCCGGACCAAAGCGAAAGATCTCTGCCACTTGCCAGCTGGCGTTGGCGGCGAGCCACGCGCTTTTCACTGCGCTCTCGCTGGCGGCCGAGGGCGCCGCCACATTGGCCTTGGCGGCGTCCTCGAGGGCGATGGCGCGAGCCTCGAAGTCCTGGTAACGAGCAACCGCGCAATCGGCGACCTGCCTCAAGAGCGCGGCCTTGCCAAAGGGCTCTTCGGGGATTTCCGGTTCGAGCGCGCCACTGCCGCCGCTCCCGCCGCTGGCTTCGCTGCTACCGCCTGTGGCATTCAGGCTTCCGCCGGTTGCGCTCTGACCGCCGTTCTCCGCCACCGCACTGCCAGCCTGTGCAGACGTCGCGGAGCCACCGGCTCTGGCGTGCGAACCGCCCACGGCCGGCGCTGAAGAACCACCGCCGGTCGCGGACGAACCAGGTCGCGAGGACGTGGAGCCCGTGTACACGTTTTCGTCGATCGCGAAGCTCTTGCACGAGAGCGCTGCGAGCAACCCTGCCGTCACGAGCCCAAAGGCCCGCCCGAGTTGCTTCGGACGAAGCGCAGACTGTCGTCGCGGAGTCTTCACGGCTTGTCGATGAGCACGAAGATGCCGTCCGTGTCGTCTGTGGAACCGCTGCCGTGGCCTGTCAGACCAACGGCCGCAATCTTGCCGTCCGAGGCGACCGCCCCCGACCAGAAGAAGTCGCCGACGCTGCCGAAATCGTAGGCGGTGCAACCGTACGGGGAGCCAAAGCTGGTCAGCGGCGCGCCGTCGACCGAGAGCAGCGCGATCACGGCATCTTGCTGACCGCTGCTCAAACTACCGCCGCCGAGCAGAACCGGGCGCTCGTCGCTCAACACGATCGCGCGGCCGTTGTCAGCCAAACCGCCGACGTCGAACCAAGTACGCCCCGGCGTGGCCGCGGCACCATAAGTGGTGTCGAGCACGCCGTTGGCGGTCAAGCGAAGCGACAGAATGTCGCTCGTGGTGTTGGCAGCCGTCGCGCGACCGTAGCCCACGGTGACGAGCTTCTTGGTCGACGGTTGGACGAGCGCGCCGTAAGCCTCGGCTGCCGTGCCGACGGGCTCACTGAATACGCCGTTCGCGCCAAACGACGTATCCAAGGCCGAACCGTTGGCGAGGAGCTTGAAGATCACGGGCCGCTGCGTGCCTCCGTAAGTCGAGTAACCGGTGACGATCAACTTGCCGTCATCCAGCACGCTGGCCGTGCGCACCGACGCGCTGGCCTGCGCGACATCGAGCGTGTACACCCCGGTCGCATTCAAACCGAAGCTCGTGTCTTGCGCGCCGTTCTCGGTCAGCTTCACGACCGCGAAGTCGGTGTCCGTGCGCGGCGTGCTGTCGGCATTGACGCCCGTGTTGCGCGTGGCCGCGGTGACGAGCAGCTTGTTGTCGGGCAGCACGTTGAGCCCCCACTGCGCGTCGGCGCCCGCGAGCGTCACGGCGCCGGTCGTCGCGTTCGTCACCGGCGTGCCCGCGCTCAGCGGCAAAATGTGAATGCCGCTGGCATTGTCGCCGAAGGTCGTATCGAGAGTGCCATTTTCGTTCAAGCGCAGCACGTAGACGTCGCGATCATTGTTGAGCAGGGTCGGGTTCTGCGCGCTGGCGTAGGTTTCGACGGTGCCGGCAACGATCAGCTTATTGCCCTGAAACGCGAGCCCGCGCGGCAACTCGGCCAAGCCGGCGAGCCCCGCGTCAATGACTTTGACATTGACCGTGGCGACGCCGCCATTGGCCCAGGTCGTATCGAGCGCACCGGCCGCGGTGAGCCGAACGACCACAGTCGAGCGATCTTCCAACGCTGCCACGCCCGGCTGCGTGTAACCAGCCGCGTACAAGAGGCCATCAGGGCCGTAGGCTGCGGCGAACAAGCCATCGTGACCGGAGGCAGAGATCTCCACCTTCTTGCCGGACGTCGTGTCGCGCACGCAATTGCGAGTGAGCGCGACGGGCGCGCCGCCCGTGCCCGCCGAACCGCTCGTGCCCGCCGAACCGCTCGCAGCGCTGCTACCACCCCTCCCGTCAGCGCCCCCCGCGCCACCAGCGGCGCCTGCCGCGCTGCCGCCGCTGCCTGCCGCTTCTGCTCCCGCTTCGCCGCCTGCACCGCCTTCACCGGCGAGATTCTCCTCGCCGGCTTCACCGGCAGCCCCAGGCGCACCACCGCGGCCTGCGCTCGCAGCGCCGCCTTTGCCCGCGCTGTCGCCGCTGGCTTTGCCAGCGCTCGCTGACCCCGCCTTCGAGCTGTCGTCTCCTTCCGCTTCGCTATCGGTACAAGCGGCGAGCAAGCAGGTGGCTGCGACGCAGGCCAGGCCAAGGCTTTTTGCGAGGTGAAGTGGGCGGTTTTTGGGTCCAAGCATGAGCGCTCCGAGGGTTGTCGTGGGGCCCGGATTTGCGGGCCGCGGGGCGCGGCCGCCTCCGCTGCAGCCGGCGCCAATTGATACTGATATTGAACATCATTTTCAATAAGCGCTGTCAAGGCATTAAAAAATGTCGAACTCTCCCGCCGGCCGGACCGTTAGGCGCTCTGGTCGAGAGCCGCGTGCCTTCCTCATCGAGCAGCGGCGAGCGAGCGCCGAGTCAGCGCGCGAACTGGGTCGGGGCGCGCGCGCGATGTTCGCGAGCGCCCGCTCGTCATCGCACTCGTTTCAGCGAATGCGCTCACCCGCTGGGGTTCGCTGAACTGGTATTTGCGACGCAGATTCATGCTCGCCCCGCAGCAACGCTCGCGCAGAGATCTGCTCGAACTAGCGACGTGCAGCGCAGATCCGCTCAGTGCGGACGAGATCGTGCGCAGCGTCGAGCGCACACAGTTACAACGGAAACGTCTTAAATCGGCGCCAGGCGGACCGTTTTCAAGCGCGAGAGAGCATGGCGCAACGAGCACAGCGAGAATTCGACGAGCGCTTCAACGAGCTGAGCGACAAGGATGCCTTTTGGGGACCTTTGCTCCCGTTCAGGCCCGAGAAAAATCGCTGCATCGGCAAGTTTCGCGCGCTGACCATGGCCAGCATGTTGGGCAGCTTCTACGGGATGCTGCTGAATTTTGCTTTGTGGTTCATCTGTCACCACACCGGCCACCGACTGCCGGCGCTGTACATGATGCCCGCGACCCTGACCCTGACTTACTTCGTCGCTTTTCAGCTCACCCTTGGCCCGGCTTGGAATCGCCGGGCGAAGCTGATGGTGCGACGTGCCGACTATCTGCAGAGCCTGGACCGGGACGAGCGCTGAGCTGCGCCCCGCTTGGGTGGGCGGTGTTGCTCGAAAAAAAAGTGCGGAGGGGGAGACGCTTCGCAGCGTCCCTGCCCTCCCCTCCGCACCCCGGAGCGTGGCTCTCGTGTCCTTCGATTCAAAAAAAGCGCGGAAGGGCGTCCCTTCCCCTCCGCGCTTAAGCTTCTTGTCTGCGCCGCTACTCGGCCGGCACCGCCTCGACGTGTGCTTCCTCGTGATGCACCGGTTGCGCGGCGCTGACGGTTGCAAACTTCGAGCAGCCGAACAGCAAGCCCGCCGCGCCCAGGTAGGCGATGGTCATGAGTGGTGACTGATTGATGCCGATGGCCTCACCGTGAATGAAGCCGAAGAACGAGAGGCCGCCGGCAACCGCCGCGAAGGCAGCCGCTTTGGTGAATGCTCGGTCGATGATGAAGGCGCCGATCGCGCCGAGCATCAGACCACCGAGGATGGAGCCGCCGCCCATCACTTCCAAGCCGCGATAGAGCACGCCCATCTGGCCGAGCTTGTCCAAACCGACTTTGTCCGCGCTCGTCCCTGCGGCGCCCAGCGAATTGTCGATTAGGATCTTGCCCCAAGCGGCCAGGTGCGGCGTGAGCGCGAGAACAATCGCGGGTGCGTGGGATTTGGGGCTCTCTTGGAAGGCTTGCGAGCCGATCAGCATGCCGATGTACAGCAGGATCGGCGAGATGGCCACGACTGGCACCAAGGCCACCATCACCGAGATGATGCCGAACCAGGCGAGCACGATCACCGTGACGCCAGTCGCTGCAGAGTAGCCGATGCGGCCGCCCATCGCCTTCCAGCCCGGATGACCGATGTACACCGCGTTGATGAAGGGATTGCCCATGCAGCAACCGATCAGGCTGACCACGCCATCGGCCGTGAGCACGCGCGTGGTGGGGAAGCTGTCACCCGCGATCGCCGCGCTCTCGACGTTGTCGAGCGCTTCCACCAAGTCGTAGATACCGAACGGGATGGCGGTGACCAAGATCGTGCCCAGGAACTGAAAGCCGGAGAAGACGTGATTGAACGCGGGCAGCGGCACGGAAAAGCCGAAGTTCGCGAACGAATCGGCCAGCTTCTTGGTGGACATCCCACCGTAGTCGAAGCCGAGCGCCGTGGAGCCCCAGGCGATCAGGCTACCCGCGGCGATCGCCACCAAGCCGGCCGGAATGCCCTTGAAGTAACGAACACCACCGAACCAGCTGGCCAGGATGATGGTGAAACAGACGAAGCCGATGATCGGCGTCATGAACATCTCCAGCGCGGGTCGCATCGAGATGAATGACACCGACACACCTGCGAGCGTGCCGAGCAGCGCGGCGCGCGGTGTGATCTTGCGAATCACGGGCGCGATGAAGCCACCTGCCATGAGCACGAAGCTCTGCACGAACACCCAGCACAGACCGGCCTCCCAGCCCTTGATCGGATCGCCGGTCTTGAGCGCGATCGGCAGCATGATCACGAACACGACCACGAACATGTGCGGCACGCTGATCCCGGAAGGCAGCGCGCAGACATCGGTTCGGCCGGTCTTTTTGGCCAGATTGTAGGCGAGCCGCGCGTAGTACACCGTGCTCAGACAGAGCATCAGGCCGGTCGCGGGCAAGATGCGTCCGAACACGATGTTATCCGGCATCTTGAGCACGAACCTCAAGAGGCCGGTGAGAACGAGCAAGTTGACCAGGATGTTGGTGCCAAAGCCGAAGTAGGCATTCCAATCACCGGGCGTCCACAGCTTTGGTTTCGCACTTTCGGTTGTCATCGCTTTGATCTCCGTCGTAAGGCGCGGGCGCGCCTACGCTTCGGGATTGTTTCGAAGCGTTTTCATCTACTGGGCGAGATGCGCTCGGCAGAGAGCGCATGAATCACAACGTTGCAATTTAGGCGCGCAGCCCGGCAATTTGTCTAGCGCCAATTACCGCACGCACTGCTCTCAAAATCAGAGCACTCGCGCGCTCGCGCGAAGGGGGAGAAACTCTTGGTAGCAGCATGCGCGCGGCTCGGGCCTCGCGCGCTCAAAGCTCGTCGAAGACCGGGATCAATTGCTCGGCAAACGAGGCCGCAGCGACCGGCAATACGCGCCCGCGCCGACTCGCGAGCCGCAGGCTTGCTTGCTGGAGCTCGGGGTCGCTGAGCGGGATCGAGATCATGCCCGAAACATCCGGCTTCTTCCCGATGTGAAAAGAGAAGCAAAGGCCGTTGCTCGAGCGAGCGAACATCTTGGTCGTCTCGATCGAGTTGGAAACGAGTGCCGGTTCGAAGCGAATCGAGTGACGACGCAAAGCCAAATCCATCAGCGCCCGCGCGGCCAGGGTCTCGTCCGGCATGGCGATCGGATACGCGACACACTCGCTCAGGCGCAGCTGAGTGCGGGAGGCCAACGGGTGCTCCGGAGTCACGAGCACGCACAAAGGCTGGACCGCCTCGGCCAAAACCACCATTTCCGGATCGTCGCTGTGCTCGTGCGTCAGAATCAGCTCTACCTTGTCGCGCAGCAGCGCAGCGGCGATGTCCTTGGGGCCACCGACTCGCACCGAGAAACCGACTCCCGGGTGCCGCTCGTGATATTCCGCGATCGCATCGGGCAGCATGCGACCCGTGACCGATTCCGCCACCGCGATGTGCACGCGACCGTGGACCAACCCGGGTAGCCCGTCGATCTGCGCTTCGACCAGACGCAACTCTTTGAGCGAGCGGCGCACGTAGGCGAGCAAGAGCTCCCCGGCAGCGGTCGCGCGCACGCCCCGCGGCAGGCGTTCGAACAGCGGCGAGCCGACCTCGGCCTCGAGATCGAGCACGCGGCGATTCAACGCGGAGGACGCGATGTGCAACGCCTCTGCGGCTTTGCGAATGGAACCGTGATGCGCGACCGCGTCGAGATACGAAAAGATGGTCGGAGGCTGCAGCCGCCAGGACGCCTGATCGCCACCCGCCACGGGACGCACGGACACAGGGGGGGTTCCCTTGTCGGAACGCTCAGCGGGTTTACGGGGCACGGTTAAGGATAGAATGCCGTGAAGCGCGCGCGCGGTCCATGGTGGCCCGCTCGACGACGCGCGGCCGCTGTTTTCTCGGCTTTCTCGGCCCTTGCCGAGCGAGGCACGCAGAGCAGGCGTGACGGGATGCCTCGACGCGGCGCGCTCGCTCGCTGCGTTGCGAGTCGCGGCAATGCGGCCACGCGCGATCGGCGCTGAAATCAGCCGGAAATATCAGAGTGCGATTGAGCCGGCGTTGGTCTGCTTATTGCTGAGTGCTGTTTCGCTTCTCGCACAGCGTGCCGCGCCCAAGAGCCGTGCGCGCGGGCAGAAGTACGAAAGGAACAATCATGAGGCATCTCGGAATAGTTTTATTGGGGTCGCTCGCGCTCGCCGCGTGCGCCTCGCACAACGCGCCGCCCCCCGCCTCGTCCAACAGCGTGGCGCAAGCGACCGATGAACCCAACCGCGGCCCCGACTTTGCTCCGGCAGCGTCTGACGGGCTTGCGACCGCCCCCGGCGAGCCCCGCTCGACGCGAACCGAAAGCTCGACCCGAACCGCCCCACCCGTCGATACGATGACCCCGGCGCCGTCGCAGTCGACTCAGGAGTTCGCGACGGG
This sequence comes from Polyangiaceae bacterium, assembly GCA_035688655.1. Classification (GTDB taxonomy): domain Bacteria; phylum Myxococcota_A; class Polyangia; order Polyangiales; family Polyangiaceae; genus PMG-095. Next base: position 29,763 of record DASSMT010000094.1, on the reverse strand, counting down.
CGAGCGCAGCCCGGCGGTCGATACGACCAGCGGCAACGCTGCGGCGACGCCCAGCGATCGCTCCCCCACTGCGACCGAGCCAGACAACACGCGCGTCAACCAACGCGATCGGAGCAGCGCCGCATTGACACCGATGGACCAGGGTTCGAGCGCTTCGGATCGCGCCATCACCCAGCAGATCCGCAAGGATCTGATGAAAGACAAGTCGCTGTCGTTCAACGCCAAGAACGTCAAGGTCATCACCATCGACGGCAAAGTGACCTTGCGCGGAACGGTGAAATCCGAGGCCGAGCGCAGCGCGATCGAAGCTGCGGCGCGCCGAGCAACCGGCGGAGATGGCGCACGAGTCGACAGTCATCTGGAAATCAGCAAGTGAAGGAACAAGTCATGAAAAAATCAGTGATCGGCATCGTCGAAACCCAGATCCAAGCCGAGCGCATCGTGGATCAGTTGCAACAGCAGGGCGTCGCTTCCGGCGACATCTCGGTGCTGTTCCCCGACAAGCGCGGCACCAAGGACTTTGCTTTCGAGCACAACACCAAAGCTCCCGAGGGTGCCGTGGCCGGCGTGGGCGCGGGCGGCGTGGTCGGTGGCACTCTGGGTTTGCTGGCAGGCATCGGTGCGCTGGCGATCCCCGGCGTCGGACCGTTGATCGCTGCCGGCCCGCTGATGGCAACGCTCAGTGGCGCTGCTGCGGGCGCCGCAGTGGGCGGCATCGCCGGCGGTTTGATCGGCCTGGGCTTGCCCGAGTTCGAGGCCAAGAGCTACGAAGGCAAGGTCAAGAGCGGCAACATCTTGATTGCGGTTCACACCGAGAATTCCGAGACTGAAAAGCGCGCGAAGCAAACCTTCGAAGCCAACGGCGCGCACGATGTAGCCGCGACCGGCGACTCGAGCGTGCCGAAGAACGGCGAGCAGATCTCGCGCTTTTGAGCCGCCGAACCCGCGAAAACGACTGCCGACGACCGCGGGCGCCAAGCCGATGGCTCGGGTTTGGCGCCCGCCGCGGGCAGGTATCGGAGAATGGCGAGCGGCCGGCGCGGGCGGGCGAGTCTCGCTGAATTTCGCTCATTCCCTCGGCCCCCTCCGCTCTCGGGAGGCGCGCCGTGTTAAGCTTGGGAGTGGCCGCATCGACCGAACCGAGCGCGGAGCAGGAGGCGATCTTACCGCACAGCGGTGCGTTACGACGGCTCGTGGCGCTGGCTCGTGGTCTGCGCAATACCGCCAAAGCGTTCGTGCGCTTGTTCGGCCGCCGCAAAGAGCAGCGCGAAGTCATGACCATCTTGGTCACCGGTGCCAGCGCTGGCATCGGCTTGGAGCTCGCGAAGTTGCTGCGCGAAGGGCCGCATCGCCTGGCACTCACCGCGCGCGCGTCCTCACTCGAGCGCTTCGCCGAGGCCGGCCTGGTGGCGGGTGAGCGCTTGCTACTCTTACCGCTCGACGTCACCGTCGATGATCAGCGACGCGCCGTAATCCGCGCGGTCGAAGCGCGCTGGGGCGGCGTGGATGTGCTGGTGAACAACGCCGGCATCAGCTACCGCGCGGTTGCCGAACACGTGACGGAGGGCGAGCGTTTGGCCCAGCTCGACGCCAATTTTCTGGGACCGATGGAGTTGATTCGCTTGGTGCTGCCGCACATGCGCAGTCAACGCTATGGACGGATCATCAACGTCTCATCCGTGGGCGGCATGACCGCCATGCCCACGATGTCGATCTACAGCGCTTCGAAGTTCGCGCTGGAAGGCGCGTCCGAGTCGCTCTGGTACGAGATGCGCCCGTTCGGCGTGCACGTGTCGCTCGTGCGCCCGGGGTTCATCAACTCCGACGGTTTTCGCAAAGTGCGCTTCACCGCGCAGGGCCAGCACGCGCTGGCCGATCCCAGCGATCCGTACCACGCGCACTACGCGAACATGGACGAGTTGATCGCCGGCTTGATGACGCTCACCTTCTACACACCCCGCGACGTCGCCGAGACGATCCTGGACGTGATCGAACACAAGAACCCGCCCTTGTGGGTCGCGGGCACGCTGGACGCGCGGTTGTTCGACTTGCTCCGCCGTGTCATCCCATCCGGGCTCTACCACCGGCTGCTATATGCGGCCTTGCCGCGCATCTGGCGCTGGGGTCAAAGCGGAAGCCTTGCCTCGAGCAGCCTGCCGCCACGGCGGTCGGGATCGAGCATTTCGACTCCGACCCCTTCGGTCGAGGAGAGAGCCGGTCTGCACCCGGCGGGCACGCAACGTCAGCGAGAGTAGCCGTGGTTCGCGGCTCGGGCCGCATCACAGCTGGAGCTGACGAACGATCTCCGCAGCCGGCATTGCGCCGCTCAACCGGCGCGCTTCCGCTCCGCTTCGAAACAGGATCAGGGTCGGAATGCTGCGGATGTCGAAGCGCTGCGCGACGGCGGGTAGCGCCTCCGTATCGACTTTGGCGACGAGCACGCTTTCGCTGCGGTCACGGGCGAGCTTCGCCATTTCCGGAGCGACCATGCGGCACGGGGCGCACCAAGCAGCCCAAAAATCGACCAATACCGGCAGCGGCGAATCCCGCACGAGCTCGTCGAAGTCCGCGGCGCTGCCGAGCGAAAGCGGCTGTGCGAGCGGTAACAGCGCCGCTTTGCAGCGGGCGCACTTGGCTTTATCGAGCAGCCGTTTGGCCGGAACACGGTTGCGAGCGGAGCAAGAGGCACAAGCGACTTCCATCTGGGAACAACGTGCGCCCTCGAATGCTTCAGTCAAGGGACTTTGGCTGCCCGCAGGCAACGATTTCAGTATCGTAATGAAGGCGGAGTCGGCAGGGTTTTCTGGTTCCCCATTGCGGTCGGATCGGGCACCGCTAAAGTGGAGCGTCCCACGGCGCTTCGGCGAGGAGAGCGGCAAGCATGCAGGAGAGCATCGGAACGCCCTGGTTGTGGATCGGATTCGTAGCCTTCGTGCTGGCCATGCTCGCGCTCGATTTGGGCGTGTTCCACAAGAAGGACCACGAGGTAGGCGTCAAAGAAGCGCTCGTCTGGACAGGGGTGTGGATCTCGTTCGCGATGCTGTTCAACGTCGGGATCTATTTTTGGTTCGGCGTCGAACGGGCGCTCGAATTCCTGTCTGGGTACGTGATCGAGAAGGCGCTGTCGGTCGACAACATCTTCGTCTTCATAGTGATCTTCTCGCTGTTTGCCGTGCCAGCCAAACAACAGCACCGCGTGTTGCAGGTCGGGATCCTGAGCGCGCTCGTGCTGAGGGCGATTTTCGTGGTGCTCGGCGCGGCATTGCTGAGTCGCTTTCACTGGCTGAGCTACGTGTTCGGCGCGTTCTTGGTGTTCACGGGCTTCAAACTGCTCGTGCAACGGGAGGGCCAGGTCGATCCACGTTCGAACCCGATCTTCAAGCTGTTCCGGCGCCTGATGCCATCGGTCGATGAGTTCCACGAAGGGCACTTCACGATCATGCGCGCGGGAAAGCGCTACGCCACGCCGCTCCTGCTGGTGCTGATTGCGATCGAAACGACGGACATCGTGTTCGCGACGGACTCCATCCCGGCCATCTTCGCGGTGACGGAGGATCCGTTCATCGTCTTCACTTCGAACATCTTCGCCATCCTGGGTTTGCGCGCGCTGTACTTCGCGCTGTCCGGCATGATGGATCGATTCCACTACCTGAAGTTCGGTCTGGCGCTGGTGCTGATGTTCGTCGGCGCAAAGATGCTGTTGGCTTCCGTGTACAAGATCCCGATCTGGGTGTCCCTGGCCGTGATCTTCGCGCTGCTCGCAGGGTCGGTCATTGCATCGCTCTTGCGCCGCCCGCCGAACGAACCCCCGAAACACCTGCCGATCCCGCGTGCGAAATCAGCAGAGCCACAATCAGCAGGCTAGGGAGCAAATGATTCAGACACGATGACAAAACACGACGCGCTCAACCGCAAGATTCGAGCGCGTCGTGTCGTCTGCACTTCTCGGGGCGTGGCGCACATTGCCGCGTCAGCTCGCCGCTTCGGCGACTTTCGAGCGTGCCTCAGTGTGCGGTCTCTTTCGTGGCGTGAGGCTCGGCGCTTTCTTCTGAATGCTCGGTCGATCCGCGAGCCCAGTCGCTCAGCACCCGCAACTCGGCGATGCCCATGCGTGCCAGCAGCAGTAGCCATGCAGACCGTGGCTCCGATCGTTCCCAGTGGCCATTGGCAATCCCTGCGACGCTTTGAGTCCGTTGCATTGTGCAATCTCCTCCTGCACGTTCATTGAGCTAGGACTTTGGCGTCGCAAGCGGGACGATCTAGAAATTCGTGCTGCGCTTTTGCCCATGAAATGCCGGTGAAAACCGGACGAAGGTGACACGAATGTCTCCAGGCGCAGGGAGCTGCGCCGGCACGGTTCCTGCTCCATCGAAATCGAAATGGGCGAGCAGCGCATGATCCGAAACCTGGCACGGACTCCCACGTTCGCCCCCGACGCGAACCCGCCATCTCCCGGCGAAGGCACTGCGCTGCGCTGGTTGGTCGCAGGTTTGACGCTCGCCGCGGCGTCGGTCTTGATTCCATTCTGGGCGCCATTGCTGTTGGCGGCCTGGGGCGCGCTGATCGCTAGTCCGTGGCAGCAACGCCTCACTCGTTGGCTTCATCGTCCGAAGCTGTCCGCAGCGCTGCTCACCGCCTTGCTGGTGTCGCTGATCTTGCTGCCGGTCACCGTCGCAACACTGTCGCTCTCGAGCAGCGCCATCACCCTCGCCCACCGGCTATCGGAATCGAAGACCGGCGCAGACGCGTTGAAAGCTCTGTCGAGCGGCGACGCAGCGCGCTTCGAGCTCGCACAGCTGACCCCGGAGCACGTGTTGACCGCACTGCGTCAGCACGGTGCCGCGGCCTGGGGGGCCGCGCGCACGCTGTTTGGTGCGGCGAGCGTAGCGCTGCTCGGACTCGTGGTGTTCGTGGCTGGATTTTACGCCTTTCTGTGCGAGGGCAAGCGCACCCGCGACTGGCTGCTCGAACGCGCGCCGTTGTCCCACGCGCACTTTCACCGCTTGGCCAACGTATTCGCGGAAGTCGGGCGCGGACTCGTGGTCGGCGTCGGGTTGACGGCGCTGTCACAGGGCGCTGTTGCGACCATTGGCTATTGGCTGACCGGCGTGCCGCAAGCTTTGGTGCTCGGCTTGGTGACGGTTTTCGCGTCCCTGATCCCGAGCGTCGGTTCCGCGTTGGTTTGGGTTCCTGTCACGGCGGGCCTTGCGCTCGCAGGGCGACCGGGGGCGGCCGTGGCGCTGCTGATCATCGGGCTCTTCGTGTCCGTCATCGACAATTTGCTGCGCCCGCTGTTCGCGCGCTACGCACGGGTTCGCATGCATTCCCTCGTACTCTTCGTGGCCATGCTCGGCGGTATCGTGCTCTTTGGCGCGTGGGGTTTGCTGCTCGGACCGCTGCTCGTGCGCTGGGCCAGCGAGGGACTGAGCATGCTGCGCGAACAGCGCCGCGCGCTCAGCGCGTGATCGGCACAGCGGTTGCTATCGCTTGGCACCATGGAAAAGCGCGCGAACCCGAAAGCAAAACCCACGACCCATGGCGCACACCCCGAAACGCAGCGCCGAGCCACGCGCGGCGCACCCGGCAGCGAAAGCTCGAAGGCAAAGGGCGGCGCAAAGGACACGCGCAATGCGCACGACAAGGACGGAAACAGCGAGCAACGGTCGCGCTGAGCGGCACTCGCAGCCTCGCCCGTACTCGAGCGTCCGTGCCGTGCCAGCCAAATCGCCCAGCCGGGGCAATTTGGCGCAATTTGGCCAACGCTGACGGGTCGCTTCGCCGTACTCTCGTGCCGCGCTCAGCGCGTAGCCATGACCAACATTCAGCGTCCGTTCGATGCCCTGCGCATGCCGGGTTTCCGCGTATTTCTGGCCACCTTCTTCTTGACCATGATGGCCGACAACGTGGAACACGTGATGAGCTACTGGGTGGCATTTCAAAAGTTTCACTCGGCGGCGCTGGGCGGCTTCGCGGTGATTTCACATTGGGTGCCGTTCCTGGTGTTCTCCGTGCCGGTCGGTGCGCTCAACGACCGCTTCGATTCGCGGCGTCTGATTCAGATCGGCGGGGGCTTGTTCATGCTCGTGTCGCTCGGCTGGGGCTACCTGTTCGTCAGCGGCACGCTGCAGATCTGGCACGCCATGGTGCTGCTCAGCTTGCACGGTTGTGCCGGGGTATTCTGGCTCACCTCGAGCCAAGTGCTGCTCTACGACATCGTCGGAGGCGAAGGGATCGCGAGCGCGGTGCGCTTGAACGCGAGCGCGCGCTACCTCGGCATGCTCGCCGGACCTGGCGTGGGCAGCTTGATCTTACGGACCTTGGGGCCGAACGCCGGGATGTTCTGCAATGCTCTGTTCTACTTGCCCCTGATCCTGTGGTTGATCCGCGCGCCTTACGGGCGTCACTTCCGCAGCGGCGAGGCCCCGCGACGGGCCGTGCGCGGCTTTTCGGACATCGTGGAGACCCTGCGTGACGTGCGTGCGTTGCCGGTGTTGCTCGCGATGATCGCGCTGGCGGGCGCTGCCTCGTTTTTCGTCGGTAACAGCTATCAAGCCCAAATGCCGAACTTTGCAACCGATCTCGGCCATGGTGACCCGGGCGCGGCATACACCGCGTTGCTAGGGGCGGACGCCGCAGGGGCGCTGGTTGGCGGGCTCTTGCTCGAGAGCGGGCGCAGTCTGCTGCGCATCGAGACCGCCTCGGCGCTGAAATTGGCGGCGCTTTGGGCCGTTGCGCTGGCAGCGTTTGCGCTCGTTCGCTCGTACGCGCTGGCGCTGGGCTGCTTGTTCCTGGCTGGCTTCTTCGAGCTCTCCTTCAGCAGCATGACGCAAACCATCGTGCAGCTTCAGGCCCCTCCGACCATGCGCGGCCGCGTGCTCGGCCTATTCAACATGTCGTCTGCCGGGTTGCGTGCGTTCAGTGGGATCACCGTGGGCCTGGTCGGAAGTTTCCTGGGCGTGCACGCTTCGCTGGCGCTCGCGGCGTCCGCCTTCATGCTCGTCGCGCTCACTTTGCTCGCCCGTCTTCCGCCCGCTTCGAAACTCGCGTAACTTCATCGGGTATGACGCTGTCCACTTCGGCCCTCGCCGATCTGCGGGAGTTCGCGTGCCTGGGTGTCAGCTTGATGCTGGTCACCCGTGACGAGCGCTTGCTGCCCGAGATCACCCGCGCCGCCGGCGCCCGCTTGGGCGAAGACGGGCTCCTGCGCTTGGCTCTGCCGTTACCCGAATCCAGGCGCACCGTTTGGAACTTGGAAACCACGCCGGTGGTCGCGCTGAGCCTGGTATTGCCGACCACCTACCGAACCTTGCAGGTCAAGGGCAACGATGCGCACGTGGTGGACTGGCCTGGGCACGAACTCATTGCGCGAAAGCACGCCGACAACTTCGTGGAAGAAGTGGTCGCGGTCGGCATCCCCAGAGAAGTCGCTGATTCATTCTTTTCGCATCACCGCTACGTCTGCATGGCCTTCACACCGCTCGAAATTTACGATCAAACCCCCGGCCCTGCCTCTGGCCTGAGAGTCGCCCCGTGAAGCGCCTGACCTTGCGAGACCTGCCGGCAGGTTGCTTCGATGGCGTCATTCCAGCAGTTCTCGGCACGTGCTCGGACGATGGCACGCCCAACGCCACCTGGCTGTCGCACGTGTTCTTGCTGGATGATCGACACGTCGCGCTCTCCTGCCAATTCTTTCGCAAAACACGCGCAAATTTGGCCATGAATCCGCAGGCGCAGCTGCTCGTGGTGGCTCCATACTCGATCAAACAGTGGCGTCTGAACATTCGCTTTTTGCGTAGCGAGACCCAAGGGCGCACGTTCGAGCTGATGCAGAGCCGCATCGAAGCCATCGCTTCGGTGACGCGTATGGAGTCGGTGTTCGCGCTGAAGACCGCGGATGTGTTCGAGGTCGATACGATCACTCCCATCGAGACGGAAGAATCGGAAGAAGGCGCGCCCAGTGTGCGCGGCACCGATCGCTTGCTCGAGCTCTCGCGGCTCACCGAGGTGATCGGTTCGAGCGCGGATTTGCGGACCTTGGTCGACTCCGGTCTCGGCTTTCTGGCCACACAACTGGGCTACGAAAGCGTCGGCATTTACTTGCTCGAGGAGAGTGAACAGGCGCTGTATGCGCTCGCCACTCACGGCTTTGCGACCTCCGGCGTGGGCGCGCGGGTGGAGCTTGGCGTGGGCGTGATCGGCACCTGTGCCCGCCACCGCGTGCCGATTCGAATCGCCGACGCCAGCCGCGAACGCCTGTACGGGCGAGCGGTCCAAGAGCAGATCGAGCGGGGCAAGTCGGGCGCCGAACGCGACATTCCCCTGGCCAGCGTGGCGGGAGCTCGCAGCCTGCTCGCGGTGCCGCTGTTGCTCCAAGGCAGGCTCTTCGGCGTGCTCGCGACCGAATGCCAGCACGCGCTCGCGTTCAGCGAACGCGATGCGCAGTTGCTCACCACCGCGGGTCAGCTGCTCGCGCAAGGCATCGCGCTCTATCGCGAGGAAGAAGTCGAACAGGAGCTCGACCGCGAACCACCGAGCATTCAGCAGTCAGCGAGCCTCCAAGTGCGCTACTACGAGGCCGACGACAGCGTGTTCATCGACGGTGAGTATCTGATCCGCGGTCTACCGGGGAAGATCTTGTGGCTATTGCTCAGCCTGCGACAGAAAGAGGGGCGCACGACCTTTCAGAATCGTGAGCTCCGCTTGCATCCCTTTCTGAAGATGCCGGCCATCAACGACAACTTGGCGACTCGGCTATTGATGCTGCAACGCCGACTGGACGACAAGCGACTTCCGATTCAGTTGCACCGTGAAGAACGCGGACGGCTACGCCTCGCCTGTGACCTGAACATCACTTTGGAAAGCGTCTCGGCTTAGCCGTCCACTCGCTCGCTCCCGAGCTAGGGGCTCGTATCCTGTGACGAATCGCCCCCGGGCACGTTCAGCTCTGGACACTTCGCCTGCAAGCTTTTACAGGACGCGGGCATACTCTGCGAAAACGACTGCGAGGCTGACGCTGCCGTGAGCTTGTCACAAGTCGGGAACTCGGCGATCAGCTGGTCGAGGGCTTTGGTGAAGTCATTCATGCACGCATCGTACTCTGCGATGGTGGCAGTACAGGTCGACGTCGCGTCCGATACCGCGCAGGTCGAGCTCTGCATCACTGGGGCCACAATGCACTGATCGTAGAAAGTCTTGCAAGAAGCCTGCAGCGCGGCATCGCTCTGATCCGTCGAGAAGACCAGGGCGATCACGACACCGGAGCTGCGACAGCTGAATTCTTCGAAGCGCTTCGAGACGGCGGGTTGGCTGAAGTAGTCCGAGAGCTTCTGGCAGATTGCGGTCTTCTCGGCGTCGGTCAACGAACCCAGTTGCTCGTCGGCGGGAAGACCCGATGAGAAGCTGCCCGTGCTGCTGTTGGCAGTGCCGCCTGCGCTCGACCCCGTGCCTGCACTCGGACCACTCCCACCCGGGTTGCCGCTCCCGCCCGGATTGCCGCTCCCGCCGCTCGCCGAGCTGCTGCCACCCGCGTTGCCGTTGGCGCCATCGCTACCCCCGCAAGCGACGCAAAGCGCCAGCGACAAGCCAATCGACACGAACACCGGCTTGATATTGATGATTTCCAGCATCTTTCCTCTTTCCCTCCAAAGTAAGGCGCCGAGCATATCACGGCCTTTTACGCGCGGATCAGCAGCGAGCTTCCTTTCCGCACGGAAGCTCGCCCGCGCGCGCACCCACATTGCCCGGTGAAGTAGGCTAGCCACGCCCGCGAAAGAGCACCTCGGAGCGCCACGCGCGCCAGAGGCTCAGCAATTGCACGCCGAGAAACGCGTGGCTCGGCGCAACCAGCAGCGCCGACAGAGCAATGGAGGGGCGCCAAGACAAGACGAGCACGATCGTGAGCGAGAGCCAGAGCAAGGCGCGGCCGAGAACCCGAGCAAAAGCACGCGAACGTGCTGTCGCTTTGCCCGCGTAAGCCGCGACGCCGAGCGCGAGCAGGCTGGAGGCCAAGGCGCAGCAAAAGTCGAGCTCGAGCCAGGGATTCTGGTGCGCGCCGCCGTTCAGAGTGGGCGGAGCATAGAAGTGCGCCGCAGCGAAGGCGAGAGCGAGCGCAAGCCCCGCTCCGCTCATTGCACCCCAGAGGCGAATGCCCAAGCGCTGTTCGTTAGTTGGTCGAGGCACTGCCGATGGCTGCGGTCCACTCTAGCACGTGCCCTGCATTCAGGCGGCACACACGAAGTCTCGCAGCTCACGAAAGCCCATTGTCCTCAGCGCCTCGCGAATTTCGCTGCGTGGACCCAGGCCTGCCACCGACACGATCACTTTCAGCGAACGCAAGTCGGGTAGGATTCGAGGCTCCACCACCGGCACGCCACGGATCAGCTGTCCGATGCGCCCTGGATGGAGTTCGATGATTGCTTCCGGCCGCTTGCCACGACGGAGCAGGGCGTTCGAGAGCGCCTTGCCCGTGTCACCGAAGCCCCACAGCAGATAGCGATCGCTGTCGGCGAGAAAGCCGCTGGCTAGGAACTCCGCTTTGCACTCCACGAAAGCGGCAATCGAGTAGCGCTCCGAAGTGCGTGACAACCGAGACGCGCTATCGCGCCAGTGGAGTAGCTTCCGGGGGACGACGCCGATGCGCCGCCCAGCGTGCAACATGCGCAGCACCAGATCGTAGTCCTCGGGCCAGCCGCAGTCGCGATAGCCGAATTCGAGCAGCGCGCCGTGACGGACCAACAAGGTCGGGTGTGCCGCGGGGCATTCCACGAAGGCCTCGCGCTGAACATCGTCGGGCGTGTTCATCGAGCACAGCCAGCGCTCGTAGCCGAGCCGACGCTCGCGCAGCCCGGCGCGCGGGAAAAGCCGCACGTGGCAAGCAATCGCCGTCAGCGCCGGATTGTGCTCGAGCGCAGCGCGTTGCAGCTCCAAGCGGCGGCGCGCCATCAGATCGTCGGCATCGAAGCGAGCGATCAGTGGCGCGCGGCACTCTGAAAGCCCTGCTCGTAGGGCGGCCACAATCCCTCGATGCTCGCACTCGACCAAGCGCACGCGCGGATCCGCGCGCGCGAACTGTGCCACGATTTTGCGCGTAGAATCGCTGGATCCATCGTCGACTACGACACATTCCCAGTCGCGTTCCGATTGTCGTTGCACGCTGCGCAACGCGGACGGGAGTGTGAGCGCGGCGTCATATGCCGGCATCAGCACGGAAATCGCAGGACCCACGGCAGACTACGTCGGACTAAGCGCGGCGCGAGCGCGCCGGCTTGGGTGAGAGCTCACGTCCCCAGCGTTGAATGGCCTCCGCCACGTGACCGAAACCGCGACCGGAATCGGTCAGCTCATACGACACGCGCACGGGCGGCCCGGGGTCCACGTGGCGCTGCAGGAGCCCGCGCGCCTCCAGCTCCTTCAAGCGCGCCGAAAGGACCTTGGTTCCGAGACCAGCTGCAGTATCAGCCAATTCACCGAAGCGACGAGGTCCCGCGGCGAGCGCGGTGAGAATCAAAGCACTCCACGGCCGGCCGAGCACATCGGCCGCGAGCTGAAACGCTTGGCAGTGGCAGTCGACCGGCTTGCTCATGCGCTGAGTGTAGCCATGCACTTTCTAAAAGAAAGTAGGTTTTAAAAAGAAAGTCGCTTGACAGAGGAAACTACGGCCACACGTTCCAGGAGCCGAGCTGGCGGCGAGTCCGCCCCGGCCCACCTGGAAAGACGAAACCTACATGGCATTTTCCCTAGCTCCCCTGCTCATCCACAGCGAGGCCGTCCCGGTCAAAGCGCGTGAGGCCCTGCGCGCGGTGATCACCGCTCCCGTGGACCAGCGCAAGTCGGCCCTGCGCTCGGCAGCCCGCGTGCTGCACTCCGAAACCTCGCTCGACTGCGGCGATGCGCTGGAGCTCGTTGGTCTGCAAGCGGGCTGCGGCTGCGACTGACACTCACCTGAACGCCGCTGCTCGAGCGAACAGGCACCACAAAAGCAAGCGGCGGGTACGTCGAACGACGTACCCGCCTTTCCTAGGTCAGTCCCGGGCTGTGCGTAACCTCACCTGAGTTCACTTCGCCGCAGCGACGACGGGCGCAGCCGAGGATTCCTCGCTGGCCGTACCCGAGTAGCCGTGGATACCGCCCAAGAGCTCCGGGTAGGCCGGACCACCGTGCTCGTGAATGTCGAGCCCTTCGAGCTCGCCTTCCTTCGATACGCGCAGGGTGCCAGTGGCTTTGACCGCGTACATCAGGGCCAAGCCGACCACCACCGTGGCAGTGGTGACCGCCGCGCTGCCGATGGCTTGCGCGATCAATTGATTGGCGCCGCCACCGTAGAACAGACCAGTCACCACGGCACCGGCCGAATTGTCCGCGCCCATCGGGGTCGGGGCACCGTATTCGCCGGTCGCGAACAAGCCGAGGCTCAACGTGCCGAAGATGCCGCACACGCCGTGCACGGCCACCGCGCCGACCGGATCGTCGACCCGGAAGTACTCCACCACGTCGATGCCCAGAACCACGACCACGCCTGCGATCGCGCCGATGCAAATCGCGCCAAAGGGGGACACCCAGTAGCAGGGGCAGGTGATGGCGACCAGACCCGCGAGGAAGCCGTTCACCGTCATGCCGCAGTCCCAAACCTTGTTGCGAGGCAGGACGAAGAACAACGTCGACAGCGCGCCAGCAGCCGCAGCGAGCGTGGTGTTCGCGGCGACGCGACCGCAGCCCTGCATGTCCATCGCGGACAGCGTGCTGCCCGGATTGAACCCGTACCAGCCGAACCACAGAATCACGCCACCGACAGCGGCGATCGTCATGTCGTGACCGGGCGGCATGCCGCCACCATCGCGCTTGAACTTGCGACCGAGGCGTGGCCCGAGTGCAATCGCACCGGTGAGGGCGACGAAGCCGCCGATCGTGTGCACCACGGTCGAACCTGCGAAATCGTGGAATGGAACCGGGTGAATCGTGTTGAGCCAGCCATCCGGACCCCACGCCCAGTGCCCGAGGATCGGGTAGATGAAACCGCTCACGCCGAAGCTGTACAGCAGATCCCCGACGAAGCCGGTGCGCCCAACCATGGCGCCCGAGGTGATCGTGCTGCAAGTATCGGCGAAGGCGAACTGGAACAAGAAGAACGCCAGGATCGCGACGCCGGAAGAGCCGAAGGTCTCGGGCGTGCCGTGCAAGAAGAAGAACTCCTTGCCGATGAAGCCGTTGCCAGAACCGAACATGAAGGCAAAGCCCCACGCCCAGAACAAGATGCCGCACAGGCAGGTGTCGACGATACCCTCCAGCAGGATATTCACGGTCTCGCGCGTACGGGCAAAGCCTGCTTCGAGCATCATGAAGCCCGCTTGCATGAAGAACACCAAGAAGGCCGCGACCAGCGTCCACATGGTGTTCAACGGGTTCACATAAGCAGGTGGGGCTGCGGCCGCATCGTCAGCCAGCGCGGGAGTTGCGAAATAGAAGCTGGCGCCTTTGATGACCGCGAACAGCGCTGCGACGCCGAGCAGTTTGGCTGCAAAGATGGTCCAAAGCAGCTTTTGCCGCCCTGGCTGTCGATAACGGGCCAGAAGGTTCTCAAACATTAGGGTTCTCCTGTACGAGGGCACGCGTGAAGACGCGAAGCCTGGGACTCGCGATGGAGTAGCTGGCGCAAGGTTTCGTGTGGAATTCACGATCAGCTCGTTGTTCGAGCCAAAAAGACAGATTTTCTTTCGCTTCGTTCGCGACGCGTCGCGCCGCAATCATGAGATCTCACGTGAGATCTCGCGGGGCATTTCGACCCGAATCCTGGCGCTGCTTCGCGTTTCTGGCGCGGCGAAATGCGGCTCGCGCCCCGCGCGCGCGGATCGAATGTTTCTAGTACATTTCAAAATAGTAAGCCGTGGATAAATCCGGATCTCATGGCACCCTATATTCTTCACTCGCCAAACTCGAAAATTGATGCTCGAGCTGGGCGCTAGTCTAAAGAACACATATGAACCAGACCGCTACGCATCCTGCTGCATCGCCGCATGCAGAGCGTCGCATCTGGCAGCAGATCGACCGCCGAGGCTGGCTCGCCACCGCACCCATCACTCACTACGCCCTGGCAGTTCCGGTCGCTGCAGCAAGCTCACTCATCTGTGAGCTCATCACACCTTGGGCGCAGCTCGCAGACTTCGTGATCGTGTACTTGCTCGGTGTGGTCGCGATCGCCGCGCGTTGTGCGCCCGGTCCGTCCTTGTTCGCGGCCGTGATCAGCATCCTCAGCTTCGACTACTTCTTCATCCCGCCGCTGCTCACGTTGAGTTGGCCAGACGCTGGTAGCGTGCTCACCTTCGTCGGCATGGTCGTGGTTGCCGGTGTGATCAGCGGCTTGAACCAGGGGCTGCGCAAAGAACGCGAAAGCGCGCGGCGCAGTGAGGCGTTCGCCAACGCGCTGTACGGCTTCAATCAAGCATTGTCGCAGGTTCACTCGCTGCAGCAGTTGAGCTCGTTCGCCGAGCGCCGCTTGGCAGCGCTGTTCGATGCTCGTGTCCACGTGGCGCTTCAATCGGGGGAATCTGCCCTGCCCAGGGAAGAGCTCGGCTTGGACACGGAGGACGAACGACGACTCGCGCTCACAGCCTGGAAAAAGGGCGAGCTCGTGCACGACCCGGGCGTGTCGGGCTTGAATCTCTGGCTCACGCTGAACGGTGCCCATCGCAGCGTCGGCCTATTGGGCTTGGCGCCGCGCAGCGACAAGCGTTTCACCGAGCTGGGAGGGGAGCAGCTGTTGCGCGCGTGCGCCGCGCAGCTGGCCGGCGCGGTCGAGCGGCTGTTGCTGTCCGGCGCCACGCATCGAGCCGAGCTGCAAGCCGAGACCGAGCGCACGCGCAGCTCGCTGTTGGCGGCGGTCTCGCACGATCTACGGAACCCGCTGGCAGCGATTCTCACGGCCGCGAGCACCGCCGCGCGTGCCGACTCCCAGCTCAGCGACCCCGAGCGCCGGGATTTGATGCGCACGATCATGGCCGAGTCGGAGCGTCTGAATCGCCTGGTCGCAAACCTATTGTCGATGACCAAGCTCGAATCTGGGGAGCTTGCGCTACAACGCCTGCCCGAAGACGTTGCCGAACTGATCGACAGCGCGCAACGCGCACTCTCGGCCCCGAACGCCGCCAGCCGGATCCGCGTGGATTTGCCGAGCGATCTGCCAACCGTGGACGTCGACGCGGTGCTGATTGAACAAGTGCTGATCAATCTGCTCGAAAATGCGCTGCGCCACTCTGCTGACGACGCGCCGATTGAAATCCAGGTGAGCGACGGAAGTGATGGCGTGGTCGTACGCGTCGTCGATCACGGGGTCGGCATTCGCTTGGAAGAGCGCCAGAAGGTGTTCGAGAAGTTCTTTCGCGGCAGCGGCTCCAAGCGAGACGGCGGTGCCGGGCTCGGCCTCACGATCTGCCGCGCAGCGGTGGTTGCACACCGCGGACGCATTCGCGCACTGGAGACGCCGGGCGGTGGCGCGACCATCGAATTTACACTACCCCGCGCGTCGCTGGCGCGCGAATTGGAAGACGACTGATGAGCCTGCAACCACTGATATTGACGATCGAAGACGAGATCGCCATGCGCCGCACGCTGTGCGTCGCGCTACGCGATCAGGGCTATGCCACGCTCGAGGCGGCGACCGCCGAAGACGGCTTGTATCAAGCGTCCCTGCGCGCTCCGAATCTGGTGCTGCTCGATCTCGGCTTGCCGGACCGCGATGGCGTCGAGGTGACGCGCATCCTGCGGCGCACGCAGCAAGTCCCGATCATCGTCATCTCCGCGCGCGATGCCGAGGCAGAGCAGGTCGAAGCCCTCGATGCGGGCGCCAACGATTACGTGACCAAGCCGTTCCGGGAAGCCGAGCTGATGGCCCGGGTACGCGCGGCCTTGCGCTACGCGCCGCACATCGCCAAGCCATCGGAGTCGTTCTTCAACGGCAGATTGCGCGTGGATTTCATGACCCACGAAGTGTCCCTCGACGGTCAGAAGGTGGTGCTCACCTCCAAGCAATACAAATTGCTCTCCGTATTGGTGCGTCAGCCCGGTCGCGTGATCAGCTATCGCACCTTGCTGCGTGAAGTTTGGGGCCCCTCGCGCGTGAGCGAAATCCACTATCTGCGCGTGTTCATGAAGCAGCTCCGCGATAAATTGGAGAAAGATCCCACGCGCCCGGAGATGCTTCTGACCGCGCAGCGCGTGGGTTACCGCTTCAAGCCGAACGACTAGTTCTGTCTCAGCACGCCGAGCAGTGTGCGCGTGAACTCCTCGAGCTCAGCCTCGCTCACGCGCAACGAGGGCATCAGGCGGAGCAGGTTCGGTCGCGGCGCATTGATCAACAAGCCAGCGGCAAAGCTACGGGCGACGATGGCCTCGGCGCTGGGTTCGGGCAGAACCAACGCCCACAACAGACCTCGGCCGCGCAGACCGATCCCGTGCTCCGCGCACACGGGCGCGAGGCGCTGCTCCAAGGACCGCTCGCGAGCGCGCACCGTCGCCAGAAAATCCTCGCGCGAGACGACCTCGAACACGCTGCGGGCGACGGCGACCATCAGCGGATTGCCATTGTACGTCCCACCCTGGTCGCCGGGCACGAAGCAACTCGCGCGCTCATTGGCCAACACCGCCGAGATCGGCACCCCACCCCCGAGTCCCTTGCCCAGTGTCAGGATGTCGGGCTGCACCTGCTCACGCTCGAACGCGAACAGGCTGCCAGTCCTGCCCATCCCGGTTTGCACCTCGTCGCAGATCAAGAGCAGGCCGTGCTCGTCACACAAGCGGCGGAGCTCGCGCAGGTAACCCTCTGGAGGCACGACCACGCCGGCTTCGCCTTGGATCGGTTCGACCATCACGGCCACGGTTTGGGGGCCGATCTGCGCCGCTACGGCCGCCACATCACCATAGGGGACCTTCACGAAGCCGGGCATCAGCGGCGGAAAGAGCGCTTCCCAACCGGGCTTTCCGCTGGCCGCCATCAACGCCAGCGTGCGGCCGTGAAAACTGCCCTGCGTGGTGATGATCTCGTGCGCACCAGCGCGCTCCCGCCGGCCCCATTTGCGCGCCAGCTTGAGCGCGGCTTCGTTGGCTTCTGCGCCGCTGTTCGTGAAGTGCACCTGAGCCATGCCCGCAGCCCGCGTCAGCTCTTGGGCAAAGCTCAGCTGCGGCGCGTTGTGGAACGCCGGACTGGCAGTGATCAATGTTTGGGCTTGAGCCTGAAGCGCAGCAGCGATCTCCGGCGGAGCGTGACCGAGCGCATTCACGGCCCAGCCCTGAACGAAGTCCAGATAGCGTGTGCCTTCGTGATCCCACAGGTACGAGCCGCTACCACGGACCATGATGCGCGAAGGACGAACGGCCACGTTCATCAGTCGAGCCTGCGCGGCGAGCAGGGATGCACCCGTTACAGACGAAGAATCGAGCAGCAGATTGGGGACGTTCTGGATCGAGGTCACGGTGGCTATCCTTTCGGGTGGCCCGCCGTGCTCAAACGCGACGTAACCACCCAGTTGCGGGCGGTTACGCGAAAAGCCGATGTTCAGGACCGCTACGGCATTTCGCGCCCGCCGCAAATAGCGGCGCGGCGAGCGAAACGACGAGGAGCGCGGAGCGACATCGGAAGCAGCACTATGACCAGAACCGCGTCTCACGTCAAGAACGCGGCCCTCGTCCCCCTCTGTTCAGCGCTGCAGGGAGAGCTCCCGAGGGCGCAGGCTGCGCTCAAAGCGTCGTCACAGGCAGTGATTCCGTGAAGCTCTGCGCGCCGCTCTTCAACTCGAGATCGAAGCTCGAATCGGCCGAAAATTCGGGCAACGCAAAGCGCACGCTGCAGCTGCTTTCGAGTACGCGGTCGAGCACGATGTCGAGCAAGCCGGTATCGGTCGCGACCACCAGCAAATCCAGGTCGACCAGTGAATAGCCCGCGACGCGATCTTCGCCGACGCCCCCCGTGTTCATCGCCCAGTAATCGGCGTCCACCGCGACTTCGCTCGCGGCACCGGTCGGGGTGCTGGTTTCGTCGACCCAGCTGGGATCGGAGACGTGCACGATCGTGCCCGAGCGCTGGAGCGTGCGCAAAATATCCGCCATTTTCCGAGGCTTGAATGGCGCGAGCAACGACGAATTCTTGGGCGTGCGGCTGTCGGCGTGAAATGGCGCGTCGGTGAAAGCCACGAATACACGCCGGGCATGCTGCAGTTTGGGAAACGGCGCGACGTCCTTAGGATCGTTCAGGCCGTCACCGATCACGTTCGGCGTGCCGTCAGGGTTCGAGCCGATCACGTCATTTGCCGCGAAATCGAGAGCACCGGCCAGATTCTCCGGCTGGTCGGCGCCGGAATTGGCCTCCAGATGCGTGATGAAGCGCTGCAGGCGCTCGATGGCCGCGTCGTCGTCGATGGGCACCGGCGAGAAAAACGGACTGCGTTCGTAGCCGCTCGGAGGCGCGGGGCGTTGAAACTCCACGTTGACGCCGACCGAGTCTTGGAAGGTGACGACGCTCAACGTGCCGTTGATCTTTCTGGCGCTGATGGCGTCCACGAACGCGCCGAGTGAACGTCGTAAGGCTCCGATGATGGGCGACATGGAGCCGGTAATGTCGACCAGAAATACCAAATCGACCGGCTCGCTCTGCGAACACTGCAGCGAAACCTGCTGCGCTTCACCTGCGACTTTCACCGCGACATCGGCCGAGCTCAGCGTGACGCCCTCGTGGTCTGCGAAAATACCGCTGAGCTCGATGCGGCCCTGCCCCGCCGCGGAATCGTAGAACGCATGACGTCCGACTGGCTCGAGCCCCGTGGGATAGCCGTCGTTGTGCGCGGCGACGTCGGTCCGACGTTGTTCGGCGGCCTTCGCGCCGAGATCGCTGAGCTCCTTACTGAGCCCAGCCGCGACATCGCGGATGTCGCTCAGTTCGAGCTCGAGCTCGAGGGCCGCTTTCAAGTCGAGCTCCGCGGCGTACGATTTCAATTCCTCATCGCTCAGGTCGGGAAATACCGCGTGCAGGATGTCCTCGATCTGCTTGCGGTCGACGCTGACCGCGACCGCGTCCGACTTCGGGAGCGAGACGCCGCAGGCCGAACCGAACAGCAACAATGCGCACCCCAGCGAAACGGACGCGAACTTCCGCCAATGATCAGCCATCGCACTCACCCATGTTGGGGGCGTTTCGGGAGCAAACGACATACCACCAGCGGAACACCCCACTATTCAGCGCAGGATCTCGTCACATACAATCACATACCCTGACATTGGAGTCAGGGACCGCCGAGTTTTGCCGACAATCGACGGAGCGGCCCGTCCCGGTCGAGCATCCGTGATAGCCTTCAGCTCGGAGGAAATGTCGTCTACTTTGCCGGTACGGACGCCAAGCAGTCCATACAACGTGGGAGACGTCATCGCCGGCAAGTATCGGCTCGACGCACTCCTGGGCGAAGGCGGCATGGGAACCGTCTGGCGCGCACTCAACCTGCAGCTGGAGGCGCCCGTCGCGCTGAAGTTGATCCGTGCCGAGCTCGACCAAGCCGCTCTCGGACAGCGACTGAAGCAAGAGGCACGTGCCGCCGCGAAACTCGGCCACTCGGCCATCGTGCGCGTGTTCGACATCGGCGATTCGGAATTGGGCGATCCCTACATCGTCATGGAGCTGCTCAGCGGTCAGACCCTCGGCAGTCTGCTCGCCACCGAAAGCCGCCTACCGTCCGTACGCGCGGTGCAGTTGCTCCTACCCGTTGCGGACGCGCTGGTCGCTGCCCATGCCAAGGGCATCGTTCACCGGGATTTGAAGCCGGACAACATTTTCATTTCACATGAGGCTGAAGAGCTGAGGCCCAAGCTCTTGGACTTCGGTATCGCAAAGCTGTCCGACGAAACCGGCCAGAATCGTCAGCTGACTCAGGCCGGCGCCATTCTCGGAAGCCCCGGCTACATGTCTCCCGAACAAGCGCGCGGCCAGGACAACATCGACCAACGCACCGATATTTGGTCCTTTTGCGTGGTATTGTACGAAACGCTGAGCGGAACGGCTCCGTTCACGGGGAACAACTACAACTCTCTGATGCGCGCGATAGTCGAAAACGAGCCAACCCCGCTCGTCGAGCTGTGGGCGGCTGATCCCACGCTGTGGGCGATCGTGCAGCGAGGCCTGGCCAAGGACGTCGCGCAGCGCTACCAAACGATGGAGGAGCTCGGCCGCGCGCTTGCAGGGTGGCTGCTCAGTCAAGGGATCTCGGAGGACGTCTCGGGCGTGTCTTTGGATACGAAGTGGATCGCGCGCAGCAATTCGCCGTCCGCGCAACGCGCTTCGCGAGCATCTTTTGCATCAATCACCGCGATCACGCCGGACTCCGGCGTGCGAGCGACGCCACCCGCGCTCGGTTCAGCCGACACGGTGAACGTTTTGTTGACGCCCGCAATGGCTCGTGGCGCAAGGCCACTGTGGTCGAGCCCACGCTGGATCGCGCTCGCAGCAATCGCGCTGGCGGCAGGTGGGGCCGTGCTGTTCGCCTGGCCGCGCGCGCCCTCCTCGCAAGGCGTGTCCACGGCGGTACCGTCCGCCTTTGCGCAATCGCCGGCGGCCGTCCATCCCGAGCCGCCGAGCCCAACGCCCAGCGCCCCAGGCACGAGCCAAGGGCCGGCGGTGAATCCAGCACCGGTCGCGGCCAGCGCAGCGACGGCACCCAAGAGTTCAGCTGCACGAAAAGCCGCCACCCCGGTGGCCAAACCGCAGCAGCCGAAACCGGCTATGGTCGGCGGCGAGAACAACGCACAGCGCGATCTACTCGCACCCTACTAGATTCGCTCTCATGACTGCCAAAGATCGTCGGTCCCTTCGCTGGCTGTGCGCGCTGTCGTTCGCGACCGCCGCCCTGTTGCGTCCACCGACCGCGCGCGCCGACGCGCCGAGCGACGAAGCCGCCATGGAGCAACGGCGAGCGGAAGCCAAGTCGAAGTACCAAGCAGGCGCACAAGCGTACTCGGCGGGCCGCTTCAAAGACGCAGTGGACCTTTTCCTCGCTGCCGATCGCTTGGCGCCGAGCGCGCCGCTCTCGTTCAACATTGCGCGCGCGTACGAAAAGCTTTCGGACGACGCGGGCGCGCTGCGCTGGTACCGCGACTACCTGCGCAGAAACCCGGACGCCGCGAACGCAGCCACCGTTCGGCCACTGATCGCGCAGCTGGCCGAATCGCTCCGAAAGAAAGGCGTACAACAGCTGACCGTGTTGTCCAGCCCCGCCGGTGCGACGGTGACCGTCGACGACCAACCCGTAGGCATCACCCCCTGGACAGGTGAGCTGACGCCCGGCGCACATCACTTGCTGCTCAGCCTGCGTGGCTACGCGGACGCCGAGCGAGACGTGTCCTTGGCGGCGGATCAACCCATGGACGCGAACGTGCGCCTCGAACAGCAACAGCAGCAGACTCCAGCGAGTGTTCCTGTCGTCAGCCCGACACCGGTGACACCGCCGCCCCCGACGCCCGCGCCAGACACGAGCTCGCAGGGCAAGAAGCTCGGCATCGTGCCGTGGGTGACACTCGCGGCCGGCGCCGCGGCCATGGGCGGCGCGCTGACCTTCGAGATCTTGCGCCGGAGCGCCGAGAGCGACGCGAAAGAGGCGCAAAATCAGATCGAGTATCAGAAGCACCTGGAAACCATGGAGGGCCGGCAGACCGCCGCCCGCGTTTTCCTGGGCACGGGTGGCGCTCTCTTGGTTGCCGGTGGCCTGATGTTGCTGCTCGACCGGGGCACGCCGTCGCACGCGACGAGCGCGGGCCTGATCTGTCTGCCGAACGGCTGCGCGCTGGCAGCTCGAGGACAATTCTGAAATGCCCGGCTCGCTATCGCGCTGGCTGTGCGGGCTGCTCTTGCTGCTCGGCACGCTGCTGGTCATTTCTTGCCAAAGTAGCCTGTCCACCAATTTGGACGGCCTGCCCTGTGACGAACACCAACGCTGCGTGGAGGGTTACGCCTGCGACGTCGCCAGCAACGCCTGTCACCCGACCGAGTCGTCGTGTCGCAACGGCGAGACCGTGTGCGATGGGCGCTGTGTCGTGCTCACGGAGGACTCGAAGAACTGCGGAGGCTGCGGTGCGACCTGTACTGCTCCCGCACATGGGCGACCTGGCTGCGCGGAGGGCCGCTGCAGCTTCGCCTGCGAAGACGGCTACACGCCGTGCGGAACCGTGTGTGTCGATTTGGCGGCTGATCCGGACAACTGCGGTGGGTGCGGTGACGAATGCAGCGCAATCGGCGGCACACCATCCTGCGTAGACGGGAAATGCGAGCTCGCTTGTATTTCGCCCTTGCGAGAGTGCGAGGGCGCGTGTGTGAACGTATCGAGCGATCCCGATCGTTGTGGCTCGTGCAGCAACAAGTGCCAAGCAGGCGAGGTTTGCTCGGACGGGCAATGCTCGGACAAGTGCCAATCCGGTTCGACGAACTGCGCGGGCGCCTGCGTGAACACGGATAGCACGGTGGCCCATTGCGGCAGCTGCGGCATGGCTTGCCCGATGCCGGAGCACGGGCACGGGACGTGCGCTGCTGGCAAATGCGGTTTTGCGTGCGACCCGGATTACGACGCTTGTGGGTCGAGCTGCGTGAGCACGGCCAGCGATCCGCTCAACTGTGGCGAGTGTGGAATCGCCTGCAATGCGCCGGCCAATGGCATGGCTCGTTGCGATGGCGGCACGTGCGGAAGCACTTGCGACGACGGCTTCGTGCAGTGCGGCGAGCTGTGCGTGGACGCCAAGAAGGACCCAGGCAACTGTGGGTCTTGTGGGCATGTCTGCGATCCGGGGCTCGTCTGCTCGGCGGGCAAGTGCTTGGCACAATGTCCCGACACGGAAAAGAATTGTGAGGGCTCGTGCGTGAGCGTGAGCTCCGATCCGCAGAACTGCGGTGACTGCGGCATTGCTTGTCCGACTCCAGCCAACGGGACGGCCACGTGCGCGGCAAATGGCTGCGACGTGAGTTGCTCTCCGAGCTACACCGCTTGCCACAATGCCTGTGTCAAGCTCGATAACGACAACGCCAACTGCGGAGCTTGCGACCATGTTTGCGCCAAACCCGACAATGGCTTCGTCACTTGCGAATCCAGTAAGTGCGAACCGCATTGCAACACGGGCTACAGCGCTTGCGGGAGCGCCTGTGTGGATTTCAACTCCGACTCCGAGCACTGCGGGAACTGCACGAACCAGTGTGGTTCGGGGATGGTCTGCAACGGCGGCAGCTGCGGCACTGATTGCGGTGCCCTGACGAATTGCAGCGGTTCGTGCGTCGACACCTCGAGCGCGACCTCCAACTGCGGCAAATGCGGCGTCATCTGTTCGGCGCCGACTAACGGCAAGTCCGTGTGCAGCAGCGGGACCTGTGATTTCCAATGCACCGCGCCCTTCATCCGCTGCAGCAGCGGCTGCGTCGACACCAAGAACGACCTGAACAATTGCGGGGGCTGCGGCACGGTGTGCCCAGGCATTGCCAACGGCACCCCGACCTGCTCGAGTAGCGGATGTGGCACGGTGTGCGATGCGGGCTACTCACTCTGCTCGGGGGCCTGCGTAAAGACCGCCACCGACCCCATGAATTGTGGTGGTTGCAAGATCGCTTGTAAGGGCATGAAACAGTGCGTCGCGGGGCAATGCCAAAAGTAGATCTGCCGCGCCGGATTGCACTTGGCGCAGCGCCCGCGCCGTCCTTCACCCTGGGCGCCTGAACAGCTGTCGCTGTTTAAGTTGCGCGGCCATTGGCCGTTCGAAATGCCACCAAGGTGACGATCGAATCCACTCCACTGCAGGCTGGGCAAGCGCTCGGCCGCTACGAGCTGCTCGCTCCAATTGCCAAGGGTGGCATGGGGCAAGTCTGGGTCGGACGCCTGCGCGGCGCGCGCGGTTTCCAGAAACTGGTCGCCATCAAGACGCTGCTCGCGGTGAGCGAGGACAGCGAGCGTAGAGAGCGCATGCTGTTCGAAGAGGCACGCATCGCGGCTCTCATCCAGCACTCGAACGTCGTGCAGACCATCGAGCTCGGCGAGCATCACGACTCACTCTACATGGTGATGGAGTGGGTGGACGGCGAACCCCTCAGCTACTTGCTCAAGCACTGCGAGCCAGGCGTCGGCATGCCGCTGTTGATCGCCGTCAACCTGGTCGCCCAAACGTTGCGCGGTCTGCAAGCCGCCCATGACCTGTGTGATGGCACAGGCGCTTCGCTCGGCGTGGTTCATCGCGACGTTTCGCCGCACAACGTGCTGGTCAGCTATGGCGGCGTGGCAAAGCTCGTCGACTTCGGAATTGCCAAGGCCATGAACCAAGAGGTCAATTCCACCACGACCGGCGAGATCAAGGGCAAGTTTGCGTACATGGCGCCCGAGCAGATCTTGGGCAATCCGGTCGATCGACGCGCCGATGTGTTCTCGGTCGGCATCATGCTGCACCTGATGACGAGCGGGCATCACCCGTTCAAAAATCACGAGTCGATCGGCGTTTTGCACAGCATCACGAGCAACGCGCCTGCGAGGAAACCGTCGTCGCTGAGGCCCGGCTACTCCGCCGCGCTCGAAGAGGTCGTGATGCGAGCGTTGGAGAAGGACCGCGAGCGTCGCTGGGCGTCGGCCGACGAGATGCGCGAAGCGCTGCAGCGCGCCGTGCCGGAGGCTTTTGCCGTCGGCTTCGATTCCGTGGTCGAGTCCTTCATGAGCGCGACCTGCGGCCAGCGTGCGGCCGCCAAGCGTGAAGCCTTGCGTCGCGTCGAGCAACGCGCCGACGCTATCCTTTCGGACGGCCGCAGAGTGGGCCCTACGGCGCAGAGCGCGAGCTCCCTACGCGCCGTCTCCGTCGACACGAGCGCAGCTGCTGAAGATGCCGCACCAGCGCGTCTCAGCTACCTACCGACCCTGCAGCCGCCGCCCGAACCTGTGGTCGTGGTGACGCCAAACCGAAGACCTTGGATCGCTGCGGGCTTGATCGGCTCCGGACTGGTCGCGATCTTCTCCCTAGTGGTGAAGCCGTACGCGACGCAGTCGAGCGCGGGGCAGCCGAGCTCCGAGCTCGTCCAACTAGCACCGCCTTCGGCCGTCCATCCTCTGCCCGTCGATTCTTCGGCCACGCCAGCAGCCGCGCAGGCGCCGACGCCCCCGGAAACGACAATACCGCCCGTGTCATCCGACGCGGGAGCGCCCCAAGCCGTCGCCCAGCCGAGCGTTGCTCGAGCCAAGAGCAAGCCGGCAAAAGCGCCGCCAAAGCCAGCTTCGCTGCGTTCGCCCAATGATCTGATCGCTCCCGACTACGCGCGCTGAGACTCGCGCGTCGC
The DNA here is from genome assembly GCA_035688655.1 of Polyangiaceae bacterium. GTDB lineage: Bacteria > Myxococcota_A > Polyangia > Polyangiales > Polyangiaceae > PMG-095. The sequence continues at coordinate 4,451 of DASSMT010000094.1, read as the reverse complement.
CGACCTCCACTCCGCGCCAAATCTGCCACACGACTTGCGCTTGGAGCCGCGCGACCCAAGGCATGACGGATGTCTGTTGCCGTCGTCACGGGAGCCAACCGCGGACTCGGTCTCGCAACCGCGCAGTCATTGGCCGGCCGTGGGTACCGAGTGTGGTTGACCGGCCGGGATGCAGCGAGCGCGGAGGCTGCCGCGAGCCAACTGCGTGCTCGGAATCTGGATGTGCAGGCCGCATTGCTGGACGTGTCCGACGCTTCGACGGTGAGCACCTTTGCCGAGCGCATGGCATCCGAGCCTCCGATCGCCGCTTTGATCAACAATGCGGGCGCCTCGTTCGAGGGGTTCGGTGTCGAAGTCGCGACTCGCACGCTCGACGGCAACTACCGCGGGGCCGTGCGCGTGACTGACGCGCTGTTCTCCCGGCTCGACCAGGACGCGAACATCGTGATGGTTTCGAGCGGGATGGGAGAGCTCGGCAATTTCTCGCGCGCCTTGCGTGAGCGGCTGCTCCGCCCTGATCTGAGCCGCGCTCAGCTGGAAGAGATTGCCGCGGACTTCGTGCAGGCAGTGGCACGAGGCACGCATCAGGCCGCAGGCTTTCCCAGCAATGCGTACAGTGTCTCGAAAGCGCTGTTGAATGGCTTCACCCGTGTGCTCGCGCGTGAGCTCGAAGGCAGCTCCCGGCGCGTGAATGCGGTGTGCCCGGGCTGGGTGCGAACGCGCATGGGCGGCAGCTCTGCAGCCCGCAGTGTGGAACAGGGCGCGAGCGGCATCCTCTGGGCCGCAACGCTGAGTCGCGACGGCAATGCCCCGCAGGGCGGCTTCTTTCGCGATGGCAAAGCCATCCCCTGGTAGCAGCGGTGCCCGCAAGCGGCGAGCAGAGCAGCATTCGCCGAGCACGCGTCACTTCAGCAGTGGTGCTACGCTGCAGACAAATGAGCTTCGACCCCGGTAGCCGAGCCAAGCTCACACACCGTGACGTGGGCCGGTTTGGCGAGGACACGCTGTTTCATCGCCTGGCGCGCGAGGTCTGTGAGAGCGAGTGCTTGGCGCGCAAAGAGCTGTTCGAAGCCTGGGAAGTCGCGCGCCGCACGCGGCGGCGCTTCCGCGGCGGGCGCGTGATTGATCTGGCGTGCGGACATGGCCTGCTCGCCCAAACCTTGCTCTTGCTCGACGATTCCTCACCTTCTGCCGTGGCCGTGGATGTGCGGCTGCCGAAGAGTGCGCACGCTTTACGCGAGCGGCTGACTCGCACGTGGCCGCGGCTCACTGGCCGCGTCGAGCTCGTCCAAGCGGAGCTGTCGAGCATCACGGTCGGGTCAGGCGACCTGCTGGTTTCTTGCCACGCCTGCGGCTCGCTGACCGACTTGGTGTTGAGTCGAGCCATCGCAGCGGGAGCGCGCGTCGCGGTGCTCCCGTGCTGCCACGACAAGCTGGACAACGACCAAGGCGGTCTCGGAGGCTGGCTCGATCCCGCGTTGGCCATCGACGTCACGCGCGCCGCTCGCCTGCGCGGCCACGGCTTCAGCGTGCGCACCCAAACCATCCCCAGCTCGATCACGCCGAAGAACCGGCTACTTTTGGCCGAGCCCGACCCAGCGTTCCTCGGGTCAGGCTCGGCGTGACCCGAGGAGCAGACCCGCGTGGTAGCTCGAACCCTCCGCAGAAAGCCAGCTGATGGACTCCGTGAATTTGCCAGAAAATACGGCTCTGCTCGGCCACGAGCTGGTTGGCTCGGGTCCAGCGCGCGTGCTGATCTTGAATGATTGGTTGTGTGATACCTCCACGTGGGACGGGGCACGGGCGTTCCTGGACGTTGCGCGCTTCACATTTGCGTTCGTCGATCTGCGCGGCTACGGCCGGTCACGGGGACGCACCGGAGCGTTCACGGTCGACGAAGCCGCAAGCGATGTACTCGCGCTCGCGGATGCACTGGGTTGGGCTCGATTCGCGATCGTCGGCCACTCGATGAGCGCTCTCGTGGCATTGCACCTCGCCCAGCACGCCGCCGACCGGATCCCGCGCGCGGTCGTGCTGACGCCACCGCCGCCGACCGGGTTCGGCGCCGACGAGGCGATGATTGCTGCCTCGCGCGCGTTGGCACTGGCGGACGACGCCACGCGCTTTTCGCTGCTCCAACAAAGGTTCGGATCACGGCTATCACCCGGCTGGCTCAGCTCGAAAGTTTCCCGCTGGGGCGCGTGTGCGGATCGGACCGCAGCCGCGGGCTACGTGGCGATGTTTGCGCGCGATGGACTTCCCGATCCAGGCGCGCCGATCCGCATCCCGGTGCTCGCGATCACGGGTGAACAAGACGCGCCGCCGATGCGGCAGGCGGCCGTGGAGCAAGGGCTTTCGCCGCTGTGCGCGGAGCTCGTCGTCACGCCCCTGGCCGATTCGGGTCACTACCCGATGCAGGAAATGCCGCCACTGACGGTCGCACTCGTGGAGCACTTTCTGAGCAGTTCAGCGCTCACGAAGCGCGATGATTCGCAAGCTTCGAGCGAGTAGAACAGCTAGCCCCGACCGCGTTGCTTTTGCTCCGCGCGCTGGGCACGAGTTCGTGCCCGATTCAGCGACCGCACTTCGCGCCGTCGCAGTGGGTCGTGGCGATCTCGTTGCCACGAGAGCTCGCGCTCGAACTCGTGCACCTGCTCCAAGCGCTCACCCGAAATGCTGCCTCGCTCGATTGCTGCCAGGACCGCACAACCCGGCTCAGTGCGGTGACGGCAATCGCGAAACCGACACGCGGGAGCGAGCGCGTCGATCTCTGCAAAGCCAGTACCGCCGAGCTCCGTGTCGTCGTCTGCGAACAGCGCAAACTCTCGCATCCCCGGCGTATCGAGCAAAAGACCGCCGCACGGTAAACAGAACAGCTCGCGCCCGCTGGTGGTGTGTCGCCCCCGAGTGTCCGCCGTGCGGACGGCAGCCACGGTCTGCACGGGAGCGCGCAGTAGTCGATTGGTCAGGCTGGATTTGCCCACGCCCGATGAGCCAACCAGCGCCGCAGTCGTGCCCGTGCACAATTCGCTTTCGAGCTCGGTGAGACCTTCGCCCCCCTCGGCGCTGCACAGCAGCACAGGCACCCCACGCAGTTCGTGACGCAGGCGCTGGGCGTGCTCTGCCGCCGTCGGTGACAGATCTGCTTTGTTCAGCAGTACCAGCGCGCGCGCAGGTGCGTCGCGAATGGCGCGCAGATAGCGCTCGATTCGGCGCGGATTGAGGCTGTGGCCCTGGGCGTGGGGATCTGCATCAGCGTGAGTGAGCGCGCAAACGACGACAATCAAATCGACGTTGGCCGCGATCAACTGCGCCTCTGAGGTGCCGCCCGGCTGCCGGCGCTGGAACGCGCTCCTGCGCTCGAACACGTGCGCGATACGAGCGAGCGCATCGCGGCCATTTTCGAGCAAGACGAAGTCACCGACGCCCGCGAGTCTGTCCGCGTGAGTCAGCCGGCCAGCGAGAACCGCGCGACGAGTCTGCTCGCCGTCGGAGACCAAATAGTGGCCGCGCGCCTCGGACAGGATGCGCGCTACTCGAGCTTCCGAACGCAGCTCATCGAAGGCCGAAAGCGCTTGAAACTGAGCCTGAAAAAATGGACTGAAGCCGAGTCGCTCGAGCGACTCACGACGCTGAAAATTCATGATAATTCCCCGCAAAATCGCGAAAATTGGCGAGCCAACGCGGGTGCCTGAGCACGCGCGGCCTCGGGCGGTGCCGTTCGATGGTCGAACGTCAGCCGCGCTCGAGACTGAGGATCGAAGCGCTGAGCTCGCGCGCGAGGACGCCGTCAGTGAAAGCGAACTGCGGCACGCGAGTGAACACGAACATCGACGATGTATTTGCGATCGTTCATGGCAACCTCCTCGCGTGCGCCCCGCTGGGCGTTGGCAGAGTATGACAAGGGTCCCGGCCGGCTGCAACCCGGCGCGCAGATTTCAGCGTTGCAGCTTGGCCTAGCCTCCGCTCGCCCTCGCTGGTTCTGCGCGAAACAAGCCTCGTTCACCGCCGAACCAGAGCTCGGCGTCGCTCCGGCCGCGCACGACCTGTAAGGGTCCGGCGAGCGCGAGCCGCTGAAAGCCCTTGCCATCGAAGTGCGCGGCGCCCGCACTGCCGACCAACCACAGCGAATCCGCGCGAGTTCCCCAGAACGAGGTTGCTCGCCCGACCGGAGAAGGCAGCGTTTGCCAGTTGCCCTCTCGGTAGTGATGAAGCTCGTCGCGGCTGCTCACCCAAGCTTCACCCTGCGTCGCCCAAAGTGCTTGCGGTTCGGACCAGGCAGGAGCCGGGATGGCGAGCTTCCAGCCATGTGCGTCGATGCTGGAGATGCCGGCAGCATCCAGCCCCCACAGCACTCCATCCTGAAGGGTGACGATGCGCATCACCGTGCCCGCCGGCGCGGAAGTCCAACCTGAAGTGCGCTTGATGATGCAAATCGCGCCGACGCGACA
>DASSMT010000070.1:0-35624 GCA_035688655.1 Polyangiaceae bacterium | reverse complement strand
GAGCGCGGATTGGCGCCCAGGTTCAGGGAACGAAGTCCTTTCTCGATCAGAGTGAATGCACCCCCGATACCAATCGTCGCCGACGCTGGCGCTTCCGACGAACGGGCAGCGTGGGAACTGCGCGCGCTGTGAGGTGCGTGGCTGGAGCGCGAGCGCCCCCAATCTCATTCGCCGGCTGGAGTGCACTCTCGCGCGTCACGCAGCGTGTCGCACGCCGTCGAATCTCACTTGTGCGGAGCAAGCGTGAGACCGCGGTGCTCGAGTAGCGGGCCGATCTCCGGTGGACGGCCGTAGAAGCTCTGGAAGAGCTTCGATGGTTCCTCGGTGCGGCCGCGCGAGAGGACTTTGGCCCGCAGCAGATCGCCGTTTTCGCGCTTGAGGCCGCCGTGGGCGTGTACCCAGCTCTCGGTGTCGCGTGCGAGTACGTCGCTCCACAAGTAGGCGTAGTAGCCGGCGGCGTAGCCGCTGGAGAAGATGTGTAGGAAATAGGGGCTGTGGTAGCGCGGGGGGACGGGCGCAAAATCGACGCCGGCAGCTTTGAGCGCGGCCTGCTCGAAGTTCATCACTTGCTCCGGGGTTTGCGGAAGTTTTTCCGGGTGGGCCACGGGCACTTGGTGCCACGACTGATCCAAGATCGCCGCGGCGATGTATTCGCCAGTGGTGAAGCCCTGGTTGAACTTGCGCGCTGCGATCACTTGCTTGAGCAGGGCAGGCGGGATGGCTGCGCCGGTTTGGTAGTGTTTCGCGTAGTTGGCGATCACGACGGGCTCGTCTGCCCACATCTCGTTGTATTGCGAGGGGTACTCCACGAAGTCGGGCGGGGTGTTGGTGCCCGCCAGCGACTGGTACTTCACGTTGGAGAATAGGCCGTGCAGCGCATGGCCGAATTCATGGAACAGAGTCGTGACTTCGTCGAAGGTGAGCAGCGTGGGCTGGCCTTCGGCGGGCTTCGGGATGTTCAGGTGGTTGGCGACCACCGGTTTGGTGCCGAACAGCGTCGACTGGTCGGCATAGGCGTTCATCCACGCGCCGCCTTGTTTGTTGTCGCGCGCGTAGTAGTCGCAAAAAAACAGAGCGAGCGGCGAGCCATCGTGGTCGAAGACCTCGAAAGCCCGCACGTCCCCCCGGTACACGGGCAGATCGTGGCGCTCTTTGAAGGTGATGCCGTAAAACTGCGTGGCCGCGTAGAACACGCCGTCGACAAGCACGCGGTTCAGCTCGAAGTACGGCTTCACTTGCGCTTCATCGTAAGCGTAGCGGGCCTGCCGCAGCTGTTCGGCGTAGAACGCCCAATCCCAGGCTTGTAGCTTGAAGGGTTGCGTGTGCTCGGCTTTGGCTTGCTGATCGATCAACGCTTGCAGATCGGCCGCCTCACGCTTGGCTTTGGCGAACGCGGGCGGCGCGATCTCACCGAGCAGCTTGTTCACGGCGCTGGGCGTGCTGGCGGTCTCGTCTTCCAAGACGTACGCAGCGTAGTCGGGGTAGCCGAGCAACTTGGCGCGCTCGGCGCGCAGCCCCACGATCTTCGAGATGAGCGCGGTGTTGTCGGCGGCACCGCCGTTGGAGCGGGCGATCGACGCGCGGTACAGCCGCTCGCGCAGCGCGCGATTTTTGAGCTGCGCGAGCGCCGGCTGGGCCGTGGTGTTTTGCAAGGTGATCAGCCATTTGCCAGTCAGATTGCGGGCTTGGGCTGCGGCTGCCGCGGCGCCAATTTGTTCCGGCGAAAAGCCGTCGAGTTCGGCGACGGTGTCGACCACGACGGCGCCGGTTTGCGTCGACTGCCGCACGTTTTGCTGGAACTGCGTCGTGAGCGTAGACAATTCCCCGTTCAGCTGTCGCAGGCGCGCTTTGTCCGCGTCCGAGCAGTTGGCGCCTGCGCGCACGAACTGCAGGTGCGTGCGCGAAAGCAGCTGCGCGGACTCCGGATCGAGTTTGAGCGCGGCGCGCCCGTCGTACAGCACCTTCACGCGGGCGAACAGCTTTGGGTCCAGAAAAATCGCGTCTAGGTGCTCGGACAGCTTTGGCGCGAGCTCGCGCGCGATGGCGTCCAATTCGTCGTTGGTGTTTGCCCCCTGAAGGTTGAAGAACACGTTCGACACTCGGTACAAGATCCGCCCCGAGCGCTCCAGCGCGACGATCGTATTTTCGAAGGTCGGTGCGGCTGCGTTGCCGGCGATCGCGGCGACCTCCGCCCGTTGTTCGGCCATGCCGGCCTCGAACGCAGGCCGATAGCTGGCGTCCGTGATCTTGTCGAACGGCGGCATCTGATAGGGCAGCGTGCTCGGCTGCAGGAACGGATTGCTCGCGCTCGCCGGTGCGGGCGTCGGCGCTGGCGCCGAGGGCGATGCGGACGTGGCGGGCGGGACTTTGGCCTCTGGCTTTTGCGGTGCGCTCACGCAAGCAGTTAAGACCAAACCCAGCGCGACACCAATCAAACTCTGCGATGCTTTCATGACCCTCTCAGACCCCTCGGGGAATCACGAGCGAGCCCGCGTTTTTGCGCGACGTCAAGCGCCTGCCGGCGGCCAACGTCTCCGGGCCCGCACGCCGCAGACCAGAGGCTCACCACACCGAGCAGGTGTCTTTCGGGCGCATCGGCGAACCCACTTTGCACGCGAAGGCTTCGCCGAATTGCGGCATGTTCGTGAGCGGGCCGCGGACGCGGAAGCGCGGCGGGGAGTGCGGGTTGGTCTGCACCACCATGCGCTCGAAATCAGGCCGGTAGAGCGAGCACCAACCCTGCGCGAAGCCCAAGAAGAACTGCTGGTCTTCACTCATGCCGTCGGCCACGATCGCTTCTTTCGCGTCCTTGCGCAGCGCGCGGTAGGCCTCGAAGGCGAGCTTGAGTCCGCCGTTGTCGGCGATGTTCTCGCCCAGCGTGAGCGCACCGTTCACGTGCAGACCCGGGAGAGCTTCGTAGGCGCCGTACTGCTTTTCGACGCACGCGATCTTCTGCTTGAACTTGTCGCTCGCGGCAGCCGTCCACCAGCTCTTGAGGTTGCCCATCGCGTCGAATTGCGAGCCCTCGTCGTCGAAGCCATGGGTGAGCTCGTGACCGACGACCATGCCGATCGCGCCCGCGTTCACGGCCAGCCCTTGATCGATGCCGTAGAACGGCGGCTGCATGATGCCGGCGGGAAACACCATTTGGTTGCGCTGCGGATCGTAATAGGCGTTCACCGTGGGCGCGCTCATCTGCCATTCGCTGCGGTCCACCGCTTTGCCGACTTTGGCGAGCTCGCGCTTGAGCTCGTAATTGCGCGAGTGGAGCACGTTTTGTGCGTAACTCTTGGCGTCCACGGGATAGTCGTAGGCCTTCCACTTTTCGGGGTAGCCGACCAAGTAGGCTAGCGAACCTAGCTTTTCGTGCGCGCGCTTGCGGGTGTCGGCGTCCATCCAGTCCAGCGCGTCGAGATCCGTGCGCATGGCGGCGCTGATCGCCGCAACCATGGTCTGCGCGGACTGCTTGCTGTCGCCGGGAAAGTGATCTTTGACGTAGGGCTGCGCCAGCAGATCGCCGAGCGAGGCATCGGTCGCGTGCACGCAGCGTCGCCAGCGCGGAGGCAGCTCGGGCTGGCCGGTGAGCGCTTGTTGCATGGCAAAGCGCTCGTCCACGAACGGCTTCGACAGCAGCGACGCCGTGTCGTGCACGATTTGCCACTTCAGGTAGTTTTGCCAGACCGCGGGTTTGGTGGTCGTGACCAAGGCCTGCAAGCCCTCGAAGAACTTCGGTGCGGTGACCGTGATCTGTTCGATGCCCGGGAATCCGATGCCCTGCCAATAGCCGTCCCAATCGAACGCAGGCAGCGCCTTTTTTACGCCGGCGCGGTCGAGACGATTGAACATGGCCTTCGGATCGCGTCGCTCGACTTTGGTCTTCGAGATCTTGGCGAGCTCCGTTTCGAGCGTGAGCACATCGGCGGCCGCAGCCTGGGCGCGCTTTTCGCTCATGCCGGTGAGCACGAGCATGCGCGTGACGTGCTCGCGATAGGTCGCAAGTAGCTTCTTCGAGGCTTCGTCCTCGCGCAGGTAGTAATCGCGATCGGGCAGGCCGAGGCCGTTCTGATCTAGATTGGCGATCCAGCGCGTGGCGTTGTCTGCGTCTTGCGTCGGTGAGGTATCGAACAGCGGGGTGATGCCGACGGCGTGCAGCTCGGTCACCACCCGGGACAGGCTCTTTGCGTCCCTGACGCTCGCGGCTCGCTCGAGCAGTGCGCGGATCGGCTGTGTACCCGCCTTGTCCGCGCCTGCTTCGTCCATGCAGGCCGCGTAGAACGCGCCCAACTTTTGCGTCACCGGGTCCGAGGCGCCGGGTTTGGCGGCTTCCTCCAAGATGTGCTTGAGCTCGAGCTCGTTGCGCTTTTGGATCTCGTTGAAGGAGCGCGACCAAGCCGGCTCGTCCGCGGGGATTTGCACCGTTTTCAGCCAATTGCCGCAGGCATACTGATAGAAATCAGTGCACGGATCTTGCGTGCGATCCATGGCCAGGGGATCGAGACCGACGCTCGCCAACGTGACGTTGACGAACGGCTTCGGGGGCGCAGTGCTCGAGCTCGTGCTCGGTGAGAGCAGCGCGGGCTTCGCCGGCTGGCTCAGCGTGGGAACCGGAGCCGTGCCACCACAGGCGGTCACGAGGGCGATTCCGAGCGGTAGCACAGCAATGTCGAAGACCGAACGAGACGAGCGAGCGCGGAATTGAGTCGGCATGTCGGGCGCAGCCTACACCGCTTCCCCGTTGAACGGGCCCTCCAATTTCTGGCGCTCCAACGACTCAGCGCGCTCGATTGGGAGCACGCTCCGGTTTGAGCCACAGCTCGCGCCCCACCGCCCAAAGCAAAAGGCCGATCAGCGAGAACGGAATCATGGACAGCAGATCCGACTGTGAGCCTTCGAAGAATGGATTGTGCGCCGCAGCCCAATGCTCGAGTGTGCGATTGGTGTTGGAGAGGACACTCGCCATGAACGCGATCACGATGCCGGCGATTGCGCCGCCCGCGATGTAGCCGGAAGCGAGCAGCACTCCGGGGCTCTTGTCACCCTCCGCGATCAGCTCTTCTTCGCTCAGATTTTGCGCGCGATTTTTGCGCCGCAGGTACCAATCGACCAAACTGCGCAGCAAGCCTCCGACGAAGATGGGCGTGGTCGAAGACAGCGGCAAGTACACACCGACCGCGAACGCCAGCGAGGGGATGCCGCTCAACTCCAGCACGACCGCGATCATCACGCCGAGCAAGACCAGCGCCCACGGCAATTGCTGATTGAGGATGCCCTTGATGATGTACGACATCAGCGTGGCTTTGGGCGCGTTGAATTTGGTGACGCGCGAGCCGTCCGGGCGCTCGCGGTGCGTGCCATTGATGCCGGGATCGATCAGGTACGCTACCTGTCCGTCCGCCGCGACCAGGTATCTCCCGGGCTCGCCCTTCACGCTGTCCGTCTTTTGCCAGACGAAGAACTCGCGTGGGTCGCTGCTGGCTTGTGGGCCCTCGAGCTTTTCCTTTTGGCTGAGCGTGGACACGTCCGCGCGCAGATCGGCGTCGAAGCTGTGCCGAATGGCCAGCAGCGGTGCGCGGCTCGCCGGATCGACCAAGTACTCGCCGGGCGCTAGCGCGCCTTCGCCCGTCGCAAGCGATAGCAGCCGATAGTCGGCTTTTTCTTGCGGCTCCGGGCCTTCGTAGCGGGGCAACGTGGCGAAGCGTTCGGCGCTCAGCGGCGTGGGTTGCGCCACGTGCTCGTAGCTGACGGGCGTGACGTAGACCGTGGCCGCGTCGTTCAGCTTGAGCAAGATTGGGCCGAGCAGCAGCGCGGAGGCCAGGGCGCCGACCAGGATCGAGATCTGCTGCGAGCGCGGTGTCGCGCCGATCAAAAAGCCGGTCTTCAGATCTTGCGACGTGGTGCCGCCGTTGGAGGCCGCGATGCACACGATCGCGCCGACGGAAAGCGCGGTGACGTAGTAGTGCGACCCGGTCCAGCCCAAGAGCAAGAAAGCGGCGCACGTGAGCAGCAGCGTGGCGACGGTCATGCCCGAGATCGGATTGGAGGAAGAGCCGATTTCGCCGGTCAAACGCGAGGAAACGGCCACGAAGATGAAGCCGAACAGCACGATCAACAGCGCGCCGGCGAAGTTCATGTGCAGCCTGGGGGCGATCGTGATCACCGCCAGCAGCAGGATCAGACCCACCCCCACGAACTTGATCGACAAATCACGATCGGTGCGCAGCCCGGCGTGCGCGTTGTCCTGCGCGCTCGGCTTGCCCAGCAGATCCTGGATGCTGCCGCGGAGCCCGTGCCAAATCGTGGGCAACGCGCGCACCAAGCTGACGATACCGCCGGTCGCGACGGCGCCCGCGCCGATGTACAGCACGTACGCGCCGCGGATCTGATCGGGCGCCATTTGACCGATGGGCACGAGCCCGGGCGCGAGCGGGTGCGGATCGCCACCACCGAAGAAGGCAATCGCCGGGATCAGCACCAAGTAAGCGAGCACGCCGCCGCCGCACATCACGGCGGCGATGCGCGGTCCGATGATGTAGCCCACGCCCAGAAGCTCCGGCGAGATCTCCGCCGCAATCGAGCCCAACTTCAACGGTGCGCCGAAGATCTTCTCCGGCACTTCTTTCCACAGCTTCAGTGCGGACATCAGCACCTTGTAAAGAAGACCGATGGTGAAGCCCGCGAAAATCGTCTTGCCCCCGCTCACTTCGCCCGCCTGCGAATCGCCGCTCGCCGCCGCCGCGCGAGATTCTTCGGAAGCGCCGGCTTTCAGCACTTCGGCGCAGGCGGTGCCTTCCGGATATTTCAATACGCCGTGTTGCTCGACGATCAGCGCGCGCCGCAGCGGGATCATCATCAGAATCCCGAGCAAGCCGCCCAGCACCGCGACCAAACCCACGCGCACCAGCTCCAGATCGAAGCCCAAGATCATGATCGCTGGCATGGTCACACCGATGCCGAATGCAATCGATTCGCCCGCGGAGCCCGCGGTTTGCACGATGTTGTTTTCCAAAATCGTGCGGTTGCGCAAACCGAGCTTCGCCAGCACTCGAAACAGCGCAATCGAGATCACGGCCACGGGGATCGACGCGCTCACGGTCAGCCCGACCTTCAACACCAAGTACAGTGAAGATGCGCCGAACACGACGCCCAGCAGCGTGCCCGCGATCAGCGGCACGAGCGTGAGCTCGGGCAAGTTCGCCGAAGCCGGGATGTACGGCTTGAACGCATGCCCCGCGTGAATGTGAGCGTGAGCGACAGGTCGAGAAGGAACTTCCGCTGAAGTCGTGTCGTGCGGCATCTCGGACGGCATTCCGATTGGTTTAACGCGTTCGGCGCGGCAAGGGCAGGGCGCAGCGTGGAGTAGGCAATGTTTTAGCTGCGCCACGAAAGTCCCCAATGGGAGGCGGGCTTCCCGTAAGCTCGTTTCGATGGACTTTCTTCGGCTGAGTGGACTTTGGCTCGTTCCCTTGAGCCTGCTTGGTGCATGCTCGGGTCACACGGTCGACCCCGCGCAGGCTGGCGGCGGGGCCGGCTCCGGCGGCGGCAGTTCGGCCTCCAGCATGGCCGGCGCAGCCGCTGCGCTCGCGCACGCGGGCTCGTCCGGCGATGCGGGGGCGTTCGCCGATGCAGGCTCGCCGAGCAGCGACGTTCGCAATCCTGATCTACTCACGCCACCCGACGACGGCTGCGACCTGTTTCACATTACCGAAGCCGCGTGCATGCAAGACCAGTGTCCCCCGTGGCCCTGCGCGGGGGTTCCGAAGCCGGGGGCCATGGACTGGCCCTGGTGTGTTCCGGTCGACCCCGGGGCTTGTCTAGGCGGGTTCGATTGTGCCGCCGCGCAGGCTGCGCCGTCGTCGATGTTCGCGGCCTGCCTCATGATTTACCACCCGTGTCGAGCCGACGCGGACTGCGACGCGCTCAACCCGTATTGCGTGATCGATGCGCGCTATGAAAGCGGCAGCTGCGAGTCCGGCGAAGTTCGCGCGCGCTGCCGCGCAGACGACGATTGCAAACCCGGAACGCTCTGCATCGCCGTTGCCGAAGACGGCACGCGCGGCTGCTCCGACGGCACCGAGGGCGGGCCGTGCAATCTCGATGCAGAGTGCCAGGGCAAGCGCTGCATTCACGCCCCCGGAATCGGCATCGTGGGGCTGAACGACAATCCTCGCCCAGCGCTCGTCGGCATTTGTTCCACTGGTGAGCCGCGGACGCCGTGCTTCATGGATACGGGTGAGTGCCCGCCGGGCAAATCCTGCACTTGGTCGAGCAACGACGGTGAGTGCGTGGGAAATGCGCACTGCGTCCCAGACTTCGCCGGCCCGCGCTGCACCGCGGGCAACCTGGGCGACCCGTGCTCCGTGGACAGCGACTGCAAGAGTCATTACTGTCCGACCGACATCGGCAGTGTTTGCACCGCGGGCGCAGTCGGTGATCGCTGCACTGCGCCGGAAGACTGCGAGACCGGCTTCTGCGCACCCGGTGTCAAGGGGAGTGCACAGTCGCGGTGCACGACGGGTGAGGTGGGCGAGTCTTGCCTCACTCTGGTCGACTGCAAGACCAAGCGCTGCGACCGCGCGCCGAATGATTCCCAGTATTCGTCCGTGTGTTCCAATCGGCTCGGAGCAAGCGGAGAATTTTGCCAGGCAAATGCCGACTGCGAGAGCCAGCAGTGTGGCCAGACCCACGATGGAATGCTGTGCGTCGGCGGCAATGCGGGCGATCTGTGTCACGAACCGAGCTGGTGCACTTCGGGCTTCTGCGTCCTGAGCTCGTGCAGCAATGGCGCGCTCGGCGATCGCTGCGTAGCAGACGTCGATTGCGTTTCACAGCACTGCGTGCTGGACTCGAGCCAGGGCTTTCCAGTGTGTAGCCCATGAAAGTGGCGCGAAACGAGCGAGCTCAGGAGATCTCTGCTAACGTGACGCGATGCCGCTCGATCCGAAGTTCCTGAAAGCCGAAGAGCTTGGAATTCGTTTGGAGGTGGTTTCCGGCTTGCCGATTTGGGAAGCACACCCAGTCTGGAAGCATCAGAAAGCGGTCGATCGCATTCGAACGACCATCAGCCCCAAATCCGTGGAGAGCTGCGCGTGCGTTCACGCGAGCGATGTCTACGTCCAATTCCCGGACGGCTCACTCAAGCGCCCGGACATCGCGATCTTCTGCCGAGAGCCAGACGAGACGGAAGACGCGATCTCGCTCGTCCCGGAGGCGGTCATCGAGGTCGTCAGCAAAGGCTACGAAGCAAAAGATCTGGAGATTGGCCCGCCATTTTACCTCGCGCAGGGCGTGAAAGACGTGATTGTCTTCGACCCCACGAGCCTGCTCGTGTTGCACGCTCGTCGAGACAAAACGGTTCGTTTGACCTCGCTTCAGACACTCACCCTCGAATGCGGCTGTGAAGTAACTGTCTGACCATGTCCGGCGCCGGAGCCGTCGCAAACACGCCTTGTTCCCCGGTGTCCGAAAAGTTCAAGAGCCTGCCCGCGAACCGAGCTAGACGAGGCACATGAAAATCCTGTTCGTCTCCAGTGTCTCTCTCATCTCCAACGCGAGCGCACAAACCAAAGAGCTGCTGATCAACGACTGCGGCTTACCTCTCGAGCCCCACGCCGCGGACTCCGCCTACTTGTACAGCGAGAAGATCGAAGGCAGCAAACACTTCGGCATCTGGCCACTCACTCAGGCTGCCGAAGCCTGCTTCGGACGAAGCAGCTGGCCCAAAGAGCAGCCGACGCCCCAAGTGTGCATCGAGCTCGAGGTCGAAAGCGCAGCGGCCGTCGCCGCCGCCGAAGTGGAGCTCCGCGAGCGCGGCCATCGCCTGCTCCACGCCACCCGCACCGAACCTTGGGGCCAAACCGTGTGCCGCCTGCTCACCGCCGAAGGCGCCATTCTCGGCATCTCTTTCGCCCCGTGGTTGCACAGCTGACGCTTCTTCCGTTCTGAGTTTGCTCGTGCCTCGGCACTCGTCGTTCGAGAGGGTGGGCGCTCTCGATCCAGCAACGCACCTCACATCGAGCAGAGTTGCCGGCGCATCGCGCATCCAGGCAAGCCGACTGCGCGGCAATTGGCGGCAGGGTCGCGGCCCCGGAATCTTGCTATGCTTCTGCGAATGAACGCGGACTGGCACCGGCAGCACGTGCTCCCGAAAGGCGCGACGACGGCACAGCGAATTGCCTGGCATCGCGCCCATCAGCGGGCGTGCGCCTGCCGGCCGATACCGCCCAAGTTGCTGGCCGAGATGAAGCAGAGCGCGTCCGTCGTCGATCCGCGGTTTGCGCCAATCGTTGCCGCGCTGACCAAGCTGCCGAAGGTGACCTACGGCGGAAAGGGCTTCGGCTCGAGCGCTCTGAAGTTCGACGGCAAGCTGTTCGCGATGATCGACTCGAAGGGCGAGTTCGTTGCCAAGCTACCCCGGGCGCGTGTCGATGAGCTGGTGAGCGTCGGCAAGGGAAAGCGCTTCGAGTCGGGAAAGGGACGGGCGATGAAGGAGTGGCTGGCCGTCGACAAAGTGCGCCGTTCCCCCTCCTGGCTCGAGCTGGCGCGCGAGGCGCACCGCTTCGTCAGCCGCGGATGAGCGCGGTCGCTCGCCGCGCAGACGCGGCAGCGCCCCCTTGCCCGCCGCACGAGGGAACGGACGGGCCGTGAGCTGCCATTGGCGAAGGCTGGCAGCGCTTCGGTGGCGCGGAGGTCTGCTAAGAATTTAGCACGTGCTGCTTGCTAAAATTTTAGCACCAAGTTACGCTGCTCCACATGCCGAAGCCGCCGCTGACGCGCCGCGAGCGCGAAATCATGGATATCGTGTACCGTTTGGGGCGGGCCAGCGCGCAAGAAGTACTGGCCAACTTGGCGGAACCGCCCAGCTATTCGGCCGTGCGCGCGCTGCTGCGGCTGCTCGAAGAACGCGGTCACGTGCGGCATGTGGAGGAGGGCGGGCGCTACGTATTTTTGCCGGCAGTGCCTCGCGGTGAAGCGCGGCGCAAAGCGCTCGCACACGTGGTCTCCACCTTCTTCGACGGCTCAGTGGAGCAGGCTGTGCTCACCCTGGTCGAATCGTCACGCCACAAGCTCAGCTCGGACGAGCTCGATCGCCTGGCCGCGGTCGTCGAACAAGCGCGCAAGGAGGGAAGGTAGCCATGACTTTGGTTTCGATGCTGGGCATCGTGCTCCGTGCTTCGCTCTTGCTCGCGCTTTCGCTGGCCGCGCTGCCAGCGCTGCGGGGCGCCTCGGCCGCATTGCGTCGCTGGCTGGTTTTGGCTGGCCTCTGCGCTTCACTCGCGGTGCCGGTGCTCGCGCTTTCGCTGCCCAGTCGACAGCTGGTCTACGTTCCGGCGCCCGCGTTCGTCGGTCACGTCGTGGCCGAAACGCTGTCAGCCAACGTCGCTTCGGCTCCCGTGCGCGCGAATCAGTCACCGATGCTGCACACTCCGTCGTCGCGGCTGAGTGCAAGCGCGTGGCTGCTCTCGATTTGGGCCTTGGGAGCGCTGTTCGTCGGCGCGCGCACGCTGACAGGGCGACTCTGGGCGCGGCGACTTCGCGCGACCGCGCGACCCACGGCAGATGGCGTGTCCGTGAGCTCGCACGTCGAAGCACCGGTCGTGATCGGCGTGTTCCGCCCGATCGTCGTCTTGCCGGTCGCTTCCGAGAGCTGGACTGAAGAGCGCAAACGCGTGGTGCTGCTGCATGAGTTTTCGCACGTGCGCCGTTACGACGGTCTCGCGCTCTCGATCGCTGAGCTTGCATGCACGCTGTATTGGTTTCAGCCATTGACATGGTTCGCGCGCAACAGGCTTCGGCGCGAATGCGAGCTCGCGGCAGATGAGGCGGTGATCGCCGCGGGGCTGCGCGCGAGCAGCTATGCGCAGCATCTGCTCGAGATCGCGCGCGGCCTAGTGCCGGCGGGGGGCATCGCGATGGCGGCGCGCCCGTCCGAGCTGGCGCGCCGCATCGAGGCGCTCGTTTCGCGCGAGCGGCTGCCCGCGCCGTTCACGCGCGCACACGCCGCGTTGCTCAGCGCGCTTGCGTTCAGCGCACTCGCCGGCGTGGCCTGCGTCGGAAGCGAAACGAAGCCAGCGCAAACCCCGAACAGCGCCAGGGCGAATTCGCGGGTCAAAGCGATCGATGCTCGCCTGCAAACCATCGCCGAAGAAGAGGCGCGCCGTGTTCACGCTGAATGGGGCGCCGAGCGCGTCGCGATCCTGGTGCTCGACCCGCATACCGGTACGCTGCTCGCGAACTACGACGATCGGCCCGACAAACCCATGCTCGCCGCGTCGACCCTCAAGCCGTTTTCGATCGCTATGGCGCTCGACGCCGAGTTGATCACGCCTGAACAACGGTTCGATTGCGGAAACGGCACGCGCAACTACGGCCCACTGGTGTTGCGTGACGCCGGCCAATACGGTTCACTCGACGTTCGCGAAATCCTGGCCGTGTCCTCCAACATCGGCATCTCGCGGATTTTCGACGTGCTCGGCGGTGAGCGGCTGGGCGACGGCTTGCGCCGCTTCCACCTCGGTGCGCCCGCAGAAATTCCCAGCGGAACCATCAAGGGCGCAGTCATCGCCCTGGGTGAGGGCAGTACCACGACCCCCGCCGCATTGGTGTCCGCATACGGAGTCTTCGCGAACGACGGCCTTTACGCCTCGCCCGGCGGAGCGCAACCCGAACGCGTGATCAAAGCCTCGACCGCGAAGACCGTACGCGACATGCTCGACGGCGCCGTGAACGGCGAACGCGCCACCGGCAAAGCCGCCGCCGTGCCCGGCGCGCGCGTGGGCGGCAAAACCGGCACCAGCGACGACTCCGATTGCGAAACCTGCCCGCAGGGACAGGGCACGTTCGTGCACTTCGTCGGCATCGTGCCGATCGATTCACCCCGTTGGGTGATTTACGTCGGCGTGGGTAAGCCGGAGAAAGCCGGCACCGGAGGAACCATCGCGGCCCCGGTGTTTAGTCGCGTGGCCACGCGCGCGTTGGGGTTGTGAGCCCACCATGAACGGTGAATTTCGCACGCGCGGGCCTACCGTTACGGAATTGGAGGTTGCTGCACTCGAAACGAAGCTGCGAGTGAGACTCCCCGAGCCGTATCGCCGTTTCTTGCTCTGTCAAAATGGGGGTAAACCGACTCGAACTCGATTTCTCGATACGTCGGTTCGCTTCCGAAATAGTACCCAATAAAAACACCCATTTCTTTGTCCATACTAAGTCAGTAATAGAAGGGTGGACGGGAAGGGCGCGAAAGGACGCGCGGAGTGGGAATGGACAAGCTCGGTCTATTTGCAGTCGTGTCTTCGTGCTTGCTGGTCGCTTGTGGCTCGACGCCGGCCGACCGAGAAGACGAAGCCACTCAGGCAATTGCACACTCTCTGGGCAGTAGCCCCTTGGGGAGTGGCCCGTTCGGCGGTGCGCAAGCGCGCAAGATCAAACCGGCGTATACGCCCACCGCGCTCAGCCACAAGCCCGTGAAGGTGATGCTGGAGCTGGAAGGCGATCCGATTACCGTGCTGCAATCGCAGCAGGTCGAGCGCCGGCTGACCAGCGCAGAGAAGGAGCTTTTTCGCAGCAGACTGCGCAGCATGCAGCGCCCGCTCGAAGCGCAGGTCGCAAACCTGGGCGGACGGGTGCTGCGCAGCTTTCAAAATGCGTACAACGGGCTTTCCGTGCAAATCCCCCGTGATCGCTTGCCCGGTCTATCGAAGCTGCCCGGGGTGGTGGGCGTGCACGAGATCCGGCTGATGAGGCGCGCGACCACGAAGGCCATTCCGTTCGTCGCTGCACCCGCCGCTTGGAATGGCCTGGCTGGTGTGCACGGCGAACGGGTGAAGGTCGCCATTTTGGACACGGGCATCGACTATACGCACGCGAACTTCGGCGGTCCGGGCACCGTCGCCGCGTACGAAGCGGCGCACGCGAACGAGGCCAGTCCTGCAGCGCCCTGGCTGTTCGGTCCGAAAGCGCCGCGCATCAAGGGCGGCACGGATCTGGCCGGTGACGCCTACGACCCGGAGAGCGAAGACCCCGAGATCGCGACGCCCCATCCGGATCCCAATCCGCTCGACTGCGAGGGGCACGGCTCGCATGTGGCGGGGATTGCGGCCGGCTCGGGCGTGTTGCCGAACGGCGCGACCTATCGCGGTCCGTACGATGCTGCGACTCATTCACGCGAGTTTCGCATCGGTCCTGGGGTCGCCCCCAAGGCAGACCTGTACGCTGTGCGTATCTTTGGCTGTGAGGGCCAGACGGGGCTCACGGTCGACGCCATCGAGTGGGCCGTCGACCATGACATGGACGTGATCAACCTGTCGCTCGGCACGCCGTTTGGCAGTCCAGACGCCCCTGACGCGATCGCCGCGCGCAACGCGGTCCGCTCGGGCGTGGTGGTGGTGGCGGCCGCGGGCAACTCCGGCAATGTGCCTTACCTCGCGAGCAGCCCGGCCAGCGGAGAGGGCGTGCTCAGCGTTGCTGCCACCGATGCCTCACCCACGCTGCCGGGCGCCAGTTTGGATCTCGGGGAGCACAGCATTTCCGCCCTGAATGCGAACGCCGCCACGTTCGCCGATGGCACGTCTTACCCCGTGGTCGTCCTTGGAAGTCCAGAAAACGTGAGCTTCGGCTGCGACGCGGCGGACTACGCGGGGCCCGACGTCCGCGGTGCGCTGGTCGTGACCCTGCGCGGTGCGTGTGATCGTTGGCAGCGCGCCATCTTGGGCCAAGCCGCGGGGGCCGCAGCCGTCGCCATGCTCAACGCGGATCCGGGCTATCCGCCTTTCGAAGGCGAAATTCCCGGCGTTACCATCCCTTTCTTTGGCATTGCGCAGGCGGACGGCCCGGCGCTGCTCGCCGCGTCGACCGCGAGTGCCAAAGCCAGCGTGCTGGAAAATCCGGGTTTTCGCGGGGTCGCTTCGTTCTCGAGCGGCGGTCCACGCTTTGCCGACAGTGCTCTCAAACCAAACGTGATCGCGCCGGGGGTGAGCGTGGTTTCCACGGCGGTCGGCACGGGCTCGGGCGCCCTCACGGGCTCGGGTACCTCGATGGCATCACCGGTCGTGGCAGGCGTGGCCGCGCTCACCCGCCAAGCGCATCCTTCCTGGTCCGCGCGCGACATCGCGAACGTGATCAGCAACACCGCGGCTCCGAGCGCCATCAACGGCTACTCGACGCGCCTCGCCGGCGCTGGAGTTCCGCAGGCAGCGGCCGCCGTGAAGGCCGGCGCAATCGCCTCAGCGGAGCGCTCGCCCGCGCTCAATTTCGGTTTCGTCGAGCTCAGGGATCGCGCGCGTTTGCGTGGCAGCATCACGGTCGCGAACCAAGAACGCGGCGCGATGCAGTTCAACGTGTCCATCCCCGCGCCCTTTGTGCAAGGCGTGCCGCACGTCGCAATCGCGTCCAAAACCAGGCTGCGCGTTCCTGCCGGTGAGAGTGCGACCTTCAACCTCGAGCTGACCGTTCCTTTGCCCAACGTCGACCCACTCGGGTTCAACGACTTTGCGGGTGTGGTCGAGCTCACCCCCGCGGACGCGAACAGCAACCACGGGGTCACGCTGCGCGTTCCGTACTACGGAGTGGCTCGCCCCGAGGCCAACGTGGACGCGGAGCTCGAGCCCGCGCCGAGGCCGAACAAACCCCAGGGTCAGCTCGAGCTCAGCAACTTTCGCAGCAAGCTGCCGGGCACCGCGGGCGTGTACGCCTGGGGCATCGAGGGCGAGAGCGATCTCAAGTCGTGCAACGACGTTCGCGCGGTGGGCGTGCAATCGCTGACGGTCGGCGAAGAGGGGCCGTGGCTGGTGTTCGCGTTCGATGGCTTTCGCCGTTGCTCGAACTCTGCCGTCAACGAGTATGCCATTCTGCTCGAAAATGAGCTCGGACAGCAGTTTGCGCTGATCGGCGTCGATCAGGGCCTGCTGGAGGTGAACGATCCGAATGGCGTGCTCGTCACAGCAGTCTTCGACGTGCAGACCGAGGACGTGTATGAATTGCCGGCGCTCGCTGCGAGCGATTCTGCGACCGTGCAGCTGGCGGCCCCTGCGTCACTGCTCGGTTTGACCAGCGCGGCGCCGCGCTTTACGTACCAGGCGCAGACCGTCAATCTGGCCGGTCAGGGCGAGGACGACCCGGCTGGCGAAGCCCGCTTCAACGCCTACGCGAGCGCTTTGCTCGGCCTCGGCCAGTTGGTGGCCGTGGACGGCGACGCCCGGACCAAGCTGCCCATCGGCGTCGATGCGACTGAGTTCGCGCTGACCCCGAGCAAGGGAGTGTTCGTGCTCAGCGCCGAAAACGCGCCCGGGCCGAAGCAGGCCGAGCTCCTGCCGCTGCGCTATTTCACTCGCTGACTTCGCCAGCGCTGGCAGTGCCGAGCGCCGCGCAGCGGCGGGTGTGACGCGACCGGCTGCGCGTGGCGTCCGGGGGCAACGCCCCGCTGAGACCGCCTTGCGGTGGTCGCTGCCGGAGCGCATAGTCCCGGCCGCCGATGCGCGCGAAATGGCTGCTGATTGCTTTGCCTCTGATCGTGCTCGGAGTGCTGCTGCAATCGGCGCTTTGGGTGCCGACTTACGCCAGCCAGACACGTGGCAACCCCGAGCGGCTGCGCACGTTCTTGCGCGGCCTGCTCGGCGACGCGAAGGTGTTGAATCCGATCTTGTACACGAGCGCCGCAGAGGGCGAGGTAATCGAGAAGAACATCTTCGAAGGACTGGTCCAAGAGGACGAGAACCTGAAGTTGGTGGGTCGTCTCGCCCAACGTTGGCAGATCACGGAGAACGCGTACGTGGCGGCCTTGCCGGAGCGCCGCTTGCCCGACGGGCGGCCGGCGACCGCGGCGCACCTGGCGGAAGTGATCAACGCGGCTTGGAAGGGCGCGCAGCTCGGCGGCGTCGAGGCCAGCGTGCAGGGGGTGGAGATCGTGCCCCCAGAGACGCGCGTGTCGAGCGAGAGCGTGCAAGTCGAAGACGCGCAGGGCAAAAAAACGCCAGTCTCGGTCGAGCTGAGCGTGGAGGTGCCGGAGCGTGTGAAGATTCGCCTTTCCAAGGTCGAATCGCAATTGTTCAGGCAGCTCGAGCCGGTGCTGGGCGAAAGTTACTTTCGAGATTATCCGTTCACGGATCGCTTCAAGCTGAAGAAGCCGGAGTTGCTGGGCAGAGTGCGCGAAAAGTTCCCGGAGCTGCTGGGAATTGCCGAACACAATCCGATTGTGACCTTTTATCTGCAGCCCAATGTTCGTTGGCACGACGGCGTGCCGTTCACCGCGGACGACGTGAAGTTCACGTACGAGGCGTTGGTGAATCCGAAGAATGCTTCGCCGCGTGCATCGGCCTTCAACACCATCAAATCCGTCGAGGTCGAGAATGAGTTGACGGCGCGCGTGACGTACAAGCGGCTGTTTTCCCCGGCCATCATCGAGTGGCAGATGGGCATCATCCCGAGGCATTTGCTGGACGACGCCGCGTTACGACGAGAGCAAGCTCGATCTTCGCTTTCGCAGGATGCGCGCGCCAATTTTTCGGTGCGCAATTCGGCGTTCAATCGAACTCCTGTGGGGACCGGCCCTTTTCGTTTCGTAGAATGGCGCCCGGATCAATTCATCCATTTGCAGCGTAACGAGGACTATTGGGGCAAAAAGCCCGAGTATCGCGAGGTGTTTTTTCGCGTCATCCCGGACTACCTGACGATGGAGCTCGAGTTTCAGGCGGGCGCATTGGACCGCTACGACGCGCTGCCGCATCAAGCGGTGCGTTATCGTAAAGATCCCGCCTACCACGTGCTCGCCAAGCGACGCGGCTACTACAGCTACATTTGTTACAACACCCGCCGACCGCTGTTTCAAGACGCGCGCGTGCGGCGTGCGTTGGGTATGGCCATCGACGTCGACAGCATCATCAAGTACGCGCTCTCGGGTGAGGGCAAGCGCTCCACGGGACCCTTCTATTCGATCACTCCGTTTTACGATCGCACGGTGAAACCGCTGCCGTATGACCCCGCTGGCGCGCTCCAGCTGCTGACACAGGCGGGCTGGAAGAGAAACGCGCGCGGCATGCTCGAGAAGGATGGCAAGCCGTTCGAGTTCACGCTGGTGACCAACAACGGCAACCCGCAACGAAAGGCGATCATGACCATCGCCCAAGAGGCGTGGCGCAAGCTCGGCATCGATTGCAAGATTCAAAGCTTCGAGTGGACCGTGTTCATCGAGGACTTCGCGCACAAGCTCAACTTCGACGCCATCGTGCTCGCCTGGGTCGGCGCGGAGATCAATCCGGACAAATACCAACTGTGGCACTCCAGTCAGTCGGGCCCATTTCAGCTCAATTTTTCTGGTTACAAGAACCCGCGCGTCGACGAGCTGATCACGCAAATTCGCGAGGAATACGAGTTCGATAAGCAGGTCGAGCTCACCCACCAAGTGCATCGCTTGATCGCAGAAGATCAGCCGTTCACCTTTTTGTACGAACCCACCGAGCCGGTCGTGCTCGATAAACGCATCGTGAGGGTGGAACACGAAGCGGATGGCAAGGAGGTTTATCGGGAACTAGAGCCAGCGCCTTCCGGTTCGATCGACGTGTACTTTGGGCAGTGGCGAAAGCTCAGTGAGGAGCCGGTCTATGCGCCGTGAGGGACCGCGCTGATGTGGCGTTACCTCACGCGCACGATCGCGCAGCGGCTCTTGCTGCTGATCGTGATTTCGATCATTTCGCACACGGTGATTCAC
The DNA here is from genome assembly GCA_035688655.1 of Polyangiaceae bacterium. GTDB lineage: Bacteria > Myxococcota_A > Polyangia > Polyangiales > Polyangiaceae > PMG-095. The sequence continues at coordinate 16,927 of DASSMT010000070.1, read as the reverse complement.
CTTGCTCCGGGACAGCCCACCGAGGTGGACCCGCTGAACCCGATGATGAAAGCGGAGGACGTGCTGCGCATCCGTAAATCGTTTCACTTGGACGAGCCGATTTACCTGCAGTACCTGCATTGGTTGCGCGATTTGTGCACCGGCGAGCTCAGGTCTTTCCGTGACGGGCTGCCGGTGCTGCCGAAAATCTGGGCGCGCTTCCTGAACTCGCTACCGCTGTTTCTGTGCACGACGGTCATCGTCTGGACGGCATCGTTCCCGATCGGCATTCAGGCGGCGTTGAAGCGAGGCTCGAGCTTCGATCGGTCGACGACGTTCTTGGCGTATACGTTGATCTCGATCCCCGGCTTCTTTCTATCGTATTTGCTGGTGCTCGCGGTCGTGCGCACCGTTCACTTGCCCGTGATTGGCCTGCACACGTTCGGCACCGAGAGCGCTCCCTTCGCGCTGCGCGTGATGGATCGCATGTGGCACCTGGTGATCCCGTCGCTGATGGCCGCGCTGACGGGCATCGCGGTGCTCTCGCGCTACGTGCGCGCGCAAATGCTGGAGGTGCTGGGGCAGGACTACGTGCGGACGGCGCGCGCCAAGGGGCTCGATGAAGAGCACGTGGTCTACGGACACGCGCTGCGTAACGCGCTCTTGCCGTTCGTGACCATGTTCGGCTTGCTCTTGCCGGGCTTGATCAGCGGCTCGGTGATTTTCGAGCAAATCTTCGCCTGGCCCGGTCTGGGGCTGCTCGGGTACGAAGCGATTCTAGCCCGTGATTTCCCGATGATTCTGACGCTCAACTTCGTGACTGCGGCGCTCACGCTGCTCGGCATCTTGCTTTCGGACATCTTGTACGCGCTGGTCGACCCGCGCATTCGGTTGCAATGAGCCTGCCGATCGAGCCCACGAACGCCGAACTCGGGCTCGCTCCTGCGGAGCCGGACCTCGAAGCGCTGGGCATTGCCGAGACGCCCACGCAGCAACTGTGGCGGACGTTTCGCAGGGACCGCTTGGCCATGCTCGGTCTGTATGTGCTGCTCGCGCTCCTGATCATCGCCTTGCTCGGCAATTTGCTCACTGGCTTTTGGGTGGTGTTCGATCCGGCGGCCGTGCGCTTGCCGGACAAGCTGCTGCCGCCGATGAGCGCGGCCTCGAGCGCGCTCGCCAAGGAGTTGGTCCCGCCGTTCGGCTGCTATCCGTTCGGCACCGACGAGCTCGGGCGCAACGTGTTCGCGCGTATGTTGCAAGGCGCGTTCGTGTCGCTGTCGGTGGGTATCGTCGCGGTCAGCATCTCGCTCGGCATCGGCATCACCGTCGGCGGACTTGCCGGCTTTTACGGGCAACGGAAGCTCGGCCCGTTCAGCGTGGATTCACTGCTGATGCGTATCACCGACGTGGCGCTGTGTTTCCCGACCTTCTTCTTGATCCTCACGGTCGTGGCGCTGCTCCCGCCCAGCATTTACAACATCATGATCGTGATCGGCGTCACCAGCTGGATGAGCACTGCGCGCTTCGTGCGCGCCGAGTTCCTCGCGCTGCGCGAGCAAGATTTCGTCACCGCCGCGAAAGCGCTGGGGCTGCCCGAGTGGCGCATCATCTTCCGGCACATGATTCCGAACGCGATGGCGCCCGTATTCGTGTCGGCCACGATCAGCGTCGCGCATGCCATCTTGACCGAGTCCGCGCTGTCGTTCCTGGGCTTTGGCGTGCGCCCGCCGTACGCCACCTGGGGCAACATTTTGGCCGACGGGCGCTCGTACATCTTCGACGCCCCCTGGTTGTTCTTGATCCCGGGTGGCGCGATCTTGATGGTCGTGCTGGCCTTCAATTTGGTCGGTGAGGGCCTGCGTGATGCCATGAACCCCAAATTGCGAAAGCGCGCGAGCTGATGGCCGAAGACGGTGAACCACTGCTCTCGATTCGCGACCTGCGGGTGGAGTTCACGACCGACGGCGGCTCGGTACCAGCCGTGCGCGGCATCGATCTCAGCGTCGCAGCTGGCGAAACCGTGGCTCTGGTCGGCGAATCGGGTTCCGGCAAATCAGTGACCGCGATGTCCGTCATGGGCCTGACCGAGGGCCGCGTCGCGGCCGGTAGCATTCGTTTCCAAGGACGCGACTTGTCGCGCGCCTCGGAGGCTGAAATGCGCAGCATTCGCGGCGGCCAGATCGGCATGATTTTTCAGGAGCCGATGACCTCGCTGAACCCGGTGTTCAGCATTGGTCGCCAAATCGAAGAAGTGCTGCTCTTGCATCAGCAGCTGAGCGCGCGCGCGGCGCGTGACCACGCGCTCGAGCTGCTGCAACGCGTCGGCATTCCTTCGCCCGAGCGCCGCCTCGCTCAGTACCCACACGAGCTCTCCGGCGGCATGAAGCAACGCGTGATGCTGGCGATGGCCATCGCCTGTCGCCCGCGGCTGTTGATCGCGGACGAACCCACGACCGCGCTCGACGTCACGATTCAGGCCCAAATCATGGAGCTCTTGCGCTCACTGCAGCAAGAGTTCGGCATGGCCGTGCTGCTGATCACGCACGACCTGGGCGTGGTCGCGCATTTTGCCGAGCGCGTCTTGGTGATGTACGCCGGAAAAATCGTCGAAGATGGCACGGTGCGCGACGTGTTCAAGCGCGCCTCACACCCGTACACCCAAGCTTTGCTCGCCGCGCTGCCCGATCCGCAAAAGCCCGCCGCACGCTTGGCCGCGATCCCCGGCCGCGTGCCCTCGCCGTCGCTGTTGCCACGCGGTTGCGCGTTCTGCGCGCGTTGTGCGCACGCCTTCGAGCCCTGCGCGGGCAAGCAACCGCCGCTGTTCGAAGTCGGCGATGGCCACCGCGCCGCCTGCTTCTTGCGAGAACCCGGCGCGCACGCGAATCACGAGTGACTCGGCGTAGTGCGGCTCCCTGATTTGAACCGCCAAGGCGCCAAGACGCCAGAAGAGGAGAGACGAGAGATTTGGGTTCACTCTCGGCATCCCATCGCCGCAGATGAACGTCGGTGCGCACCAGGGCAAGCCGGCGCATGAGACATCGGAGGTCCCTTGGCGAGGCAGGCTCAGCGCGCAGAGTGAAGTCTTGCCGGGTGATGAGTGTGAGGTGCGCGAAACGCGGCGGTTGCGGTCAAGTCGCCCTGTTGAACGCTCCGGGATTGCGGTCTCTCGCAACGCGAATCCTGTTCGTGCACGTTCCTGCTCCACTCTGTTCGCGTCGAGAAGCTCGGTCAAAGTCTCCTGAAACTGTGCGCCAATCAGCGACGGCCTGGGTGCGGACTCGAGCAAATCATGCTCTGTGTACCAAACCCGACGTCGAAGCACGTTCGCGCTTCACTTCCGTCACGTCACAACGGTCGGAGCGGTCCGCTCGAGTGAACGTCGTTGGTACACGAATAGGATTCTCTGCCGCGCGAGCGGTCTTGCCCGAGGACCCTGCTGCCCCGAGAGACGGGCGGCTCGTAGGTGAACGCCATCTCACCAAGCTCTCGCCGCCGCGCGCGAGGCGAAGCCATTCCCGCGCCACGATCTGCCGTCGAAGGAACCCCCCAGAATCTCTCGTCCCTTCTCCCTCTTCTGGCGTCTTGGCGTCTTGGCGGTTTTCTCCTCCTCTCTCTTCTCGTCCGCGACGCCGAAGGCTGGGTGTTCTGGGACGTGTTGATTGACCATCAAAAATTCCCTCTCTCGGGAGCGGAGAACGCGGTTCGAGTTCGAACTGGGCGCGCATGGGAGGCCATGGGGCGAAGGTGGTGGTACGCCGCGGGAGGGGGAGCGAAACGCGGCGCCACGAGGTCGAGCGAGGGCAGTCCCATGAGGGCGAGCGGGAGGCTGTGCTAGCCTCGGCCTGCCGGCTCTATGTCGTCTGTCGTTTCAGCATCCGTCACTGCCGAGGTTGCGCCCCGAGAGGCGCTCGTGGAGGTCAGCGGTCTGCGCAAGTACTTCCCGGTGCGGGGCGGGTTGTTCGGGGGTGTCGTCAAGCAGCTCGGCGCGGTCGAGGATGTGTCGTTCGAGATCGCGCGCGGGGAGACGCTCGGGCTCGTGGGTGAGTCGGGTTGTGGCAAGACGACCGTGGGGCGCATGGTGCTGCGCTTGCTCCCGCCCACGGCTGGCAGCATCCGTTTTGCGGGGCGTGATTTGTCGACGCTTGGTCAGGCGGAGCTGCGACGCATGCGCAAGCGCATGCAGATCGTGTTTCAAGATCCCTATTCTTCGTTGAATCCGCGGCGCACGGTGGGGGATGCGCTGGGCGAGCCGTTGCTCGTGCATGGGGTGGCCAAGGGCGCCGAGATCGAGCGTCGCGTGGGTCAGTTGCTGGAGCGCGTCGGTTTGCCGAGCAGCTACCGCAGCCGCTATCCGCACGAGTTCTCCGGCGGCCAGCGGCAGCGCGTGTGCATCGCGCGCGCGCTCGCTCTCTCGCCGGAGTTCATCGTCTGTGACGAGGCGGTGTCTGCGCTGGATATCTCGATTCAGGCGCAAATCATCAACCTTTTGAGTGATTTGCGGTCCGAGCTCGGGCTCACTTATTTGTTCATCAGTCACAATCTCAATGTCGTGCGGCACATCGCCTCTCGGATCGCGGTGATGTACTTGGGCAAGTTGGTCGAGCTCGCGCCGGCAGCCGAGCTGTTCGAGGCGCCGCTGCATCCGTATACGCGCGCGCTGATCTCTGCCAATCCGGTGCCGGATCCGGACGTGCCGTTGCGACCCGTGGCGCTCGAGGGTGAGTTGCCTTCGCCGCTCGATCCGCCGAGCGGCTGCCGCTTTCATACTCGTTGTCCCGACGCCTTCGAACCCTGCAGTCGAGTGGTGCCCGAGGCGCGCATCGTGCGGCGAGCCGGAACCCGAGACGAGCACCGCGTGTGGTGCCACTTGTACGACGATGCTCAGAAGCCTGCTTAGCGCGTTTTTGGTGTTTGCCGCGGCGCTTTTGGTCGTCGGGTTTACCTTGTCTTCGTCGACCGGGCGGCGCGCGGAGCTGCGCTTCACGAATGGCAACGAGCCCAAGACGCTCGATCCGCAATTGGCCACGGGCCAGCCCGAGCACCGGATTCTGACCGCGATTTTCGAGGGGCTGGCGCGGCTCGACGCGCGCTCACTGGAGCCCGCGCCGGGCGCGGCCGAGTCGTGGGACATCTCGCCGGACGGTAAGACCTACACGTTTCATCTGCGGCCGAACGCGCGCTGGAGCGACGGGCATCCACTCACCGCGCAGGATTTTTGCTACTCGTGGCGCCGTCTTCAGGAACCGAGCTTGGGCTCGGAGTACGCGTACATCATGCACATGGTGCGCTACGCGCAGGCGTACAACACGCACGCGGATCAAGCCCAGGCGTTGCGCGGGCCGATTCGCACGGCCGTGGCCGCGCTGCTGCAAAAGTATCCCGCCGCGATCCCAGCCGCGGAGCTGCTCGCGTTTTCGCAAAAGCAGAACCTGGAGGCGACGCTGAAGGGCACGGAGAACGTGCTGCTGCGCAATTTCCTGCTGCGCGCGCCGGGTGACTTGCCGCACGCCGAGCTGGCCGCTCTACCTGCGGAGCTCGAGCGCGAGGCAGAGCGTCGCGGCGCGCTGTACGAAGAAGCCAAGCGCCATTTCGGCGTCGACGGCGGGGTGTACGCCAAGGATGATTACACCTTGGTGGTGGAGCTGAACGCGCCCACCCCTTATTTTCTGGAGCTGACCAGCTTCTACCCGCTCTTTCCGGTGCCGCGCTGGGCCATCGAGCACAGCGCGGGGCGCAACTGGTTCTTGCCGGATCGCATCGTGTCGAACGGGCCCTTTCGCCTGCGTGATTGGCGCGTGGGCGATCACATGCGGCTGGAGCGCGACCCGAGCTATTGGGGGCACGATCAGGTCAAGTTGCGTGACGTCGATGTTCTGCCGATCGAGAACACGACTACCACGCTCAACTTATACCTGACGGGTGAAGTCGATTGGTTGCCGCTGGAGGGCATCCCGCAGGAGCTCGCGCCTGAGTTGCGCGGGCGCCCGGACTTCTTCTCTGGGCCCGCGTTCATCTCCTACTATTATCGGATCAATTGCACGCGCAAGCCGTTCGATGACGTGCGCGTGCGTAAGGCGTTGAACCTCGCCATCGATCGCGAGCAGATCACGCGCGACGTGCTGCGCATGGGCCAACGACCGGGCACGTATTTCGTTCCGCCGGGGGTGCGCGGTTACCAGTCCCCGGAGAGCGGTATCTCCTTCGACGTAGCTCAGGCGCAGAAACTGCTCGCCGAAGCCGGCTTTCCCGACGGTCGCGGCTTCCCCAAGTTCGGCATTTTGTACAATACCCTCGAATTGCACAAGAAGGTGGCCGAGGTCGTGGCAGACCAATTGCGTCGCAACTTGCACGTGGATGCCGCAGCGTACAATCAAGAGTGGCAATCCTATCTGCAAAGCACGCGCTCGATGGACTACGATCTGGCTCGCGCGGGTTGGGTGGGTGATTACGAGGATCCGAACACGTTTCTAGATTTGTGGCTCACCAACGGCGGCAACAACCGCAGCGGCTGGGGCAGCCCGGTGTACGACCGATTGTTGGCTGCGGCGGGTGACGTCGAGCGGTTCGTGACGGAACCAGAGTTCGTGCTCGAGCACGCGCACGACGCGCCGGCATTGAAACGGATGATCGACGCTGCGAGCAGCACTACGGACGCAGCTCGGCGCTTGAAGAGCATGGCCGAACTGCGCTTGGCTTTGCTCGCGGAGGCCGAACGGATCTTGATCCACGACGAGTTTCCGATTTTGCCGGTGTACGTGTACGTGACCATGGATATGGCGAAGCCCGCTGTCAAAGGCCTGTACACGACGCTCGTCGGCAGTGATGGCGCGAAGCGCCCGAATTTGCGCGATATCCACCCGCTGCGTGACATTTGGATCCAGCGCTCGGCTGAAAGCGAGCGGCCGTGACCGAGGCCTTGGTTCTGCTCTCGGGCCTTTCGCTGCTGGCCGCTACGGCCTGGTGCCCGCCACGCGCGACGCGGGTGCTGGGTGCGCTGCTGTTCGGGCTGGTGCTCGGGGTCGTGCTCCGCTTTGCGCTCGGAGTTCCTTTCGCAATCGTGTGCGGGCTGCTCGGCAGCGCGCTCACTTTTCGCTTCTTCCCGCTGCTGGTGCTGCGGCGCGTGCTGTTCTTGGTGCCTGCGTTGGTGCTGTTGATCTACGCGACCACGCTGCTCATGTATCGCGCACCGGGTAACCCATTTGCCAACGAGAAGGCCACGACGCCCCAAGTGGAAGCTGCGCTGCGCGCTCAATACGGCGTGCCCAAGAACGCGTCGGCGTTCTTCCAGATCTACATGCGCCGGCTGCTGGTCGAGGGCACTCTCGGGCCATCGATCAAGGTGCAGGGGCGCACGGTCGAGGAGCTGATCGGTCCCGCGTTTCCGGTCAGTGTCGCGCTCGGCTCGCTCGCGCTCTTGCTGTCGGTCGCGTTCGGCCTGGGGCTCGGAATTTTGGCCGGGTTACGGCGCAACACGGCGCTCGATCACCTGAGCATGACACTGGCGCTGATCGGCGTTTCTTTGCCGAATTTCGTGCTCGGTTCTGCGGCGATGATCGTGTTCGCGCTGTGGTTTCGTTGGCTGCCCGTAGCGGGCTGGGGAAACCTGCGCCACGTGCTGATGCCGGCGGTCGCGCTCTCGCTACCGAACACCGCGATCATCGCGCGCCTTTCGCGGAGCGGCATGATCGAAGTGCTGCAGCAGGATTACATTCGCACCGCGCGCGCCAAGGGTCTGCCGGAGAGCTGGGTCGTCGTGCGCCACGCCTTGCGCGGCACGCTGATGCCCGTGGTCTCGTTCTTGGGTCCTGCTGCCGCAGCCACCATGACCGGCTCGTTCGTGGTCGAGGTGTTGTTTGCCGTGCCGGGGATGGGCCAGTGGTTCGTCAAGGGCGCGATCAACCGCGACTATTCGGTCGTGCTGGGCACCGCAATCGTCTATTTCGGCTTGGTCATCCTGTTCAACCTGATCGTCGACTTGGCCTATGCCTGGCTCGATCCGCGGCTGCGGAGCAACAGCCCATGACCAAGAGTCCCTTCCAGTTGGCCATGCAGCGCCTCGCGAGCAATCGCGTGGCGGTCTTGGGTGGCGTGCTGCTGGCCTTGATCGCGTTTGCCTGCGTGGCTCTGCCCGTGCTGCTGAAGTTGGATCCCAACCTGACGGAGCCGGCGCTGCGAAATCAGCCTCCTTCCGGGCGTTTTTGGTTTGGCACGGACGGTCTTGGGCGCGACTTGCTGGCACGCGTGCTGGTGGGCGGGCGTACCTCACTCCTGGTCGGGCTCGCTGCCACCACGGTATCCGTCTTGGTCGGCGTGGCCTATGGCGCAATCGCCGGTTTCTACGGCGGCAAGCTGGACGAAGCCATGATGCGCTTGGTCGATTTCATGTACGGGCTGCCGTACATGTTTTTGGTCATTTTGATCATGCTCATGTTTTCGGAGACCGCTCGCGGCGACATGCTGCCGGTGTTCTTGGCCTTGGGTTTGGTGCAATGGCTCACCATGGCGCGCATCGTGCGCGGTCAGGTGCTCGCACTGAGGCGCCAAGAGTTCGTGCTCGCGGCTGAACTGCTCGGCGTCAGCGACGCGCGCTTGTTGCTTCGCCACGTGCTGCCCAACGTGCTCGGGGTGATCATGGTCTACGCCACGCTGATGGTCCCATCCGTGATCATCTTGGAGTCGTTCTTGTCGTTCCTCGGCCTGGGGGTCGCGCTTTCTTGGGGGCAACTGGTTTCGGACGGCATCGCGGTGATCAATCCGATCCGCTCGTATTGGTGGATCTTGCTCTGGCCCAGCGCATTTCTCGGTCTCACGCTGATCAGCCTGAATTTCTTGGGCGATGGTCTACGCGACGCGCTCGATCCCAAAGGCAGACCGTGAGCGAGCAACCGATGACAGAGCTGCTCCGCATCCGGGATCTCTCCGTGACCTTCAGCACGCGTGAGCGCACCGTGCGCGCAGTCGACCACGTGAGCTTCGATGTGCGCCCGGGTGAAGTCGTGGGGTTGGTCGGTGAATCCGGTTGTGGCAAGAGCGTGACCAGCCTCTCGATCCTCGGCTTGCACGAACGACCTGCGGCGCAGGTGACGGGCAGCATCCGCTTGGCCGAGCGCGAACTGGTGGGCGCTTCGCCCGCACAATTGCGTGAAGTGCGCGGAAACCGCGTGAGCATGATCTTTCAAGACCCGCTGACCAGCTTGAATCCGTACTTACGTGTGGAGGAACAGCTGGCCGAGGTGCTCGAGCTGCACCTGAACTTGCGCGGGCCCGCGGCGCGCGCGCGCATGCTCGAGATGTTGGGCCAAGTGGGCATCCCGGGTGAAGAGCGCTTACGCGCTTACCCACACCAGCTCTCGGGCGGCATGCGACAGCGGATCTGCGTGGCCATGGCGCTTTTGTGCAATCCACAGCTGCTGATCGCCGACGAACCGACGACCATGCTGGATGTGACGATTCAAGCGCAAATTTTGGAGCTCCTGCGCTCGCTGCGCAAACAGCGAAATATGTCGATCTTGTTCATCACGCATGATTTGGGCGTCGTCTCGGAAATCTGCGATCGCGTGATCGTGATGTATGCCGGTCGCATCGTGGAGCAGGCGCGCACCGCGGAGGTCTTGCAAGCGCCGTTGCATCCGTACACCGAGGCGCTCCTCCAGAGTACCCCGCGCGTCGACGTCCCGGGGGGCGGCACACTGCATCCGATTGGCGGCTTGCCTCCTCGCTTGTCGGCGGAGAAGCTGACAGAGTGCGCGTTCGTGGCGCGCTGCCCTCGCGCACGTGAGGGCTGCAAGAGCGGCGAGCCGGCCTTGTCGGATGCGGGTGGCGGGCGTCTGCGTCGCTGCATCGTTCCAGTGGCCGAGATGGAGGCGACGCGCTCATGAGCGAGCAAGGCCCGCTACTCCGAGTCCGCGACCTGCGCGTGCACTTCGCCACCGAAGGCAGCGTGGTGCGCGCAGTCGATGGCGTCGATTTCGAGCTGCGAGCCGGAGAAACACTGGCTTTGGTCGGTGAATCGGGCTGTGGCAAATCCAGCCTGGCGCGCGCCCTGGTCGGCCTCAACCCAATCACTTCTGGCACCGCAGAGCTCGACGGCCGAACCATCACCGGGCTCAGCCGAGCCGCGGCGCGCCCCTTTCGGCGCGAGCTGCAGTTGGTCTTTCAGGATCCGTACGCCAGCCTCAACCCGCGCTTCACGATTGCGCAGGCGCTGGCCGAGCCGCTACTCCTGCACGACAAGGCCCGCCGCAGCAATGTGGATGAAAAGGTGTGCGAGCTGCTTTCGCAGGTTGGGCTCGATCCACAACTGCGCACTCGCTACCCCCATGAATTCTCGGGCGGTCAGCGGCAACGCATCAGTATCGCTCGTGCACTTGCGGTCGAGCCGAGGCTGCTCTTGTGCGACGAAGTCACCTCGGCTTTGGACGTTTCGATTCAAGCGCAGATACTGGAGCTGTTGCGCTCGATCCAGCGGCAGCGCGGTCTGAGCTATCTGTTCATCACGCATGACTTGGGCGTGGTGAGGTATATCGCCCACCGCGTTGCAGTCATGTACGTCGGTCAGATCGTCGAATTGCGTGACACCGAGAGCTTGTTCGAGTCACCTGCACACCCCTATACTCAGGCACTTTTGGCTTCGATTCCGCGGGTCTCGCGGGCAGGCCCGCCGAGCGCGCGCACGGTTCTGGGCGGAGAAGTGCCGTCGCCGGCGCGCCCGCCGAGCGGTTGCCGTTTCCACCCCCGCTGTCCGCTCGCCTTCGAACGCTGTCCCAAGGAACAGCCGGAGTTGTATCGAGTGAGCGACGGCTCGAGTCGCTGTTTCTTGAATCAGTGAGCGAAGCTCGCCGGCCCGCGTTGCGTATGTGCCGCGCGCATGATGCATGTTGCGTGTAAGTTTGCGGACTGACACGAGCCCGTGACAATGCGCGCACATTCTGCTGTACCGTGGCAAAATCCAAAAGCCGCGGCTTGCTCGCAGTCAGAGTCGCGAGTGGAACGTGTGCGCTTTCGCTCTTGGCGTGGACGTTTCGCGATGTCGACTTCGGACGCGTGAGTGACAGCATCACCAGCATCAGCGGCTTGGGGCTCGCGCTGATCGCGCTTCCGGCGTTGCTTGCGCTCGGGTTCGAGTGTGTGGGCTGGAGTCGCGTGTTCAAAAGCCTGGGTCAAAGTGTGGCGATTCGCCCGCTGCTGCGAGTGCGCTTGATGACCGAAGCCGTCGCACAAACCTTGCCTCTAGGCGTGATTTGGGCTGAATCCTTGAAGCCGATGCTGCTCGGCCGCCATGCGGCCATGCCCGCGAGTCGAGCGGTCGCTGGCCTCTTTGCACGCAAGTACTTGTTGGTCGGCTCGCAAGCAGCCTATGTTGCACTATCGTCGGCCCTGGGCTTCGCGACGCTCGCCCGGCTTTCGCTCTCGCTGACCGGACACGAGCTGTTCGCGTGGAGCGCGTTCGCCGCCAGTGGAGTGCTCTGTCTCACCGCGCTCGCCCTCTGTGGCGTGCTTGCTCGCGGGCGCGCGGCAGAGCGCGTGCTGGCGTTGCTGCGCCGTGTGCCGAACCGTCGCTGGCAACGCGGATTGCTGGGACGCGAAGCGAGCTTCGCGAACACCGATCGCTTGACCGAGGGATACTTCGAGCGGGGCTTTGCGCGCACGACCATGGCGCCTGGCCTGTTCTTCCTGTGCGGTTGGTTGTGCGAATCGCTGGAGAGCTTCTTGATCTTGAAGCTTCTGGGCGTCGAGCTCGACTTCTGCGCGGTAGCGAGCATCGAGGTTTGTTTGTCGTTCTTGAAGAACGTGCTGTTCGTCTTACCAGCGGGGATCGGCGTCCAAGACGTCGGCTACGTGTCGTGTCTGAGCGCGTTGGGCGTGCCCGATGCGCTCACTGTCGGGGCGGCGTTCTCCACGCTCAAACGCGGAAAAGAGCTGTTTTGGGCGGCTGTCGGCTATGCGCTGCTGGCCGCCGATCTGCGGCCAGCGCCGGCCGGTCGCCGCGCGCTGGCCGCACCCGCTCAGAACGAAGTGTTGACCGCGTAGCAGGCGCGAGCGGTATCCATACTCAAGAAACTGAACTTTCCTTCACTGCACGAGCCGCTGTTCAAGAACAAGCGATCCCCGTGCTGGGCACTCGCCGCCAGGTGCGTGTGGCCCGTGACCACCACATCGAACTCGCGCTCGCTGGCCAGCGCCATCGCCCACTTTTGAAATGAACAGCGCGTACCGTCGAGCGATAGCCCGCCGCGCTTTCCGTCCAATTCGTTCAGCAAGCGATAGAGCGCGCTCAGCCCGAGTCGACGAATCCAACCGCCCAGCCACACACCGAGCTCGGATAGCCAGCGCCGTCGCTGCACCAACGAGTCATTCTGGTGACCGTGAGTGAACAGAATACGCGTATCACCCGTCTGGATGATGAGCTCGTCCGGCGTGCCTTGGGCGCCCGCGATCAAATCATGATTGCCGTGCACATAGAGGTAATTCTTGCGTTCGAAGCGCGCCGCGATCTCCGGGTGTGACTCCCGCGCGAGGCGAAGCTCTTGTGCCGGATCTCCTGGCAGCCTACCGGTCAGGGTTTCCCAAATGTCCCCGAGCAGGATCACCCTTTCGAAGTTCTTCTCCAGGAAGGTGAGGAATTTGAGAAAATCCCCATCTTCATGACCAAAGCCGTCTGCGGCGCCACCGGTTCCCAGATGAAGATCCGAGATGACTGCGATCTCCATGATTCTCCTTCGTTCAGCCCGGATTGGGCGAACCTGGGACCCCTGGATATCGAGACCGTGTGTCGGAAGCGTGGACTTCCAGCAAGGCCTGGGAAACTTTGCACAGCTTATGCACAGTAAAGCTCTTCAGCCTTTTATCTGGGGCCATCCGCCGTTTTGGCAAGGATCGCGCTGAATATATGCGGGTTTGACTTCGTGCTGGTCTGACCAGTTGCGTTTTTTGGCTGCGCAGGTGAGGTGGAAAGCGTGGCTGCTGGTGGGATCAACTCGCGAACGGGTGTTGGTCAGCCTCCAGCCGGCGGCTGTTGAGCAGAGGGCTTGGTCGCCTCCGCCGGCGGGTGTTGAGCTGATGGCCGCCCGTTGCGCCTCCGCCGGCGGATGTTGAGCCGAGTGCCAGGAGCAAGGGCTGGCTCGCAATCCCAACCTCGAAGGTCGCGCGTCTGCACGCTTCGAATCGCTCGGGGATGGATCTGTCTCCAGCGTCGCCAATTGTGGCTCTGACTCGAAGGACAGCGCCGTCATAGAGTGTGTCGTATCCGACTTCGATGCTTTGCACTTTCCTCGACCCGAGGATGGAAGCGTCACGGTGGTCTACCCAGTCATGCTTGCGCCGGAGTGAGGGCGGGGGCGTCGCACAGGTAACGAGCGGGCGGATGCCGCGGTAGCTTCGATATATTCTCGACGTCGCTCACAAAAGGCCGACTTGATCCAGGTCGCGACCGGGTCATTCGCGCTAGCGTAGTCGCATGGGCGTCGCTTCCCCGGTTTACCACTTGTTTGGATTCATCAGCATGACGCCAGTGCTCTGGATCTTCTTTCTGGCGCAAACAGTGCTCGTCTTGGTGGCGCTCAGGCTGTGCTTCGTACCGATCAAGAACGCGCGCCGAGGGCAACGCTTGATGCTCGCCAACGGCCTCGCCATCCCACTCACATTCGTCATCTCTGCCGCGAGCTACGTCGCTGGTATGATCGAATCATTCGGTGCCAGCGCCGAGGCGTCAGAAAGCGACAAGGCGCGCATCTTGGCGACCGGTATCTCGACGATGATGAACGTGATGTGGCTCTGGATCCCGTTCGCCATCATCGTCGGTGTCTTGCTCGGCGTGCAGATCGCCCGTCACCGTGAAGCCGCTTCTGTGAAATTTGATCAACGCTAGCCGCGGTGGTCCCTGACATTTCAGCGTGGACGGACTGATCGAGCTGGCGTACCGTGTTGCAACATGGTCGCGGGCAAGAGGCGTGCGGAAGGAGCCGACGCGTTCGGCTGGCTGAGCGCCCTCTTTCGAGCAGCGTTCGCCGATCGGCCAACGATCTTGCCGAGCACGTTCGCCCGCTGCAACCTGGGCATTGGTCTGCTGCTCGGGCTCGGCGGCGCACTGCTGTTGGCGGAGCCGCGGTTCGGGAACACTTGCAGCGCGCTCGCTTTGGCCGGCGCGGGCGTCGTGCTGAGTGCCGGCGTCGTCGTTGCTCGGATGCGCCCGCCCGCGCTCGCGCGCACGCTCGCATTGCATGGTGCGCTCTTGGCGCTTTTGGCGATCGGTCTGGCATTCAGCGCGGTGCGTTGGGCACTCTCGGCTGCCGTGCCGGGTAGCTTTCGCTATCTGCCCGGCCTGCTGCTCGTGCTCAGCGTGTACGCCTCGCTGCAACTCGCCGAGTTTGGTTACTGGCCCGCGAGCTCGCGCCGCATTCGCAGCGTTGGCGTTTGGCTCGGAGTCCTGCTCGAGCTCGGAGTTTTGGTCGGATTCATCGTTGGTCTCACCCGCAAACCCTGACCGAGGAAGAAAAGCATGGTAACCCACGCCCCAACTGGCCCTGGTAAAATCAGCACGGATCCTCGAGTGCCAAGCGGCGGAGTACGAGCCGTGCTCAGCAACTATGACATCGACGTGGACACGCCAAAGCGCGAGCACATCGCGTTTCTGGACGCCAACGTCGTGCCCATCTTGCTCGGCAAGAACGCGCGCATCTTTCTGCAGGGCTCAGCCAGCAGCACCGGCACGGCCGCGCACAACCTCGACCTCTCCCGAAGGCGAGCGGAAAAGGTATCGGCTCATCTGCAGAGCCGCGGCGTACAAGTTTCGCGCATTCAATTGGATGCCGTGGGGGAAAGCCTCGCCAGCCTGAAGACCCCAGAAAATGCGCAGGATCGCGCGGTTTCGCTGCTCGCGGCACCGCTCTTTGCGCCGCCTCCACCGGTCCCCGTCTCACGCCCTCGGCCCGCGCCTGTCACGACCACTCATTTCGAGGTGCGCATGCTCGGCGGGCTATCGGGGGGGCTCGGTCCGGTCGCCGTCGATCAGCTGTTCTTCGAAATCATTGACCGACCTCACGCGCTCACGAGCATCTACGTCTATTCCGGCTTCGCGGGTGGCCGCGGCGCGCTTCCCATCTCCGTTACCCTGCGCGGGCCATTCAACAAATTCGACACGACCGGCGCAATGAGGACCGACGAATTCTCCGGGCCGGCCCGCTTCACGACCGGCGGCGTCGCGTCCTTCTCCGTGAATTTTCTGAATCTGATGGGCTTGCCTCGTGGCATCGCCACGACCCCGAACCCACTCTCGATCTCCACGGGTTTTACGGTTGGCATCGGCGGCAGCACTTCCGTCGGCAAGATGATCCTGCAATTTACGGGTCCCTTCACCGGTCCGTGACCCACGGTTGTCGCTCCTCGGCCTGACGCTTAGCATGGGCCAGGATGTCTCCGCGGCGCTGGTCTTGGGGCTTGGCGACGGCACTCTGCCTGAATTGCGCCGCCCCGAGCCCTGCCCCGGTAGCGCCCCCGGTGCCTGTGCCGCGAGCAGCGGTGCCATTGGCTCCTACGCCGCGCTACTCGACGGACGCGGTCGCGGGTGGCGTGGTCGGCGGAGCGCCCGCGCAGGAGCTCGAGGGCGAACTCTTGGCGGAGCTGGCGTTGCGTGGGAACTCCGCTGCCGCCGACGGGGCGCTGGCTGCGACCGCGGGCTGGATCCTGGAGCAGCTCGCCAGCGGACGACCGCTCGATCAATCATCGAGCGAGGCAGCGGCGCGCCGCCAGGGCTTCGCGGGCGTGGTGCTTTCGATGGCGGGCTTCGAAATTGGCTCTGCCCAGAACAAGCTTTGGCGCGACGCGATCAGCCGCGTGCCGGCCAACATGCCGATCACGCGCTATGGGATCAACGTGACGCCGGACGGGCGTGCTGCGGCGGTCGTGTTCGGCAATGTGGAGCTGTCGCTCGCGCCATTTGCCAGCCATTTTTCCATAAATGAGAGCGTGGATCTGAGCGGAGAGGTGGGCCCCCGCTTTGCTTTTGCGCGCGTGTTTCTGACCAAGCCGGACGGCAGCGTGGAGCAACGAGTCATGCCCTCGCGCGCGGTGCTCGCCAGGTTCTCGTTCGCGACCAACGGCATTTACAAGCTGGAGGTGATGGGTGACGGCGACACCGGACCCGTGATCGTCGCCAACGTTCCGCTATCCGTAGGCGAAGTCACGCCGGGAAGCGTGCGCGTCGTTGGCCGTGCAGCAACGCCTGCCGAGAGTGAAGCGCGCTTGCTCGAGCTACTCAATCAGTCGCGTGCATCGGCTGGCTTGGCGGCGCTCGCACCGGACGAAGCGCTGCGCGACGTCGCTTTCGCCCATTCGACGGACATGGCCGGACATGATTACTTCGGGCACGTGTCGCCCACGGCCGGCGATCCAGAAGCGCGCTTGCGTCGTGCCGGAGTCGTGGTGTCGGCTTATGGTGAGAACATTGCGCAGGCCGACACCCCCGAGAACGCGCATGACTCCTTGATGAACAGCCCGGGGCACCGCGCGGTGATGCTCGGGCCGCAATTCACGCATGTTGGCATCGCCGCCGTGCCTGCACACAGCGCCTTGGTCTACACGCTGCTCTTTGCTCGTCGTGCCGCTGCCGAGTCAATGCCGCACAACGCCAGTGAGCTCCAGGCGGCGTTTCTGGCCTTGCGTGCGAAACGCGGTTTGAGTGAACCGGTCTCGGACGACATCTACCGAGTCGCTGCAGAAGCGGGCCTCGCCGCCTATCTGGCCGCGCCGGTTCCAACCTCCGAGCTGGCCGTGACCGCCATGCATGACGCCCTCGTGCGCGAGGTGCAACGCCGGCACGCGTCGCGGGGTGGGAGCTGTTCGTACGTGGGTGAGCTGATCGATCCCGAACAGCTCGCGCAAAACGCTGCGGTGCTCGCGCCCGGCGTGCGCCGCTTCGGCCTCGCCGCGCAACTTCGCGCGGATGGCAAGG
>DASSMT010000008.1:0-12731 GCA_035688655.1 Polyangiaceae bacterium | reverse complement strand
GTACCAGACGAATCAGCCGAGACCCACGCCGATCTGACGCCCATCGTCGGCGCCAACCTGCGTCGTTTGCGAGTCAAACGTGGTTTGTCGTTGGAGCGCATGGCCAAAGCTTCCGGGGTCAGCCGGGCAATGCTCGGGCAGATCGAGCTCGGGCACAGCACGCCCACGATCAACGTGGTCTGGAAGATCGCGCGCGCCCTCGACGTCTCGTTTGCGACCTTGATCACCGAGCACGCGGCGACGAGCACGGTCATCGTGCTGCGCGATCGAGCCAAATTGCTCACATCGCACGATGGCAGCTTCACCTCGCGTGCGCTCTTCCCGTTCGACGAGCCGCGCAACGTTGAGTTTTACGAGCTGAATCTGGCTCCGCACTCGGTGGAAGACGCCGATCCGCACCCGGTCGGGACCACAGAGAACCTGGTCGTCACCAGCGGTGAGCTCGAACTCACGGTCGGCAAGGCTCGACATCAGCTCAGCACGGGCGACGCCATTTTTTTCGAAGCCGACGTGCCGCACGCTTATCGCAATCCGGGCAGCACGCATCTCACCATGTACTTGGTGATGAGCTACGCGAACCGCGTGCTCGGCGCGTAGCTCGCGCTCCACCAGGCGCTCAACACGCCGAGCGCGTCGGCATCGCGTGCTGCTTTGCATGTAGAGCATGTCGATTCGCAAACCCGTCAGAGCCAGGCACCCCCCGCATTGGCGTGTAGAGAAGTCTATTCGCAATTCGAATCGCAATTCGAACGACGGAGCGAGCCCTCGGGCTTCGCCGAATCGCCGGCCTCAGCCGCGCGCCGAATCGCCGGCCTCAGCCGCGCGTCGAATCGGCCTTTCGTTACGGCGCCGAATCGCCAGCATCAACCATGCGTCGAGTCGGGCTGCGTTACAGCGCCGAATCAGCCCTGAGTGACCGGCCGAATCGCCGGCAACACCGGTGCGCCGAAGCTGGGCTCTAGTGCGTCGTTACAATAGACGATCTGCGCGACGCTTGCCCGGCGGACGCAATCCGGGCTACGCGACGGGCAATGGGCGCCGCGCCCGCTTGCCCAAACCCAATCACCAGCTCACTCACCGACGACGAGCTTGTAGCCCGCGTTCACCCAGCTGCGGGTGCCGCCGCTCAGGTTGTACACGTTGGAGAAGCCGGACTCTTCGGCAACTTTCGCGGCGGCTTGGCTGCGCACGCCGGCGGCGCAAACGAAGATCACGTTGTCTCGGGTGAGGGTCGACTTGGGGCTTTGGCGCAGCCGGTCAAAGGGCACCAAACGCGCGCCGGGCAGATGCCCCCGCGACCATTCGCGCGGTTCGCGCACGTCGATGACTTCGCAATCACCGCGAGTAATCAGTTCCTGAGCCTGTTCGGGCGACAACGTCTTGATCACGAAGTCCATTATAAGAGACCTCGGACGTCGCGCAAGCGCAGAAAGACAGCGCGCTCTTTCGATGGACAAAGGAAGCGCGGTCCGCGCGAGGCAAACCGCTCGGAATTGTTAGAATTATGGCGACTGGAGACGGGTGACAGCAGCCACCAAATCGTCGATGTCTTCTTTGGTGTTGTAGGGTGCGAGCGAGGCACGCACCGTCGCTTCCAGGCCGAAGCGGCGCAAAATGGGCTGGGCGCAGTGGTGGCCGGAGCGGACGGCGATGCCTTCTTTGTCCAGCGCGGCGCCCACGTCTTCCGTGCGCCAGCCGTCTAGGACAAAGGACAAGACGCCGGCTTTGTTCGGCGCCGTGCCGATCAGCGTCAGGCCGGGGATGCGGCACAGCCCTTCGGTCGCGTAGACCAGCAGCTCGTGCTCGTAGCGCGCGATGTTTTCCAGGCCAATGCCCAGCACATAGTCGATGGCCGCGCCCAGGCCGACCGCGTCCGCGATGTTGCCGGTGCCGGCTTCGAAGCGGAAGGGCGGCGGCTGGTACACTGTCTTTTCGAATGTAACATCCGCGATCATGTTGCCACCGCCTTGCCAGGGCGGCATGTGCTCGAGCACCGCGGCGCGGCCGAACAGCGCGCCGATGCCGGTCGGGCCGAACACCTTGTGACCGGAGAAGACGTAGAAATCAGCGTCGAGGGATTGCACGTCGACGGGCTGGTGCGAGACCGTTTGCGCGCCATCGACCAAGGCGAGCGCGCCGTGGCGATGCGCGATTTCGACCATCTCGCGCGCCGGCGTGATCGTGCCGAGCGCATTCGACACTTGCGTGAAAGAAGCGATGCGCGTGCGCGAATTGAACAGCTTCTCGTACTCTTCGAGGATGATTTGGCCGCGTGAATCGACCGGAGCGACGCGGAGCTTTGCGCCTTTTTCCGCGGCCAATTGCTGCCACGGCACGATGTTGGCGTGGTGCTCGAGCACCGTCAGCACGATTTCGTCGCCGGCTTTGATGTTGCGAGCGCCCCAGCTCTTGGCCACCAAATTGATGGCTTCGGTTGCGCCGCGCGTGAAGACGATCTCTTTCGCAGTAGACGCGTTGAGGAAGCGCCGCACGCGCTCGCGCGCGCCTTCGTAGGCGTCGGTCGCGCGCGCCGCGAGCGTGTGCGCGGCGCGGTGAATGTTGGAGTTTTCGTGCTCGTAGAAGTAGCTCAAGCGCTCGATCACCGCGCGCGGCTTTTGCGTGGTAGCGGCGTTATCGAGCCAGATCAGGCGCTTCGTGCCATGCACGCGCTCTTCCAAGATCGGAAAATCTCGTTTGATGGCGTGGGCGTCGAAGATGCCACGCGAGCTGCCGAGGTCGGGCACGAGCTCCGGGCTGTAGCCTTCGCTCGGCACGACCGCGCTGGACAGCGCTGGACGCGCGATGGCCTCGGGCGTGGCGTTCTCGGACGGGACGGACGGCGCAAACGGCAACGGGGCGGGCGCGGCCACGCCGGGCAGCGCGGACGAAGGGCCATTGACGATGCTCCCGAAATTCGGGGCGGGCGGCAGGGTGCCACCGGGAAACCCGGGAACCGAAGGCGGCGAGCTGGGCGCGGACACGGGCGCGATGGGAGCGCCTGCGGGAGCATTGGGCAGCCCGGCGTGCTCCAAGAAATAAGGAGTGGCGCTGGGAGTGCGCGAGTCCGCACTGAGCATGATCTCGAGCGGGCTCGGCGCGCCGAGCAGCTCGGCCACGAGCGTGGGCGCGGGGCGCACGTCTGCCTCTTTGGGCAGGGGACTAACGGGCAAAGGCGGCGCATGGAGGAAGCCGGGCACGGGCGGCTGCGTCGCTGCCCCCGAGAGCCCGCCGCCGCCGACGGAAGCGGCGCTGGGTCCGACGCGCGGAGGGGGCAAAGGCCCCGGCACCGGTGCGGGCACCGGAGGCGCGATCCCCTCCGGCGAAAGCGCGCCGACACCGGGCGTTGCCAGCGACGCCGGCGGAACCTCGCCCGACGGAGCTCCGCCGGGCATGTTCGCAAAGAGCTCGTTGGCGATGCGGGAGACTTCTCCCACCATCGCCGCGAAATCTAGGGCGGAGCCCGCGCTCGAAGGGGGTGTGGCCGCTTCGAGTGAGGTCACTCCGCGGGTCGGATCACTTGTACTCATGGTAGCTGCAGACATCTACGTTTTCCAGGACTGCAATCGCGTCATTGGCGAGCACAGCGGCCGAGCAATACAGCGATATCAAGTAGGAAGCCGCGCCGCGCTCGTTGATGCCCATCCAACGCACGGACAAGCTCGGGCTCACCTCACCCGGCACGCCCGGCTGAAACAGGCCGACGACGCCGCGCTTCTTCTCGCCCGTGCGGAGCAAGAGGATGTTGCTGACGTCCTGACCCGCGTCGTTCTTGTACACGTCCAGCTTGTCGCTCGGGATCAGCGGCAGACCGCGCCAGGTCAAGAACGGCGAACCGAACAGCGTGGTCGTTGGTGGCGGAACACCGCGGCGCGTGCACTCACGGCCGAACGCGGCGATCGCTTTCGGGTGCGCGAGGAAGAACGCCGGCTCCTTCCAGACCTTGGTGATGAGCTCGTCCAGATCGTCCGGCGTGGGCGGACCCTTGCGGGTGGAGATCTTCTGAGACGGGATGATGTGGCTGAGCAGGCCGTAGTTCGGGTTGTTGATCAGCTCGCGCTCTTGGCGCTCTTTCACCATTTCGACCAGCACCGCGAGTTGCTCGCGCACCTGGTCCATCGGGCTGCGATACAAATCCGAGATGCGGGTTTGCACTTCGAGCGTGGAGGTGACGGTGCTCAGCGTGTATTCACGCGGGTGCTCTTCGTAGTCGATGAAGGCCTTGGGCAGCGGGTCGCCGTCGCTCGGACTGCACTCGATACCGATGTTGTCGTCGCCGCCTTCTTTGACCTTGTTGACGCGGTAAGTGCCGGCTTCGACCGGGGCCCACGGCAACAAACTGACGAGCCAACGCGGCGTCGTGCCGATCCATTGCGGCGGAGTTTTGGTAGTGTTTGCAAGCTGGCGTGCCGCGGGCGCGCCGAGCGTGGGGTTGGGTCCGGACATCTGTTGCTTCTCCAATGGCGCGGTGATTGGCCCCCGCGCGCCGGAGACATTTGCCCGGATGCGCGGCGTGGCGCAATTGCAGAACGCCTGAGCGCGGATGTTTTCTCCGCTAAGTGAGAGGGCAAGATGTCGCTAACGGACGTTCAGCGCAAAGCCACAGTCGGGTCTTTCAGCCGCGGCAAATCGAACCAAATTCGATCGCAGAACGCGAGTTCCTCGGCGTTCAGTTGGATGGCGATTGCAGGCAAGCTCTGCTCCAGTTGCTCGGCGCGGCTCGCGCCCACGATCGCGCAGGTGATGCCCGGTTGTGCCAAAACCCAGGCCAACGCGACCTCCGTCAACGAGCGGCCGCGTTCGCCGAAGAACTGTTTCAGGCTCTCGACGGCTTCGAACTGCGCGCTCTGCCAGTAGCGCTGCTGATAAAACTTGCCCGCTTGGTGCAGTGAGAAGCGCGTACCCGCAGCGACCTCTTGGCCGGGTCGATATCGGCCGGTCAGAAAGCCGCCCGCGAGCGGGTTGTACACGATCAGACCGAGCCCCTCAGCCCGGCACAGGGGCACGATTTCGTTCTCGATCTCGCGATACAAAATGTTGTAGCGCGGCTGGTTGCTCTCGTACCGCGCGTAGCCGTGCTTGTCGCTGGTCCACAGCGCTTTGCCCAATAAATGCGCGGGATAATTGCTGCACCCGACGTAGCGAACCAAGCCTCTTCGCAGCAAATCATCGAGCGCGCTCAGGGTTTCTTCGATCGGCGTTTCGGGATCGGGTTGATGCGTTTGGTACAGGTCGAGATAGTCCGTTTTCAGTCGGCGCAGACTGGCTTCAATCGCAGAAATGATGTGCTTGCGCGACAGACCCACGTCATTCGGCCCCTCCCCCATCTGACCGCGGCATTTGCTGGCCAGCACGATTTTGTCGCGCAGCTTGCGCTCGGCGATCCACTTGCCGACGATTGTCTCCGTGCTGCCGCGGATTTCGGGCGTCGCACCCAGTGGATACACATCTGCTGTATCGAAGAAGAACACGCCGGCTTCGTAGGCCTTGTCCATGATCGCGAACGAAGTCGCTTCATCGCACTGATTGCCGAAGGTCATCGTACCCAGGCAAATTTCGCTGACTTTGAGGCCCGTGCGGCCGAGGGGTTTGATCTTCATTTGACGTGGTGAGTTTTGAACCAATCGAGCGCGCGCTTCCAACCATCTTCGGCGGATTCCTTGTGGAAACTCGGCCGGTAATCAGCGAAGAAGGCGTGACCCGCCTCTGGATAGAGGTGAATGCTGGAGGCCTTGGCGGCCGGGTTCGACGACGCAGCCAGCGCCTGCGCGTGTTGCCGCACGGTATCGACGGGGATCCCCTGGTCCTTTGCGCCATACAGCCCGAGCACGGGAGCTTTCAATTGCGCCACGACATCCGCCGGAAAACGCGGGTGCAGCTCGCCTTTCTCGCCCGTGATCTTGCCGTACCAAGCGACCCCGGCTTTGAGCGCCGGTTGCTGGGCGGCGTACAGCCACACGATGCGCCCACCCCAACAAAAGCCCGTAATTCCCGCCTTCGAAACATCCGCGTGCGGATCCTTTTTGGCAAAGGCCAGCGCGGCGTCCAAGTCCGAAAACACCTGCGCGTCGGGCACCTTGGACACGACCTTGCTGAAGATCTCCTTGAAGTCAGTCAGCTTCGTAACGTCGCCCTGACGCGCGAACAGCTCCGGCGCAATCGCGTAGTAGCCCGCTTTGGCGAAGCGCCGGCACACGTCCTTGATGTGCTCGTGCACGCCGAAGATCTCATGCACCACCAAGACCACGGGCAGCTTGCCCTTGGGCTCGAGCGGCCGCGCGCGATAACCCGGGATCTCGCCGGCGCTGGTCGCGATCTCGATTTCGCCGGCCGAAAGCCCGTCGCTATCAGTGCTGAGCGCTGAAGCCGCGATGGGCGTGACTGCCAGCGCGAAACCCGTGCTCAGGGTGTGGACCAACACTTGGCGACGCGACGCTCCGAAAGAGGGCTGTGCGTGAGTCATGGCTGGCGACACTTCTACTCCCGTGGACAGAACGAAAACAAGCCGGGATTCGCCGCCGCGGGTCAGTCACAGCGCTGTTGCTGGCGCAGCTTTTCGCCCCACTCATGCCCCGGCGAACAGCGCGTTACCGAGGGCCGGCTTACGCGCTGAATTTGTGTGCAGAGAAATCGATTCGCTGAGCCGCAGCGACCGCGGGCGCGATTTGCGAATAGAGAAATCTATTCGCGACGCGCCGCGAGAAGCCACGCCTCAGCTCGATTTGCGAATAGAGAAATCTATTCGCACGACCGCTGCAGACGTGGGCAGGATGCTGAGGGGATTGATGGTCACGCGCCACGGCGCAACCGTCATAGCCTTCGGCGTCGCGGACGAGTGAGAGGGAGAGCTCAATGTGCCTCGAGTTGGAAGCCGGCAGCGGTGTCAAAGGCGCCGGTACTGGGTTGCTACGTGTAACCTAGTTGAGCTCGGTGCGGCGCGCGGCGCTGGGAGGCGCGACGCTGTCGTGGACTTGTTGCAGCTTTTCAGCGAGCAGGCGCAGGCGCTCGGTGGGGTCGGTTTCGGCGAGCAGGCGCTGGCTCGTGTCTGGATCGCCGACCAACGCCGCCGCCAGGCGATCGGCGTAGGCACCCGCGCCTTCGGCGCCGCGGGTGAGCGCGCGCAGATCGCGCACGGATTCAGGCAGATGGGGCGCCAAATTCGACCAGAGTGAGATCAGTTTGCGCTGCCACGCGCTGGTGACACTGGCGTCCGAGAAGCCGTCGCTCAGTTCTTGCAGGCGAACTTCACGAAAGGCGCGCGTCGGGGGCAGCTCTTCCAGAATGCGCGCGCGTGCCAGACCGCGCAGCGTGATATCGAAGCGGCCATCGGGGTGCTCCACGGAGTCGATCACCGCGCCCACGCCGCACACGTCGAACACCGGGGGCCGGCCCTCATAGTCTGCTTCGAAGCCCGGCTTCAAGCGCACGATGCCCATGAGCTTGCGCCCTGCGAGCACCTGCCGCACGAGCTCACGGTAGCGCGGCTCGAACACGTGGAGCGGCAACAGCCCGCCCGGAAAAAGCACCACATTGGGCAGGGGGAAGATCGGCAGCGCAGCCAAATCGAGATCGCTCAGCCCGGACGACGGCATCGCCCGCATCCTCCCACATCGGCTCGAGCGACGCCATTGTCCGTCGCTCTGAGTTCACGTCGACACTTGATCGAGCCTGCGCAGCCGCCTGAGTTCCGGGCCCAGCCAAGCTGTGGCGCCCGTGACGAGCAGGGTCATTCCGCCGCCGAATACGACCGACGGAATCACGCCCAACAGGCGCGCGGCCACGCCCGATTCGAAGGCGCCAATCTCGTTCGAGGAACCGATGAAGATCTGATTGATGGAGGCGACGCGGCCGAGCAGGTGGCCCGGTACGCGCAGTTGCAGCAGGGTGCTGCGCACCACGACGCTCACCATGTCGAGCGCGCCGCTGGCGGCGAGCAAGCCGAGCGAAAGACCGAAGCTCTTGGACAGCGCAAAGCCGATGATGGCCAGCCCGAAGCCCGCCGTAGAGATCAACAAGGTGGGCCCCGCGCGGCGCAAGGGCGGGCGGGCCGCGAGAAAGATGGACGCAGCCAGCGCGCCCAGCGCGGGCGCAGCGCGCAGCATGCCGAAGCCGCGTGAACCCACGGCCAGAATCTCATTGGCAAACACCGGCAAGAGCGCGGTGGCGCCACCGAACAGCACACCAAACAAATCCAACAGCAGCGCGGAGAGCAGCAAGCGATCACTGGCCAAGTAGCCAAAGCCCTGGCGAATGCTGTGCACCACCGACAGGGGGCTCTTCTGCGCTTGCAGAGGACGCACTTTGGGCACGCGGTACATGGCGAACCAAGCGCCGAGCAAGAGCAGCCCAGCGCTCAGGTACGCGCCGTGCGGACCCACTGCGGCATATAGGAGGCCGCCACCGGCAGGCCCTGCGAACATCGCCAATTGAAAGAAGCTGGTGCGAATGGCGATGGCTTTGGCGTACAGCGCTGGCGGTAGCAGCTCCGCGTTCAACGCGGCGCGGGCCGGCTGCAAGAAGCTACGGCACACGCCCAAGATCACGATTGCCGAATAAATCAGCAGCTTGTGGCGCACGGCCCCGAGCGCGCCGTGCTGCAGCGAGAGCAGCAACAAACCGGCCGAAACCGCGACCATGACATACAGCACAGCGAGCGAGACACGCCGGCGATCGCGCGCGTCGGCCACGTGGCCCCCAAACAGCGCGAACGCGATGAACGGCAACGCCTCGGCCAGCCCCACCGCCCCGAGCGACAGCGGATCACGAGTGAGCTCGTAGATCTGGTACGCGACGACCGTGCCTTGGATCTGATTGGCCAGCGTGACCAAGACCATGCTGGTCATGAATTCACGAAAGCCGGGAATGACCCAAATGTTGGGTTCAGAGGGCGCAGCAGCGCCCGGATTCACGACAGCCGACTCGACAACTTGTCCCTGAACTATTGGACCACGGCGCTCGCTCGTCAATCGAGCGGCGCGGCTCAGCTGGCGGGCACTCGGCAGGGCAGCACGCCGAGCGTATGGCCCAGCTTCAATTGCTTGGCGCTGAGGTAGGCAATGTTTTCTTGTGTGGGCCTCGTGAGCAATGGCACGCGCTCCACGATACGCAATTGGTAACCTTCCAGCTCCTTGAATTTGGCCGGATTCTTGCTCATCAAGCGGATCGTGGTCACGCCCAGATCGGTCAGAATTTGCGCGCCGACATCGTAGGTGCGGGAATCGACGGGCAACCCGAGATCGAGGTTTGCCTGCACGGTGTCGCGCCCTTGGTCTTGCAATTTGTAAGCGTGCATCTTGCTGGTCAAGCCGATGCCGCGCCCCTCGTGGCCGCGCAAGTAGACCACCACGCCTTGCCCCGCGGCCGCGATCTTCTCCAATGCCGAGTCGAGCTGGCTGCCGCAATCGCAGCGCGTACTGCCGAATATGTCGCCCGTGAGGCACTCAGAATGCACGCGCACCAGCACGTTCTGCGCCCCGCGCACATCACCGCGCACGAGCGCGATGTGCTCGATGCCGTCCAGCACTCCCTGATACACGCGCGCGCTGAACACGCCATGCCGAGTCGGCAAACGCGCGTCCGCCACCGCCACGACCTGCACCTCCGTGCGCCGGCGATAGGCGATCAAATCCGCGATGCTGATGCGACGGAGCCCGTGTTCTTTGGCAAAACGCGCGACCTGCTCGGGGCTCTGCATGCTGCCGTCGTCGTTCACGAGCTCTGCCAACACGCCGACCGGAGCAAGCCCTGCCAAGCGCGCCAAATCACTCGCGGCCTCGGTGTGCCCTTCACGGCGCAGCACGCCGCCCTCACGCGCACGCAGCGGAAAGATGTGCCCGGGTCGCGCAAAATCGCTGGCTTTGCGCAAGGGATCGGCCAGCGCGCGCAAGGTTGCGGCGCGATCGGCGGCGGAGATCCCGGTACTGGTGCCCGCCACGACGTCCACAGAGATCGTGAACGCGGTGCGCATCGATTCGGTATTGTCGGCCACCATCAGCGGCAGCCCCAAATCGCGCGCTCGCTCTGCCGGCAAGGTGGCGCAGATGACGCCGCTCGTATGCCGGATCATGAACGCGAGCTTTGCTGGCGTTGCGTGCTCGGCGGCCAGGATCAGATCGCCCTCATTTTCGCGCGCGGCGTCGTCCACGACCACGACGATCTCACCTTTGGCAATGGCCGAGATCGCCGCTTCGACGCTATCGAATGCCATGTTACCCCGTAATTTCCCGAGCCTCGGGCGCTCGACTTTGTTGGGCGTGGCGCGAGCCACGGATTGAACCCGCAATCTCGCCGAACTGAATCAAGCGCGCGCGCACCACGTTGCGGCTGATCCCGAGCAAGCGCGCGGTCTGCAGCTGATTGTGCGAGCAATAGTGATAGGCCGTCTTCAGTACGGCACTTTCGATGCGCTCGAACAGATTGGGCAGATCTTGATCGAACAGCTCGAGCAGCGCTTGCTCCAAGGCGTCGTGAGCGCCATTGGCTACGGCCGGACGCGCCGCCGAAACGGGGTTCGAGTCGAGCGCGCTCAAGCGCAAGTCTTCGGCGGTCACCTGCGCGCCGTGGCAGAGCAAGAGCGCGTGATGCATGGCGTTCTCCAGCTCACGAATGTTCCCCGGCCAAGAATGCTCGAGCAAGCGCGCCGCAGCCTCTGCGCCGAGCTCGGTCGGACCGAGCTCCAAACGCTGCCGATAGAATTCCAAAAAATGCCGCGCCAAAGGCAAAATATCGCCTTTGCGCTCGCGCAGCGGCGCAAGCTCCAGCGTGGCGCCGCTCAAGGCTTGCAAGAGCTCCCGATTGAAACGCCCCGCGAACACCGCTTGCGCCAAATCGACATTGGTGGCGGCGACCACGCGCACGTCGACCGGCGTGGGCTCGTCAGCGCCGACGCGCAGCAGCTCACCCGCAGACAACACGCGCAATAACTTCTGCTGCACCCTCGGTGACAGATCGCCAATCTCGTCCAAAAACAGAGTGCCGCCATGGGCCGCCTCGAGCCAGCCCGCTTTGGCGCTCGTGGCGCCCTGAAACGCGCCCTTTTCGTGCCCGAACAGCTCGGCATCCGCCGCGTCCTGCGAAAACCCGCTGCAGTTCACCGCCAAAAAAGGCCGCCCCGCGCGCGGACTCAATTCGTGCAAGTGCCGCGCGACGAGCTCGCGCCCCGTGCCCGTTTCCCCCGAAATCAAAACACTCACCGGCCGCGGCGCGAACTCACGCACACGCGAAAGCAACGCCAGCGACTTCGGATCCTCGAAAACCAACGCCTTGGCCCGCACCGAAAGCGCCAATGCGCCGGCACCAGGCAACGTAAGAACAGTCATCCGTCGAATTTCCAGCTCGAGACGGAACGGACACTACACCAAAAAAGCGTCTTGTCTACGTTAATAGACTTTTGCCCGCGACTGACCCGATTTTCACGCGCCGCGCTGGGAACTCGGCCGCCATGCGAGGTGCGCTGCTGGATAGCGGGCGCCCCCATCCAGCCTCCCCGCAGGGTCACCCCCTGCTCATCGAAAAACACGGTTCGAATTCGAAACGTGCGGGCGAGTCGCCTAGATGGAGTACCGCATCACCGGCTTCGCTCCGGCCGCCGCTTCCCTCACCTTCGCCGCGACGTCCGCAAGCGACGTGCCCTCGAGCACGCGCAGGGTCGATTCGTGCATCTCCTTCAGCACCAAACGGATGCCGCAAGTGCGCTCGTCCTGACAGCCATCACAGCGCCGATACGCGGTTTGGCTCAGACAGGGCACGGGCGCGAGCGGACCGTCCAAAATGCGAATGATGGTGGCAAGCTTGATGTCCTCCGGACGCCTCCGCAGCAGATAACCGCCGCCGCGGCCCTTACGGCTGTCGAGAATGCCGTGCTGCTTCAGCTCACGCAGGATGAGCTCCAAAAACTTCTTCGGAATGCCCTCGCGCTCGGCGATGTCCGCGATCAGCATCGGCTCGGTGTGATCGGCCGAGGCGAGCAAGGCGAGTGCCTTGAGCGCGTACTTCGTCTTCATCGTGAGCATCGGCCAGAATTACTTACCCGATGGGGCGGAGCCGAGCACGCACAATGGGGGCTCCCGACGTCCTTGGTCGGCGAGCCGAGCCCCACCCCCTCCGAAACGAGGCATTTTCAAGCCTCAACCCAGCAAAATCACAAAAGAATTCGGAACGCTTGACAGTTGGCTCCCCGTGAGTACTTTACGCCTCCTTCTGACGCGCGGTGGAGCAGCCTGGTAGCTCGTCGGGCTCATAACCCGAAGGTCGGAGGTTCAAATCCTCCCCGCGCAACCATCAAAGTACCGCGAGGCTCGGCGCCCCCAATCGGGCGCCGAGTCGAGCGCGGGATCGATCAAAGCGACGAGTGGCAGGAAGCGGCCCTCGGCGACGTAGTGCCCTTCGGGCGCGACGGTGAGCACGATGCGGCCGTCGACAAAGTAGCGGCGCAGGGCCTCGCGGACTTCGAGCGGATTGCCGTCGAAGAGCCGCTTGAGATTGAGCGCGCGGGCCGCCACTTCGGCCGGCGTAGGCAGGGAGATCGGCGCTGCTCCTCGAGCCTCCAGGGCTGCGATGGCCGCCTTTTCGGAGCGAGCTTGGGCCTGGAGGTCGCGGAGCGCTGTGACGACGTATTCGGAGCTGTCCCCGTCCGCGATGAACCGGATCAGGTGCGCGATGCGCTGCTCGGTGCGAGCCAGGCTAGCGCGGCGGTCGGCCAGCTCGCGCGTCGCATCGCGGTTGCTCTCGCCCAG
>DASSMT010000001.1:0-12782 GCA_035688655.1 Polyangiaceae bacterium | reverse complement strand
GGCAATTTTGCACACGTCATTAACGCGCTCTGAGACGGCGCGTCTTACTGTTGCTGACGCCAACACCGATGGCTATGCACGAGCGGTACCCGACCCACGCATCGAGCAGGCGATCTCTTCGCGCGAGAGCACATTTTTCCGGGATCGCCCCGATCGCTTCCGTGTGCGCTGCTGCAGATGTGCGTGGCTCGCCGAGCAAGATGGGTGCAACTTTCGAGCGTGAGTGTCGACCCGGTTGCTCGCTAAGCGACGCACGTGCTGGAGACACGTGCTCAACACACGAGAAATGCCGGGTAGATGCCGGATAGATGAGAGAAGCCTACATTGGAAGGATCGTTGCCCGCATCAATCACCCTGGAAGATGAACACCGCTGCTCGCCAGTCGCTCTACACGTGGTAGCCTGCGATAGTGACTATGGATCGGCGTTTGGAGCGGAAGAGCTCATTTTTCTCTGCCCGGCTCGGTTTCCTCAGCGCGATCGGTACGCTCGCGCTGACCTTCGCGTGCGTTTCGGGCTCGATCGGCGGCGCGCCGAATCAGCGCGGGAACGACGGCGCACCGAGCGGTGGCGCTGGGCAGCTTCCGGGCAATGGGCAAGCGGGCGGGCAACAACCGGGCGTCGTTGGCGGCGGAGCGAATGCACAGGGCCCGTCGGCGCTGCCGGTCGAAAGTTCCTGTGCAAACAAGGACACGCCCGGCCCTCGCGTTCTCAGACGACTCACGGCCAGCGAATTCGCGGCATCGATCGTGGACTTGTTCGGTGACAAGAGCGTCCCAGTTGCTCCGGTGTTCAACGATTCGCGCGTGCTCGGCTTCACCGTCGACTCGGCCACGCTGCTCGTTCAGGACCTGAACGCCGACCAGTTGATGACGAACGCCGAAGCCGTGGCCGATTGGGCAGTCACGAACAAGCCCGCAGCGCTGACGCAGTTCACGCAACAGTGCAGCACGCTCAGCACTGATTGCGCTCAAAAGTTCATTCAGGGCTTCGGGCGCAAGGCGTTCCGCAGGGCGGTAGGGAGCGATGAGATCGCGCCCTATCGTGACTTGTTCATGGCGGAGGCTTCGTTCGACGCAGGCGTGTCCGCCGTCATTTCCGCCATGCTGCAGTCGCCGAACTTCCTGTACCGGAGCGAGATCGGCGCGGTCGGTGCCAGCGGCCCGACCTTTACTCTCACTCCTTACGAGGTCGCGAGCAGCCTGTCGTATCTGCTCACGGGCAGCATGCCAGATGACACGCTGCTGAAGGCTGCCGATGCAGCGCAAACCAACAACACGCCCGTGGCCGACATGGTGAAGAGCCAAGCCGATCGCCTGCTCGCGCTGCCCGTCGCGCAAGACGCGCTGATGAATTTCATGGGCGGTTGGCTCGGGCTGGATCGGCTGTACACCAACGTCAAAGACGACAACGTACAGAAGCTGTCTACCGATCAGCGCGACCAGATGGCCATGCAGACCCGGCAATTGATCTTGGGCGTCTGGGGCGGCTCCACCGGCAACACGGTGGGCGACCTGTTTCGCGCGAACGGCGGGATCTTGACGCAGCAGAGCATCCTCATCGGCTACGCGCGCGCGGACACGTCGTCGCCCACTCAGCGCGGGCATCTGGTGCGTTCACGGCTGCTGTGTCAAGACGTGCCGGCTCCGCCCGCGGGCCTCGACACCAAGTTCACGCCCCGTACCGATTTGAAGACGACCCGTGACCAGTATCTCGAAGGCCACGCGGCACCGGATCATCAGCCCTGCTACGGCTGCCACAAGCTGATGGATCCGATCGGCGTCGCATTCGAGCACTATGATGGTTTCGGCAATCATCGCGACCAAGAAAATGGCGTGACGATCGATGCCACGGGCACCATCTACGCTGCCAAGGACGGGGATATCGCCATCGACGGCCTCGCCAGCGACAACAACGGTCTTCAAGCCTACCTCTCCCAGAGCGACGAAGTGAAGAAGTGCTTGGTTCGCTACTGGTCGTATTACGCGTTCGGCAGCGCGAGCTGGGCGCAAGACAGCTGCACGTACGACGCCATTCGCACTGAAGCGGCCAGCAAATCTTACTCACTCCAGGGTGTGTTGATGGGCATCCTCAAATCCCCGAACTTCACCGCGCGCGTCAAAGATCAGTGAGGCCCCAGGAATTCGCATGCACAAGCTCAGTCGCCGACAATTGACCCTGAGTGCCAGTGCGGGCCTCTTGCTCGCACCGTTCGCTGCGATGCTGCGGGAAGGCACGACGCGCGCAGGCACGACCAAGCAAGCCAAGCGCTTGCTGGTATTTTGCACGATGGGCACCAAGCCCGACGCCTGGAAGCCCACTGTCTCCGGGGAGACGATCAGCGCGTGGAGCGCCATGACGCAGCCACTCAGCGCGATCAAGGACAACGTGCTGCTCGTGGAAGGTTGCCCCGCTGGCCACCCGGGTGAAGGTCACGGCTCGAATGCCGGGCTCACTGGCCAAGGCAACGGCTACTTCGCCGTGAACAACGTGGTCGTGCCGGCGATCTCGGTGGATCAATTCGTCGCCGACAAGCTGGTCAAGAGCGGCATCAATCGACCGCTCGCTTCGCTCGTGCTCGGCGCCGATACCACGGGCGGCGTGACCCTGTCCTATCGTGCTGGCAAAGCGGTCGCGCCGATCGCCTCACCGGCGTCGGCGTTCGCCACCGCGTTCGGCGGGTTGAGCACTGGTAGCACCAGCACGCCGACCACCGGCACCACGCCCGCACCAGATGCCGCGCTCAAGCGTCGGCAGAGCATTCTCAAGCTCGTGTCCGGCGAGATCACGAGCCTACAAGGCCGTCTCGGAGCTACCGAAAAAGCCAAGCTCGACGCGCACCTCGATTCGATCCACACGCTCGAGAACAAGCTGATGGCGAGCAGCAGCAGTGGTGGAGGCGGTGGGAACCCGAACGCTGCCAAAGCCTGTGCTGGGCTGGCGAAGCCGAAGGACTCGACCGGCACTCATCCTGCGATCGCCAACGATCTCTTGCACCTGGACATCCTGGTCAACGCCTTGGCCTGCGACATCACGCGCGTGGGCGTGATTCAATTCGGCAGCGACCAAGGGCTACAGGTAGATTTGCCGAACCTGCAAGGCGACCAGCACAACGGCTTCATTCACTCCGGGTCCGGTGAGAACTTCAAGAGTCTGATCGCCTTCGAAGCGTGGCTCGCAACGCAATTTGCCAACGTGGTGAACAGCCTCAAGACCAAGCCGGATCCGGATGGCGGGAGTGGCACGCTCTACGACTCCACACTCGTGCTTTGGGCACGTGACATGGGCGATGCCGTGAACCACGACATGAACGACATGCGCTTCGTGCTGGCTGGTGGCGCAGGCGGGTATTTGAAGCAAGCCGCGGGTGGTCGCTACCTGAACGCGGGTGGCGGAGCCGCCAATCGCCATGAGCGGGTACTCTTGAACGTGCTCGAGGCGTTTGGCATCACCGACTACAAAGGCTTCGGGGACCCGGATTTTTCGGGCAAATCCCCGCTGCCTGGCATCGCAGCGACCTGAGATCGCGCGCTATGGCGCGTCTAGATTCCGTAGTCCGGAGCGATGGGCCGAGCGGCGGTGGCACGCCGCGGTTGTGGAACACGTGCTCGCGCCTCGGTCGAGCGCCCGACGTTGGGCGCCCTCTCGGCACTCGGCGGCGAGTCGCCCAGCTCGACGCGGTTCGTGTTTGCTGGGACCAGAGTGGCCTGAGCGTTCGCTTTCGGGAGCGCTGCGGGCTAGTTCGTGAGACGCTTTCGCGAGCGCCGAGAGACGAATGGGTGTCGCGCCTGGGCGGCGTGCCACACTGCGTCGCGCCGTAGCGTCACAGGTTCGGCCGAATTGCAGGCCTCTGCTGGGCCACGCTAGCAATCGACGCTAGATCGTTCGGGCCATCTGGCAAACCCCTCAGGCACGTCACTTGCTCGCGCGAAGGGTGAAGGAGATTTCACCATGCCGAGCTCAGTCGATAGTACCGGATCGAAAGTGATGGGCGCCGTGAAGGACATCAAAGCCACGTTCAAAGGCCTCACGGGCGTGTTCAAGCATCTGATGGAGGAGCACGGGAAGGTCGGCGCCCTGCTGAAGCGCGTGAAGATGAGCTCCGACGAAAGCGTGCGCGCCGAGCTCTACCCGGCGATTCGGCGTGAGCTCTTGGCCCACGAGAGAGGTGAGGTGACCGCGGTCTACCCCGTGCTCGCGCAATACGCCGAGACGAGTGGGATCGCCGCCGAACACCAGCGCGAGGCCGATGAGCTCGAAGCGGCGATCGCGGCCGTGGACGCGCTTTCCTTCGATGATTCGAGCTGGGGCATGACCTTCGAGCGTTTGGTGACGCTGGTCGAAGCGCACGTGGACGAAGAAGAGAGTGAATTCTTCCCCAAGGCGCAAGAGGTCATCGGCGAAGACGAGGCCAAAGCGCTTTTGCCTCGCTTCGAAGCAGCCAAACACGGCTGAGCTCGGGCGACGCGGGAGCTCGGGCAAGGTGCGAAGCTCAGCATGAATGTCAGCGATTAGTTGCTGCAGCGCCTGGCCGCTTGGGGGGTGCGTGTCGTCTTTGGTTATCCGGGCGACGGCAGTAGGCTCATGCCGAATCAGCGGTCAAGGTGCAACGGTCGGGCAGGGGCGGCGAAGCGGTGCGTCAGCTGTTCCCGAGTATTGCCGAGAAATCTCGAGCAAGTGCGCTAGCCGCTCAGGGCTTGTCGGGCGTCATTTCGAGGATGGGCTTCGGAAACTGGCGGAGGTGATCGTTGAGCCAGCCGGTCTTCGCGAACGGCATCAGTTCCAAGCCATCGCCATTGCTCGCCACGCCGAGTGACACCGCTTGTCCGCCGACCACGAATGCCAGCTGGGTTTTGTCGCCGTTCTTGAAGACACGACCGGCAGCGTCCCAAACCTTGCTTTCCGAAGCGAGCGTCACGTCCGTCATTTTGCCCGCGCCACGAATGCGGGTAGACGCCCTGAAGTTGGTCAGGCTGGTGAACGCAGGGATCAGCTCACTGATGACGTCTTTCTCGGCCAGTGCTTGGAGGATGGGGCCGAGATCGCGCGCCTGAATGCCGAGCGTGCCGTCGAACGCGGGTGGATTTTGGTTCCAGAACGTCAAGCGAGCACTCTCCAAGTCCATCCACCAGCCGCTCAGCGAGCGACTGCCCGCGTGCATCGCCATGTCTCGCATGCGGAGCACGAATTCTTGCAAGCGGTTGATCTTGAGCTTCGGGTTGAAGCGGAGTTCGCTATCGAGCTTCAAATCGCCGTCCACGGCGATGCCGCCGGCTGCTACGTGGAGCCCCTTGATCGCCGCATGAAATGGGCCCCGGGCCCAGTACTCGCGATCCATGTCCAGGTTCAGCGCTGCGTGGAGCTCTCCCTTCGTTTCGAAGGGTGGAGGGTCGGCCAGGACCGCCGGCAAGTCGGCCAGATCGACCGAGACGATCGTGGGCATCCGCACGGAGGCGCGCTGCAGGTCGGTGGCTTTGCTGAGCTGGATGGTATCGAGCTCTGCTTCTTCATGGTGGCCGTGGATTTGAATCGTGAACGCGCGCATCTTCCTGGCCAAGGAGACGTAGCTCGACTTGCTGCTGGAACGCACGAGCGGCAGGTGCTCGCGCGAACCGGCAGCGTCGAAGTCGAGTTGCCAATCGCTGCCAACGCCGAAGCCGACCCCTTTCAGATTGATCGACGCCGTTTGGTAGTACAGGTGGCTCTTGTTGCCGAGTTTGCCGCGGTCGAGATACAAGTCGACGGCGAGCGGTCCCTTGCCCTTCGAAACTTCCAGCTTTTGCGCCTCGAAGTACGAGCCCACGTTGGTCATGGATTCGACGTTCGTCCTCAGGTTCACTCGCGCGGTGACCAACTCCATGAAGCTCGCGTCGGCGTGTTCTTTGGGGTTCAAGCGCGGGATGTCGGCGGTGATCTGGCCCTGCAACCCGGTGGCGATCGTCTCCTTTTCGCCGAAGCGAACTTCGCCAGGGCCGAGATCTTGAACCGCGGTTTGGACCTGCATCACGTCGGGTCCGACCAAAAAGCCGCCGCGCAGATGGCCCTTGCCCAAGTACCGATATTCGAAGAACCACAGCTCTTTCACGGCAATGTCGAGCCCTTCGACTCGGACCGTCCAATCCGGATCCTCCTTCTCCGTCCGCTTTGCGGCCGGCTCGTGAATGACGTTTGCGCCGGGCAGGTCGCTGAGCGGGGGGTAGGCTTTTACGCGCTGCTCGATGTTCTTGGTGTCTTTTACTTGGACACGCATCTGATAACGCACGTCGTGAGCGGCGAGCTTGGTCACGTGCACTCTTCGTTGGAAGAGCTCGAATAGGCGAAAATTCAGCACCAGATCTTGGCCCTCCAAGATGAATTGCGTGGTGCCGTTGACCAAGATGCGCACGTTCTTCAGATGCACTTTGCCCGGCCAGATCGTGTACGCGGGGTTCTGAATCTCCACCCGCAGGTCTTCGGACTTCAGGATCCGTTCGACCAAGCCGGTCCACAAAGCCAGTGTGACCAGCACCGGGTAGGCCAGAAGCACGAGCGTGAGCGCGAGCACCCAGCGCAGCTTCCGTTTGCGTGGCCAGTTGAACGGGGGCAGGTTTCCGAGCTGCTTCAGCCAAGCCATTTCAGCGTTCTCGTCCATACGTCAACCACCACAAGCTCGCGGCAGTTGTGCCCCAAGCCAAGAGTCCGAGCGGGAGTGCCAGCCATGGTCCGCGACTCGCAGTCAGCAAGACCACGGCGGCAAAAGCCGTGAGGCCAAGGGCACCGAAGCGAGCGCCACGCGCGTCGTCGCTGGCCAATGCGCGACCGTCGTGTTCTTTGACCAGCGTCACCGCGGCCGGCAGGATGGCGGGGAACGCAAGCGCCAGCCCGCCCGCGAAATCCCCGAGCTTCCGAGCCGTTGCGTTTGCGAGCAGCGCCACGAGTCCGCCGAACGCGAAGCGCAAAACGTGCTCCCACGGCTTTGGTTTCAAGAGGCCGCGGATGTCGAGCTCGGGCTTCATGACGGCCTCACCACGAACCAGGCGGTGAGCGCGACCAGCAACCAAAGCGCCCAGCACAGCGCAGCGCCCGCCCACACCGGAATGCGCGTGTACGCGGTGGTGAATACGCAGCCACAAGCGTAGAGGAGAAAGCCGAGCCCGCCGCAAATCATGCCGACGGCTTGCTCGCGGACCACGCTGCTTCCGCGCTGCAAGAATACGAGCGTCAAGGAGACCAGAGCCACGGCGGGCGCGGCGCCCAGAATGCCGGCGAAGGTCTTGGGCTTGAATAGCTCGGCGACGGCCGAAAAAAGTGAGACCGCGAGCGCGCCGAGTGAGAATCGCAAGACCAGGTCGTTCACCGTCCGCGCATCAATGCAATCCGTGCACCAGAAGGGCGCGCGATCGCGCGAGCTTCGGGGCGCTGCGCCACAGCCAGGGGCGGCCTGGCTGCCACATCGCTCCCGAGCGAGCGAGATCGGCGCGGCGTGACGTTCGCTCAGGCGGTTTTCAGCGCTTCGATCGACGCGGTTCGTGGCACCTTCATTGCAAAGGGCCGAGCATGTCCACTCGGCTCTGTATCGCGAATGGCAGCGCGAACGACACCGACTCGGTGATTCATCGCGCGCTCTCCGCGTCGCATGCTCAGCGACTGAATCCCGCGCTGGATCCCTTCGATTTCGAGGCCGATCTGCGGCGTGAAGTGGAAGTCAGGCGCGTGGAGCGGGACTTCGTAGAGAGCGAGCGCGCGGCCGTTGCCCCGGCGTTGCGCAGCGTTCCGCGTCGTCCTGCCGCCTTCATCGAATGGTTCGAGGCGCTCAAAGCGAGCGGTCCGGGCCAGAACGATCCGCTCTTTCCCTGGCTGGCAGAGACCGCCGACCATCGGCAAATGTGCTGGTTTTTGCAGCAAGAGCTAGCGGGGGAAGCCGGTTTCGACGATCTGGTCGCCCTGACGCAGGTCAAATTACCGAACCGCCCCAAGTTGGAAATGGCACGCAACTATTGGGACGAAATGGGTCAAGGCAACGAGAGCGGTATGCACGGCCCGCTGCTGGGGGTGCTTGCTCGTGAGCTGAAGCTGTCCACGGACGGGGAGGTCGTGTGGCCAGCGCTCGCGCTCGGTAACTTGATGGTCGCCTTGGCGACCGCCCGTCACTATGCCTACCAATCCATTGGTGCGCTGGGCGTCATCGAACTCACGGCGCCCGGGCGAGCCGAGTGCGTGAACGCCGGCTTGAAGCGCCTCGGCGTGGCTGGCTGTGCGCGTCGCTATTTCGCGCTGCACGCGACGCTCGATGTTCGTCACTCTCAGAGTTGGAATCGCGAGGTGCTCGCTCCGCTCGTGGAACGGATGCCCGAAACCGCCGTGCCGATCGCGGAGGGCGCGCTGCTCCGATTGCGCGCCGGGCAGCGTTGCTTCGAGTACTATCGAGACCAACTGTGGGCGAGCTGACGCCCGCGCTGCTTTTCGATGGACGAATCCAGTCGCGGCCTCCTGGCCCTCGGTCGACGACTCATCGAGTTGGGCTACCGATTCACCACCGTCACGCCCGCCACGCAGCAGTTGGTGAACGCCAGAGCTGGAGCCGAGCTCGCGCAATCACTGACAGACATCTTCGGCTGGAGTCGAGCCTTCGTCGCGAGCAGCGTTTCGAACGAGCTGTTCGAACTGATGCAGGCAGCGGGCGTGTGCGAGCGCGTTCGCGGCACGGAGCTCTGGCGCTCGACGGTGCGCTTCACCAGCCTCGAAGGCCATCTGTTCGCGCACTCGGCGTTTCCGACGACGGCGCGAGATGCGGTATTTTTCGGTCCGGACAGCCATCGTTTCGTAAGAGCGCTGGCGCGACATGCCGGGCAGGCCGGGCGTGTCGTGGATGTGGGCTGTGGCTCCGGCGTCGGAGGCATCGTGCTCGCTGCGCGAGGAGTCGGGAAGCTCCCGGTGTTGCTCGCGGATGTGAACCCGGACGCGTTGCGCTTTTCGCAGGTGAACGCCGCACTAGCCGGGGTTGCTGCCGAAACGGTCCAGAGTGACGTATTGCGCGGAGTCACGCAGCCGTTCGATCTGGTGATCAGCAATCCACCGTATTTGCTCGACGACGCGCAGCGCACGTACCGGGACGGGCGAGGGGAGTACGGGGAGGGCCTGTCATGTCGTGTCGTGCAAGAAGCGATTGCTCGGCTCAGGAACTCCCCGCGCGGCGGCCGCCTGCTGCTCTATACCGGAGCCGTGATCGTGCAGGGCGCGGACACATTCTTGGGCGCGATCCGTCGAGAGCTTTCGCTGCCCGGCGTTCGCTACGAATACGAAGAGCTCGACCCGGACGTGTTCGGGGACGAGCTCGGGCGCCGAGCGTACGCAAGCGCAGACCGCATCGCCGCGGTATTTCTGCGGCTGCACGTCGAGGGGGGCACGTAGACTCAGCGCTGCTTCTTCAGCGCCCGCGCGACCAGCTTCAGGTCTTCGACCAGCTCACGAAACGCGCGCTCTCTCTCGTCCGCATCCGGCGCACGCAGCACCGAGGAAGGGTGCGCGGTGGCCAAAACCAACGGGGCGAGCTCACTCGAGATCGGTCGACCTCGTAGCGTCGAGATTCGGAACTGCGAGCCGAACAGGGCCTGCCCGGCGGTCGCTCCGAGCAGCACCAATACGTCCGGTTTCACTGCCGCGAGCTCCGCGCGCAACCAGGGCAGACAGGCGCCAATCTCGCCCGACTTGGGCCGCTGATGAAGCCGCGCCTTGCCCCGCTGCTCGAATTTGAAATGTTTGACTGCGTTGGTCACGTATGCCTCTTCTCGAAGCAGTCCGGCCTCGGCGAGTGCGCGATCGAACAAGCGCCCAGCGGGCCCCACGAATGGCCGCCCCTGTCGATCCTCGGCATCGCCTGGCTGTTCGCCCACGAACATCACGCGCGCTCGCGCGGGACCCTCGCCAAACACCGTCTGAGTGGCCGTTAGATACAGCGGGCATCCTTGGCATGTCGCAGCCGCGGCCCGCAGCTCCGGCAATCGACGCTGCCCTTCCGCAGGCAAGAAGGGTTCTGCGCTGGGCGCGTTCGGGGGCCGGCGTCGGGCAGCCATTTCAGCGAGCTCTGGCTCGCTGAATGGCTGCCCGCGCTTCGTCCGCGTCGCCCCAGCCAACGACCCGTACGTGTTTGGTCCTTTCAGCGGCGGCTCGAAAGAACTGTTCGAGTGCGTGCCGCTTCTCTGCCTGCAGTGCGACGGTGCCGGAGCGCCGAACGAAGGGCACGGCAATGACGCGATCGTTTTCGAGCTCCTGCTCCGCGTCCGCCTTTTGGTCTCGAATCTTCAGCAGCGCAATCGGCTCGCTGGGAATGACGATGCCGGGCCAAGTGACATCGTCATGCAGAACGAGCGCGTCCAGCGGATCGCCATCCTCGGCGAGTGTGCCGCTGATGAAGCCCCAATCGTGGGGATAATGCAGGCCCTCGAGCGGACGCTGAAACGCGAAAGCGCGTGTGGCCGGGTCATACTTGAGCTTGAAACCCGAACCTCGCGGGGTCTCGACCACAACGCGCAGTCGACCTTGTTCGTCCCAGCTCGGGAGCTCCAGGAAGTCCGCCATACCCGGGGCTCGCAACTTGTGTGCCGGTGGCAGTGAGTGTTCGCTGGCAGTCGCGACAACTCACGACACACAGGCGCGCGCTCGTGCGTGCCGCGTGCGAAGCGTGATAGCGACGTCGCACTCTGCCCTTTCGAGCCAAAGTGTCACGCGGATTGGTCCATGCGCTCGCGATTCCGCCCAGCGGCCCTTGGCGCAGGTCTTGCTGCGTAGTGGGGCATGCAAAGGCAACGCAGCGAACTTGGCTACAGTGGAGATCGGGTGCGGGCGCACACGGCGCCCGGAGTAAACGAGCGCATCGACCGAATGACCCAGGCCGAGGCCGACGCGGCCGTGGCTGGCGGCGCTGACGCCGTCTCGCGTCGCCTCTGGAAGCTGGATCAGGAATGGGACGTCGACCGTGCGCTGATGGTCAACTTCGCGATCGCGGGCGGGGCAACGCTTTCGCTGGGCTTGCTGCGCTACCGCCTCAGCCCAGCGTTTTCAGCGCGTCGAAAGGGGTTCCTTTACTTCTTTGGTGCGCAGCTCGCATTCCTGCTTCTACACGGGGTCGTCGGTTGGTGCCCACCGGCGTCGGTGTTTCGGCGGCTGGGCTTCAGAACCCAACGCGAAATCGAGACCGAGCGCAGGCAGCTGCAGGACGCGCTGGCCCTGACGCAAGGGACTTGATCGAGAGCGGCTCGCCGCGTCGTCGATCAGGCGGCGAGTGGACGACTGCCTGCTTGCCAATAACCCACTGCGCGCTCGGGCGTGATCGGCAGCACGCTCAGGATCGAGACGAAGGTCGCCGCGCCGGTCATCGCCCCGGCGCCGGTGACCCAACCGAGATACTGCTCGCCCCCCGACGGGCTCACGAGCCGCACCAACTCCAGCGGCGCGTCCACGCTGTAGGGATTTTTGGGGGGAGCGCCTTGGTGCTGGGGATTTGCTTGTTGCCCAGTGAGCGCGTACGCCCCTGGCGGCAGGCTGCAAACGACTTTGAAGTTATTGCGCTTGCCGAAATCGGTGTACTCCTCCGAGACGAGCAGGCGCCCGTGCGTCGTGAGACCGACGAAGATCATCGGCGTGTAGGTCGAAATGCCGACTGCCCCGAGCGCAGCCTCTTTGGCGAGCTTTCCTACCACCTGCCCAGCGGTCGTAGTCGGGGTCACGTAAGCGAGCCCTTGCCAAATGCCAATCAAGCGCTCGTCGGGCGCCAGCGTCTCGAACCGGCCAGCATAGGCGTCGTGGAACATCTGCGACCCCTCACCCTTGGCAGCACGCGCGCGGACGTTGGCTTGCGCCCAGCGAGTGTAAAACAGCATCCCGACGATCGCGACGACCGGAACGAGATAAACGAGCATGTTCATAGCCAAAGCCCTCCGTGTTTCGACGAGACCCGAAGCCCACTCGCCCTGAGCGTGCCCAGCGCTCCCGCGTCGTGCGCACCCTACGCCGAGAAGCGCTCTGGCCGACAGCAGTTTGTCCTCGCGCCGCACAATCGCAGCAGATCCACGGAAGTGGCGCGTCGGATCTCCATCGGCTTGACAGACTCGAGACCGGCTGCCTCGTTGCCGGTCCACACTGCGCTCGATCCGATGTCACTGAATCCGAATTTCCGAGCGAAGGAACGCGCAACTCAGAGTCGACATAATGAACTGCCGACAAGCAGACCCAAAAATCTAGTGGCCGTTGACTTAAGAAGCTAGTGCCGCTAGTCGCTAGCCGCTCAGATTAGGAGTTTGCATCGATGAAGCGCCTTAATGTGCGGTGGTGTCTGTGTGTGTCAGCGTTGCTCGCTTTGCCCGTAGCGTGCGGTGGGTCGGACTCACCACCCGCGAATTCGGGCGGCTCGAATTCCGGCGGTAGCAGTGGCTCGAGTGGTGCACCGGTTGCTGGTGGTCAGGCCGGCACTGCGCACGCGGGGCAGCCTTCGAGCGCGGGCTCGGTCGGTGAGGCAGGGCACGTGGGAGAGGCCGGCTCGGCCGGAACCGCGGTCGTCGCTGGCGCGGGCGGCGCGGCCGCCGGTGCAGCTGGGGCTGCAGCAGGCAGTGCAAACGGTGGACAAACCGCGACGGGCGGCGGCGGAGCCAGCAGCGGCGGTGCCGGTGCGAGCAGCGCCGGTGCGGCTGGCAGTAGCGCCGGCGCGAACAACGGTGGCGGTGGAGCGAGCGGCGGCGGCTCCGGTAGTGGGGGTGGCGGCGCGAGCAGCGGCGGCGCGGGCGCGAGCAACGGCGGTGCCGGTAGCGG
>DASSMT010000465.1:0-10336 GCA_035688655.1 Polyangiaceae bacterium | reverse complement strand
CCGCGCGCGCTTCACGAGCCGACCAATTACGAAGTCAAAGCCAACCTGATGTGGGCTGCCTCCTTGGCGCTCAATGGCTTGATAGGGCAAGGCGTGCCCCAGGATTGGACCACGCATCACATCGGTCACGAGCTGACCGCGATGTTCGGCATCGACCACGCTCGCACTCTGGCCGTCGTTTTGCCCGCCTTGCTCGAAGCGCGTCGCTCACAAAAGTCCGCAAAGATCCTGCAATTCGGCGCTCGGGTCTTCGGAATCAGCGACGCCAACGAAGCCGAAGCCATCGACGCGACGATCGCGCAAACGGCCGCGTTCTTCGAATCCCTGGGCGTGCCCACGCGTTTGTCTGCGTACGGCATCGGTGAAGAAGCGATTCCGCAAATCGTGGCCAAGCTCAAGGCCAATCGCCGTTTGCGGATGGGCGAGCGCCTCGACGTCACGCCCGATACGGCGGGGAAGATCTTGTCTTTGGCGCTGTGAGAAACGCAAGCTCAGCCAGACTGGCCTGACTTCTTCGGGGCCAGGGCACGCGCCGCGTCTGTTTGCGGCACTTTGAGAAATCAGCAGACGGAACCAGGGCCCGTGGCCTGAAGTGCTCAGTGGGTGCGTGGCGGGCGGAGGCCGTCGTGCAGTGCGAGCCCTTCGAAGCCCTCCCGATTCGGCTTACCGATTTGTGGTCCGCATAGGACCGGCCCGATCTCCACCGTCACCACATCGGGTGTCTGTCGTGAGGACAACGCCCATCCCGGCGCCGATTGAGGTCACCCTAGCCGCGTGATTGAATGCCCGCGTGAGCGATACCGTGGACCAGCTGGAGCGCGCGCTGAAGGCCGCGAACGAACGAGTTGCGCGAGCGGTGAAGGCCCTCGCCCCAAAGCACAAAGGCGGCGAAATGGCGGAGTTTCAGGCCGCTGTCGCCGAGCAGCTCCGTCTCGAACGAGAAGTCGCGCTCGCCAAGGGCGAGGAGACCGCAGTGGTCATCGACTGGCGACCCCGGTGGGATGTCGGAGCTCCTCTTCCACATGTCCTTTCCTCGGGGCTTCGAACGATCTT
This sequence comes from Polyangiaceae bacterium, assembly GCA_035688655.1. Lineage (GTDB taxonomy): Bacteria > Myxococcota_A > Polyangia > Polyangiales > Polyangiaceae > PMG-095. The sequence goes on along the minus strand of DASSMT010000465.1, from coordinate 9,283 downwards.
GATCTACATGGTCAGCGAGCCCGACCCCGCCTGGGACGGCAGCTACGCGAACCTGGTGGACCCAGCATCCGACGCCAGCGAACCGCTGGCGATCGTCGAGTTCAACCACTGTTACGCGCACCGGTTCGGCGGGCACAACGACGAGGTGATCGCAGGGCACCCTTTGTACGGTAAGGGACTGCAGGCATATCGGGCGCATGAAGTGGCCAACTCACGCTGGCTTGCCAGCGAGCAGGCCATCAACAGCGTTCACCGCGGCTATCGGCCAGAGGCGTGGACGAGCTTGAAGCACTACCTGCTCGAGTTTCACGACGAAGTTTTCGAGTGCCTGACTAAAGGGTACGAGGTCCAACTGGCAAGGTGCAGCTTCCGGGAGGCGGTCGATTGGGCTGCTGGTCGCCTATTCGAGAACTAGCGGTATTCTTCGAGTTTGAGCCGCCGCTGGCTGCATCGAGCAGGCCGGCGACCACCGTCGCCCGCTTCTGCGGTCGCTGCTAAAATAGCCGAGCAATGGCCGACCCCGCCCGACGACGCGCCACGTACGACGATCTCCGCGACGTCCCGGCTCACTTGGTGGGCGAACTCTTGAACGGCAATCTAATGACGAGTCCGCGTCCAGCGCCACCGCACGCGCAAGCCGCGTCGAGCCTTTCGGGCGAGCTGTACGCGCCATTCCATCGAGGGCGAGGTGGCCCTGGCGGCTGGATCATCCTGAACGAGCCAGAACTTCACCTGCATGGCGACGTGCTGGTTCCGGACATTGGCGGCTCGCGTCGCGAACGCATGCCTTCGCTCCCAGCGGGCAGTGCGTTCGAGCTCGCGCCGGACTGGGTTTGCGAAGTTCTGTCGCCCTCCACGGCATCGACCGATCGAACGGTGAAGGTGCCCATCTATGCCAGGGAGACGGTCGGCCACGTTTGGCTCGTCGACCCGCTGCTGCAGACGCTCGAGGTCTTACGCCTGGACGGCCCAGGCTATCGGCTTGCCGGCGTCTGGCGTGGGGACGTCGTGGTACAGTGCGAACCCTTCGAAGCTCTGGCTATCCGACTCGCTGATTTGTGGTCGGTGTAGAGCGCAACGCTTTCGGTCGTTCTTCGCGGGCTGCTGCCAGGAACAATTGATTGCACGCGCGACGTCGGTCAGCCGAAGCCCTGAGGGCGTGAGGCGCCATGAGATTGGCTCGGTTCGGCCGTCGCTGCTTCCTCGTGCTAATCTCGTCACCATGCTCGAGCTCACTGCCTCCGCGTGCATCGACGCTCCCGTGGAGCGTGTGTGGTCCGTGCTCTCCGATCTCGCAGCCATTCGACATTGGGTGGGGGCAATTCAACACGCTTACTGCCCGGGCCAGCAGTGTGGGGTAGGGGCCGTGCGCATCTGTGAGCTCAGTCGGGCGCGAGTCGAAGAAACGATCGTGGAGTGGAACGAAGGCCGCTCCTTCGAGTATCGCGGCGTGGGCGCGCCCATGCTCGCTAGCGCCAGCAACCGCTGGAGCGTCGAGCCCCACGGCGAGCAGACTCTGGTGACCACGGTCGCCCAAGCGACGCTCAAGGGAGGCGCATTGGGTCGTATGCTCGAATTGCTCGCCAAGCCGATGTTCAAGCGGCTCGGCGCGCAGTCGCTGGCGTCGCTGAAGTACTATGTCGAGCACGGTGAGCCGTTTCCGGGGCGCGCGCGCGACCTGGCACCGGCATCCAGTGCTTGCTGAGCAGCGCTCATGAAGTTCAGGGCACGGTTGTTCCGCTACCCGGGTCCCGGAGGTTGGACGTTCGCGCAGGTCCCGGAGAAGTTCGCTCCCGCGGTGATGGCGCCCTGGGGGCGCACGCCCGTGCATGCCACCATCGACGGTCGCGAGTGCAAGACCAGCGTCTGGCGCGACAAGAAGCACGGGACTTTGCTGCCCGTCTCCAAGGCCGTGCGAGGGGACAAGGGCGATGGTGATACCGTTACAGTCGAGTTGCGCGTGGTCGCGCGCTGAGAGGCTCTTCTGTCACGGATCGGCAGATCGGCGTGCCGGACAGCTCGAATAGCCGAGCAGGTAATAGATGCTGCACCTCGACAGCACGCCGGTGGCAAACCAAATCGCGCCAAAAGCCGACATTCCGATGGCTACGGAGTCGGGAAGGGCGAAGTACCAGCCGGCGCCCGCCACGACTGCGCCGCTCAGCAGTCGGAAGATTCGATCGGCGGTCCCGACGTTTTTGTCGAATGTCAGCGTTAAGAGCTTCTTGGTGTCCATGCGGTGTGTCTCCTGAACGAGGGCGATTCGCGGCGTTGCCGTCGCAATATCGCGCGCATTCACCTCACGCTGTAGGTGTCCAATACTTGAATGACTGTCACGCATATGGTGATAATCGGGCATGCTCTCATCGCTCGACGAGCTTCGGGCTTTCGCTGCCGTGTACGACTCGGGAGGCTTCACTGCAGCAAGTCGAAGGCTGGGGCTCACCACCAATGCAGTCAGTCTCCGCGTGCAGAAGCTCGAAGAAGAATTGGCAGTGCAGTTGTTCGTCAGGACGACGCGAAGCGTGGCCGCCACGGAAGAAGGGCGGACTTTCTACGAGCGCGTAGCAAATGTCCTTGCCAGTCTCGAGCAGGCTGAAGAAGAGCTTCGAGCGCCTGCGAACGGTCTCTACGGAACCGTGCGGGTGGCCATTCCAGGCGCGTTGGCAACAGCGCCTCTATTCGAGGAACTGCGCAGCCTATTGGAGGCCCATCCTCACTTGCGCATCCAGACACGTGTGACGAGTGCGCCGATTGACCTGGTTTCCGAGGCAATCGACATCGGCGTCGTGGTCGGACAGCCGCCTGCATCGATGTTCGTGGGACGCCTGCTAGGACGTGTCACTTGGGTGCTTGCAGCCGCACCCCAATACCTCAATCTGCACGGGCGCCCGAGGAAGCCCGCCGATTTGGGTAGACACCGCTGTCTACGGCTGTTGACGAGTCCACCTCAGGACGAATGGACACTGCTCGACCAGTCTGGGAAGGAAATAGTGGTGCAAGTCCGGGGTGGCTACGAATCTGACGACAGCCGGTCGTTAGGCGACGCGACCTATAGTGGGCTCGGGATCGGCGTTCGGCCCAGCGGCGAGTGCTTGCGTGCTGTGCGCGCTGGCCAACTCGAGCGAGTCCTCCCGAAGTATCGGTTCCAGCCGCTGGACGTGTACGGGCTGATACCGAAGGGCCGAGCGCGCCTCGCGCGGGTCGTTGCTTGCCTTCAAGCTCTGCAGGCTGCCGTCCGCGTGCTGGCATGAAAGCCCCCCCGCGGTCGTGCCGCGTGCGTCGTCTATTGACGACCACGCCGGGAACGTATAGCTAGTTAGCTATGCAATCGGCTGCCGCGCTCGACCGCACTTTCCATGCCCTTTCGGACCATACGCGGCGGGCGATGATCCACGCGCTGGCCGGGGGAGAGGCGCGCAGCGCAGGTGAGCTCGGCAAGCAGTTCAACTCGGCCCAACCCACCATCTCGCGTCACCTCAAAGTGCTCGAACAGGCAAAGCTGATCGAGCGCAGAGTCGAAGGTCGCGTGCACCTCTTTCGGCTGCGACAGAAGCCGCTGCAAGAAGCAGGCGCGTGGGTCGAGCGGCAACAGCGCTTCTGGAACGGCGCGCTCGATCAACTCGCGACCCTGCTCGGGGAAGGCAAGCCGTGAACCCTAGCACCCGAGCGGAAGTGCGACGCCACCTGGCGGCCACGCCTGAGCGAGTGTTCGCAGCGTTCGCCAGCGCCGAGCTCGTCGGGCAATGGCTCACGCCCGCTCCCGAGGTAAGGCTCAGCGTGCTCGAGCTCGACTTTCGAGTAGGGGGTCGCTACCGCTTTGCCTACGACACCCCAGATGGCGAGCGCATGTTGGTCGGCGGCATCTATCACCAGATCGAAGCGCCGACGCGGCTGGTGTTCTCGTGGTTGATCGAACCGCCGGACGTTCACGCTGGCATCGAATCACGAGTCACGGTGTCGATCGCCGCGAGCGCAAGTGGCAGCGAGTTGATCGTTTTGCACGAGCGTTTCGAGCGCGCCGACGCCAACGCGCGCCATGCCGCCGGCTGGGCAGGTGCGCTCGAACAACTGCAGCAATTGCTCAGCTCGAGGAGGCAATCAGCATGACCAAACGCATCGCTATCGGCGCTCTTTGTTACCTCATTCCGACTTTCGCGCTCGGCTTCGTGTGGCATCTGGTCGCCTTCAAGGGCTATTACGACGCGCTCGCGATGTACCGCAAGGACGTGATCATCCCATTCGGGTTTCTGTCGATGTGCATTCAGGCGGTGCTGTTTGCTTGGGTCTACGCGCGCGTGTTCGCTCCCTGGGCCGACGTGAAGTCGCGTGCTCTCGGCTACGGCACGTTCGGCGCGCTGCTGTCGTGGAGCTTCACCACCATCGCCGTCGCAGCGAAGAACGTGATGAGCTCCGTGCCTGACTACTTGTTGATCGAATCCGGCTTCACCGTCGTGCAGTGGCTGCTCGTCGCGCCGCTCACGGTGCTCTTGCTCCGACGCTCCGCTCCGTTACGAGCCGCGCAAGTGTGAGCTTGGGAGATCGCGCCTTTTCTCACGATGCAGCCAAGCGGCGCCGAAGAGACGCCGCAATCGCGGGGGAGGGCGCTAGCTGGAATGCGCTGTCGCGGTAGCGCAGAGCGAGCTGCGTGTTGCCGCAGCGCGCGTGTAAATCGGCCAACACCGCCGACCACAGGTATGAGCCCGTGAGCCATGACGGTGGTTCGAGGGCGTCGAGCAGAGCAAGCCCTGCCTCGGGACCGCGGCACTCCGCCACGGCCAGCGCGCGATTGAGGGTGTGTATGGCCGACGGGGCGAGCCGGTCCAGAAGCTCGTAACAATCGACTATGCGCTCCCAGCGCGTCTCGGCGAAGGACGGCGCCAGGCAGTGTTCCGCAGCAATGCCCGCTTCGGCGTGAAAGCGTGACAACGCATCGCCGGTCGCCGAGCGCGCAAGCCATGACAGCCCTCGGGCGAGCTCGTGCTGGTCGAACTGCGAGCGATCTTGCTCTTCGAGCAATAACAGCCCGCCGCTTCCGTCTTGTCGAGCGCTCATGCGCGCTGAGTGCAAATGCATGAGGGCGAGCAGCGCGAAGGTTTCCGGCGTTCGGCCGATGGGATGGTTCGCGAGCAAATCAGCCAAGCGTTGTGCCTCGTCGCACAGTTCTCGGCGAATCGCGCGTTCCACGTGCGAGGACAGGTGACCCTCCGTGAACAACGTATAGAGGATGGTTTGAACCGCGGGCAGGCGGGCTGCGAGTTGTTCGCTCTTCAATTCATTGCTGAGCAACGGCGTCTCACACAGGCGGTTTCTCGCGCGCTCGAGCCGCTTGTAGATGTTGGCTTCGCTCGTGAACAGGCGCTGCGCGATCTCTCGGACGTCGAAGCCGCACAGAGTCTTGAGTGCCAGGACCAGCTGCGATTCGAGTGGGATACTGCTTTCGCAGCAGACGAAGAGCATTCGCAGCAGGCTGTCCTGCACTTCTCCCGCAAGAAAGAGCGCTGGAGGTTCCTCGTTCGCTGGCCACGCATGCGGCTCCAGCCCATTCAACAGTTCAGCGCGTCGCGCGCGTTGGCGCAGCTCACCCATCAGCTGGTGGTGAGCCACCCGGTACAGCCACGCCGAGCGATTTTCGGGCACTTCCGTCGCCCACGATTCGACGGCCGCGAGCAGCGCGGCTTGCACGGCGTCCTCCACGAGCTCCAAATGCTGCACGCCCACGCGACGCGTGAGCAGAGCGACCAGTCGCGCGAACTCGTGACGAAAGAAGTGTGCAGCGAGCGCCGAGGTCATCCGGGTGAACGGATTTCGATCAGCTCGACGCCGGAGCCGGGACGGATCAGCCCCGGACACTGGCGCGCGATCTCAATCGCTTCATTCAGAGCCGACGCGGACACGATCATGTAGCCGCCCACCAGCTCCTTCACTTCGACGAAGGGGCCGTCCGGTGCAGGGTCCGCTAGAACGACTCGTCCATCTCCGAGCCGGCCGCCGAGGTCGACCAGATTGCTCTGAAATTTCTCGCGCCAGGCGTTGAATTTCTCGTACATCTCCTGCATCTGCGCGGGGGAGGGCTGGTCCACATTCGAGTTCCCGCCGGGCAGGCTGCGCTGCAAACACAAGTACTTGGGCATGGTCTCTCCTGATTGGTTCGATCTCGAATCGATACCCCATGACGCGCGGCTGGACGGCTTTTGGACGCCCAGGCGAAGAAAAAATCGCACCTATCCGGGAACTCCGCATTCTGAGGGGTGCGCTGCTGGATCGCGATCGCCCCCTCAACCCTCTTCCCGCACGCGCTGCACCAAGGCGTAGATCTCGCGTCGTGCAAGCCCCGAGTCTTGAGCGAGCTCGCCGACCACCGTCTTGACCGTCGCACCTTCGCCGAGTCGCGTCCGGGCGCGCTCTTCGAGCCCCGTCAGATCGATTTCGGTTTCGGGGGGCTCGTCGGCGGCCGCGATCACTAGTGTGATCTCGCCGCGCCACTCGCCCTCGCGCGCCGCCAGCTCTGAAAGCGTGGTGGGCGCGATTTCTTCGTGGAGTTTGCTGATTTCGCGACACAGTGTGCAGGCGCGATCGGGGATGCGTTCGCTCAATTCACGCACGGTGCTGGCGATGCGTTGCGGGGACTCGAAAATCACCACTGGATCGAGGCTCTTTTCGATGCGGCTGAGCGCGTCTTTTCGTTTTCGTCCGTGGCGCGGCAAAAAGCCCAGAAAAACGAAGCTGGCATCGACCAGTCCGGAAACGCCGACGGCGGCAGTGACCGCGCTGGGACCCGGGATCGGCACCACTGGGATGCCGCGCGCGTGAGCCCCGCGGACGAGCGCGGTCCCCGGATCGCTGACGGACGGCATGCCGGCGTCGGTGACGAGCGCGACGTCTGCCCCGCCGGCCAGGCACTGTAGCAATTCTTCGATCTTGCGCGGACTCGCATTGGCATCGAGCGCGTGCAGCGTACGCTCGACGATGGCGAAGTGCGTCAGTAGCTGGCGCGTGCGGCGGGTGTCTTCGGCGGCAATGTGCTCCGTTCGTTTGAGCGTTTCGAGAGCGCGTAGGGTGATGTCGCCGAGATTGCCGATCGGAGTACCGACCAGGTAGAGCTTGCCAGTCAAGGCCGGTGCCGATGCGCTCAACTGCCGTTGCCGCCGACGCCTACCGCGTCGCCGAAATTCTGGCGCAGATGATCGCGCAGTTTGCCCATCAGCCGCGCTTCCAGCTGGCGCACGCGTTCGCGCGAGACGCCGAATTGATCGCCGAGCTCTTGCAGGGTGAGCGGTTCGTCCGCGACCACGCGTTTGTCGAAGATCTCCAGGTCTTTACCCTTCAGCGTGGTGCGAAACTGCTCCAGCTGTGCTTGCAGCAACGCAGAAAACTCCGTGCCTTCCGCGATCTGGTCGGGCGTGGCGTTGCTCGACGGCATCAGCTCGAGGCGCGTGGTCGAGCGTCCGTCGGCTTCACTGACGGTCGCATCCAGCGAAGCGTCGGCGCGTGCGAGGCGGCGGTCCATCTCCGTCACCTCGGATTCGGAGACGTTCAGGCGCTTGGCGATCTCGGCATGGCTGGGCTCGATGCCCATGGCCGTGAGGCGTGCCTTTTCCTTGTTCAGATTGAAGAACAATTTGCGCTGCGCCTGGGTGGTGCCGACCTTCACCAAGCGCCAATTGTTCAGGATGAAGCGCAGCATGTAGGCGCGAATCCACCATGCGGCGTAGCTCGACAGCTTGACGCCGCGGTACGGGTCGTAACGCTTCACGGCCTGCATCAGACCGATGTTGCCCTCTTGTACGAGGTCCATCATGTTGCGATACGCGCGCCGATATTCGTAGGCGATCTTGACCACCAAGCGCAGGTTGGCAGAGACCAAACGCGCAGCCACGTCGCGATCTTCGGTCTTCTGGTATTGCACGGCGAGCCGGTGCTCTTCGTCGGCGGAGAGCAGCGGGTGCCGTTGCACTTCGCGCATGTAAGCTTGCAACGCGTCGAAGCGAGCCAGCCCGCGTTCTTCGACTTCGCCGTCGGCGTCGCGTTCACGTTCGCGCTCTTCCGCGAGGTCGCGCTCCTCGCCGGGCTCGCGTTCTTCGTCCGCTTCCGGCTCGTCGGCGTCTACCACCTCCGCTTCGGTGTCGAAGACCTCGCGGTCGTCGTCCAAGAGCTCCGGATCGCGATCGTCCGAGTCCGCGTCCGACTCTTCACCGGTCACTTCGGCGCCTTGCACCTCGGTCTCCGGGGCTGAATCGTCGGCGCGCGTGCGCGGGCTCGGTGCTCGCGGTTTGGTGGGCGGTTTGGCGCGTTTCTTTGCGTCTGCTTTGGCTGTCACGGTCGTGCTCGAGGCCGCTCTGGGGCGCTTGCATGCGACCTGGCAACCGCGGCAGAGCGTGTGCCGCGCGCCCCGCGTCGTCAAGGGAACGCCGGGGATCTGCTGGGTTTTCGCCCGAGGCCGAACGAGCGATTCGCTAGCCAGGAAAAAGTGTGGGACACTTTTCTCGAAATCTTGGTTGAGGGGCCAATGAAATCTATTTCTATTTCCAGCGACTTCACGCGGCGTGCCGAAGAGCTACGCGCCTTCGCCGATCCCAAGGTGACCGAGCTTCGCCGCGCCGAAACCGAGCGCATGGCGTCTCTCGGCACGCTTGCAGCAGGTGTGGCGCATGAGATCAACAATCCGCTCTCGTACGTGCTCGGGAGCTTGGATCTCGGCTTGCGGGAACTCCACGGGCTGCAGCTGTTACTGCAAGGCCATCCGATCGACGAGCTGGAGCACATTTCCGGCGCCGTGGCGGCGCTGGACAGCGCTCGTGAGGGGGCTGAACGCGTGCGCAATATCGTCCGCGACTTGATGGATTTCTCGCGCGCGACGCCCCGCGAAGGTGACGCCGTGGACGTCGAGGCGGTCTTGGATGCCACGATTCGCGTTGCCTGGAACGAAGTTCGCCACCGCGCCCGGCTGATCAAACGTTACGCAGGTATTTCCCGGGTCATCGGCGACGAGGCCCGCCTCGGCCAAGTCTTTCTCAATTTGATCATGAATGCCGCTCAGGCCATCGAGGGTGATCCATCCGTAAATGAGATCATCGTGAGTACCAGTGCGGATCGCGGTCGCGCCTTGATCGAGGTGTCCGACACGGGCAGCGGCATCAGCGAGCAAGATTTGGCTCACATTTTCGACCCGTTCTTCACGACCAAGGAGGCTTCCGCGGGTACCGGCCTCGGTCTCGCCATTTGCCGGGGTATCCTGAACTCATTGGACGGTGATATCTCCGTGTCGAGCGAGCCCGGCCGT
>DASSMT010000362.1:0-26982 GCA_035688655.1 Polyangiaceae bacterium | reverse complement strand
CCAGATCCCAGGAAGCCGCGCGGATGGATGGCGTGGGGAACGCGGTCGAAAAGTCCTTGCCGTCAGTTGGGCTGTTCTTCTGCCCGGCTTCCAAGTTCACGCCGTGATTGCCGTCGCGGAAGTTGTAGCCGCGGAGGGTGCCGACGCCGGGGACCTCCACGTGGGGGCCGCGCTCGAGGTCGTAATAATCCATGGCGCCGACGGGAACGCCCATCATCTGAAGGGCCTTTGCGTCTTGCCCCATCGCCTTCAGCGTCTCGTTGACGTTCGCACTGACCTGGGGCGTAACGGAATAGGCCTGCATGTGGGCAGGATCGAACTGCTGTGAGCCGACCTGGTCGCACGCAAACTGGGGCCCCACTGCGCCCGAGCCCGCGGCCGGATAGTGACCCCCCGCGCCGGCGTTACTGCCGCCTCCGACGTTCGCCGCGTCCCCTCCGTTGGCGCCCGTCGGGTTCCCACTGCCTGAGCTGCCGGGGTTTCCGTGTCCCGAGCCGCTGTTGGAATTGCCTGAACCGCTGCTGGAATTGCCGGAGCCGCCGCTGCCGATGACGGTGCCGAGCACGTATGTCCCGTCGCAACCGAAGCCCGTGAGCAAGCACAGCGGTAACAGGAGTCGTTTTCTCATGATGACTAGTGTGCGGGCCGGCTCGCGCGGGGTCAGAGTGGGTTTCGAAATCGTGCCTGGATACTCAGGGCTGGCTGTACTGGCCAGGGGGTGACCAAAGGCGTCTCGCCTTCGCTGGTCGTGGCGCTGTAGTGCACGTCCTCGAAGGCGAAGATTGCCTGCGCGACGATGCCCAGGTCGAGCAGCTCGCCACGTCGCATGATGCCGAGCGAAAGCTCTCCCATGCTGCGCACTTGCGTGCCGCTCGGGTGAGGCATGCTGCTCGAGTCGTTCGCCCGGGCGGAGATGTGTGCGATGTCCGCGCCCAGCCCGAGCAGCACTTGCGCAAAAAACGACGACTTCAGCTGCGGCTCGAGCCCGACTTGAACGCGCAGCGCGCTGGTCTGAACCGAAGCGCTGAAGTACGGCGCTGCCTCGAAATCCGAGCTGAACAAGTATTGCCCGCTCAGCTGCAGATCCACGGGCGCGCGAGACCCCCGAAGTTGCACGCCGGCCACCAAGCTCGGCCCGTGACCAACGCCTTCCGGGCCCAATAGCCGCAGACCGTAGCCGGCGGTGACGAGCAGCGCAGCGCGCGGCTCCACGGCACGACTCGCGCCCCGATCCGGCGCGGGGCTGGCCGTCTGCGCTGGCGCAGCGGGCGGTGTGGCTGGCGCTGGCGGAGCTGGCGCTGGCGGAGCAGGCGCTGGCGGCGGTGACGGTGCGCTGGAAGGGACGAAAGCGCCAGCAACGACGCCGACCTTGCCCAGTTCGCGCTCTGCCTGTTCGCGCTCGATCCCCTCCTCGCCCTGACTGAGCGCCACGAATGCGGAATGGATGACCGACGCCAGCCGTTCCAGTCCGAGCTCATCGAAGCCCGAGCGCAGCCGGACCTCGCGCACCAAGTGCCGTGGCGCTGCCGGCGGGCTGACGCACGAAAAAGTGAGCAGCGCGCTTTCAGGGGAAAGCGGCACAATCCACGCTCTCACCTCCGCCGAGTTCGACGCCAAGAGCTGCTCTTCCTCTATTTCACTCGTTACTGTGACGAGTACCTCGGTGCCATCGCTGAACCAACTGCTGACTCGCTGCTGGAACGTGCTCAGTAGGCGCTCATCGGCCACCACCGTGATCGCCAACCGTTTCGGAAAATCATGGGTCGTCGACGGCGTTGCGATCGACTCGGGACGGGTCGCGTCAGCGAGCGCCGGCGCGGGTGATGCGCTCGCGATCAGGCACAGCGCAGCGACCGTCGTGTGTCTTCGTCCACGGGCAACGCGCGGTCCGCGCTTCGGCTCAGCGCGCGAGTTCACGAAGCCGTTTTTTCGCTGCTTCTGCGTAGGGTGAGTGCGGATAATCGCGTACCAGTTCGAGCAGGACTGCTCGCTCCTCGGGACTCTCCAGCTTGCGCAGCGCTTGTGCTCGCCCCCACACTGCCTCGAGCGAAAGAGCTCCCAAGCGGTAGCCCTCGAACTCTCGCAGCGCCGCGCGTGGAGAGCGCTGCATCAGCAGCAGGTTACCGCGCAAGATCTTGGCGTCTTCGGCCTCGACCGAGTTGGGGTAGGTTTGCTCGAGCCGTTCGTAGAGCGTGATCGCTTGCTCGATGTCCCCGTCTCGGCGTGCCTGGTTGGCGCGTGCGAACAGCTCGCTCGAAGTCAGTGGCTCGTCGACCGTCGGCTTTCTTGCCGGGCCGACTGGCACCGGCGCGGGATGAGCTGGGTCTCCGCTCGCGCCCGTGGGCGCACTCTGCGTGGCTGCAGGCGCAGCTGGCGGAAGCGGCGGGGGCGCAGCATTCGGCGCGGCCGGCTTTTGCAGCCGGTGCCGAGCGGCGGTCCGAGCCATCTGCGCCTGCTGGGCTTGCTGTTCGGCGCGCTGCCGCGCCGCGCGTTTTTCGACGAATTCCCACGCGCTCGCCAAGGTGACGCACAAAAATATCCCGACGCCCAAGCTGACCGCAAAGTAGCGAGCGACCAGCGCTGCGCCGGATGGGCGCGAAGCCTTCGGCAGCGCACCGTGAGCAGCGGGTGGCGCGCGGGGATCGCTTTGCTCGATGCGCTGCAGCGTGCGCTCTACCAGCCGGCTGACGCGAGCCTCGTCTCCCGCCTGCAGCCCCGCCTCGGCGTCGAATGCGAGCCCCGCGCGATACAGACATTCGAGCTCTCGCGACGACTGCCGCGCGATCGCCAAGCGCCGCTCTTCTTCTTCACTCAGTTGGCGCTTTCGGGCCAAGACCAACAGATCTTCGGCAGGCAATTGGCGGCTCATGGCTCGCCCTCCAAGAGTTCGAGCAATGCGGGCTTGCCCTCGAGCCGCAGCCGCAATGCTTGACGCGCCAAGCGCAGCCGACTCTTGACGGTTTGAATGGGCGCGTTGGTGGCTGACGCAATCTCTGCCAGCGTACAGCCGCCGACGCAGTGTAGGGCGAGCGCCTCCGCCTGAGCCGAGGGCAGGGTCAGCAGCAGCGCGCGCACCGCCTCCGCTGCCTGGGCTTGGACCAGTCGTTCTTCGGGGCCGTCCGGCTGAGCCACGAGCTCGTCGGGATCGGTGCTGAGCGCGGCCTGGTCTCCACCCCGCTTGCTGGCGGCGCGCTTGCGACGGGCATTCATGGCCACCAGCACCGCGGTGCGCGTCGCAAAGCGCTGCACGGTGCTCTCACCTCGAAAGCTCGGCAACGCGCCGAGCACGACCAATGCCGCTTCCTGCGCCACGTCCTCGGCGTCGGGATTGTTGCGGCCCAGCATGCTGCGGACGGTGCGCAGTAAGTGGGGCGCGAGTGCGACCAACAGCGCGTGAATCGCCGCGCGGTCCCCCGCGGCCGCCGCGTGTGCGATATCCGCCAGCTCATCCGAATGCCGAGCGCGGTCGCGCTCGCGCTCGCTCACTCCCGCGTCCCGGTTGTAGATCAGGCGGATCATTTCTGGCGGGGTTTGCCTCCCCCCCGAGAAGTGTGCATCGGCGCTTCTCAGGGGTCACCAGTGCCTGAAAAAGCTCGCATCTGCGGGCAAAAAGGGGAAGCTGGGCAGACGGCCTCGCGGCCGATCCGGGGCTCGCTTCGCGGCCGGGGAGGTCGAAACTAGCCTCGAGCGTGCAGCTCGGAATCGAGAAAGAGGCACAGGACCGAAGCGTCGTCGTTGGCGTTGCCGTAACAGGCCAGCAACGCGGCTGCGGCTTCTTCTGCGCGCAAGTGCGCCACCGTTTCTGGGTCCAGGCGGCTCGAAATGCCATCGCTGAACAGGAACAGCCGGGCATTTTTCGGAAGCTCGCTGCGAACCACACGCAGCTTGCGAATTCTCAGACCGACGATCCCGGGTGTGGGCGCGAAAGGGATGTAGCAGCGCCCGCACCGAAGCTCGACATTGCCGACTCCGACGAGTTCGATCGTCGAACCTTGGCAGACTCCGAGCGTGATCGCGGCCCCGCGGCTACCACGCAGCGCCGCGTGCACGCGTTTCATGAGCTCCGCGGCGGACAGATCGAGCTCGCAGCGGGTGAGCTCGCGTACGGCCAGCTCGGCGGCGTGGTGGGCGTGCTCGCCGTGGCCGAGAGCATCGATCACGGCAAACAGCAGCCGCTTGCCGTCTCGGCGCACGACCACCGCGTCTCCGCTCACCCGCTCGCCGTGGCGCGGACGGAGTGCGCTACCCGCAATCACTGTGCCTCCGCAAGGACGCGTTCCGGTCGACGAACTTGCGCGCAGTGATGCGCGTGCCGCCTTCGAAACGCGGGTCGATGCGAAATTCATCCATCGCCCGGCGCACCGCGCCGAGCCCGGTCCCCAACCCGTCGCGAGGCGAGTCGGGTGTGCGCGGACCACCGCGCGACCAGCCGTCTTGCAGGGCCAGCTCGGGGTTGGCAATGCCAGGACCGTTGTCACACACGACCACTTCGACCCCCCGCAGCGGCGGTTCGAGCGTGCGCAGGACGAGGCGTCCCCGTCCCCCGCCGTGGCGAGCGACGTTCGAGACCAGCTCAGCGACCGCTAGCGCTACCTGGCCGGCTCCCGCTTTGGACAACCCGTGGCGCAGCGCGAAGCGCCGGGCGACGAGCGCACACCAGGAGCCGTCTCCGGGTCGCCCACAAGCCATGCTAAGCACGGACGGTCGAGCGCCCCAGGTAGACGTCGAGCGCCCGCTTCAGGTTGCGTTGGGTCTTCAAGGTACCAAATTCCACGCCGAGCTCGACCAAGGTCTGAGCCACGTTCGGCTGGATACCGGTGAGCACGCACTCGGCGCCGAGCAGCGACACTGCGCGCGACAGCTTGAACAGGCGATCCGCGGTGCTGGTGTCGACCACATCCACGCCGGTCAGATCGATGATCACGTAGCGCGCGCGGCGATCCATCACTTCTTTCAGCAAGCGCTCCGACATCTGCACGCTGCGCTGAGTGTCGACGATGCCCACGACGGGCAGCGCGAGCACGTCATCCCAAAGCTCGAGCACTGGCGTCGATGAATCCTCGAGCGCGATCCGCAAGCGGTTCACGAGCTCTTCATTTTCGCCCGCTTTTTGCGCGAGGTCGCGGCTGCGCTGCTCGAGGGACTCCTCGAGCCGTTTGCGCTCGGTGATATCGCGAAACACCATCAGCGAACGCCTGCCTTCGAGCGCCACCGCGTTGGCTTGCACGTAGACGTCGTGCGGCCGGTTTGGGCTGCGAATGCAGTAGACCTCGTCGCGGACCGTCTCGCCGCGCAACGCGCGCAAGTTGGGTTGTTCCTCGTCGGGAACCCTGGTCTTGCCGTCGGCGTAGAAGATGCCGAGGGCGCCGGTTTGGATCTCGTCCATGCTGGTGGGCACCGCGCCACCCGGGTCGGCGATCGCGGAAGCTGCGGGATTGACGGTGACTTTGCCCATCGAATCCACGATCACGATCCCGTCCGGATTGTGCGTCAGTAGCAGATCGACCAACTCCTCGGCGCGTCGCAGTTGATCTTTGAGAACTTCGATGTCTTCACTCATATTTGGCTCCTGTCCGCGCTGCGCGGGTTTACTCGTACGCTGATTCCCAACTCGCTGAGCGCCTCGTCCAGGCCCAGGCTCGTCACCACCGAGCCGAGCTCCAAGCCCATCGCTTGCAGCGTGAGCACGATGTCGCCGCTCAGGCCGCAGACCACGGTCGGCACACCCATCAGGCGCGCTGCGTTGGCGAGTCGAGCTACCGCAGCGCACAGGTGGCTATCGACCAGCCACACGCCGGAGGCGTCGATGATCAATCCTCCGCCGCCTTGCCGGTTGGCGATGCGCAGCAGCACGGTCGTGCTCAAATCGACCATTTGCTGGTCGGAGATGTCCCCTTGCAACGGCACCAACAGCTGGCCCCACAAGGAAATGACGGGAATGCTGTGACTCACAACGAAGCCTCCACGGTGATACGGGTTCCGTGCGGCCCCGTCTCGATATCGAAATGTTCCATCATTTGACGTATGCCCAGCAGGCCGCGTCCGAGGCCGGTCTTGGAGCGGTATCGCCCGCTGAACACTTCTTGCAGATGACCGATGCCTTGGCCGCGATCGCTGGCCACGATGCGCATGCGCTTGCCCAGGGATTCCAGGCGAATCGTGCCTCCGGGCGTGTAGGCCACGATGTTGCGCCCGAGCTCGCTCACGGTGGTGGCGATGCGCTGCGCGCTCAAGCTCGAGCCGCGTAGCGCAAGGGCCATGTCGCGAGCGGTCGTCCGCGCTACGCGCAGGTCGTCCTCGTTGCTGATCGGAATTTCGCGCACGCTTGCCTGCACCGCGCCCGTAATCTCGGTCTGCACGGCCTGCTCCAGCTCGGACAGCTCACGCGTGCTCATGAACAGCGCAGCCCCGCTGCGCAGCGCGGCGAGGAAACGCTCTCGCTCGTGAGCCGTCACTCGTTCGCGATCCTGCAGCACTCGTCGGCAACGATCGGCGATTACCCCTGCGTTGATGGGCGAGAGGAAGCGTGACAGCACGTCCAGAAGGCGCGTTTCGAAGTTGGGCGTGCTCACGCGCCCGGACGGTGCAACCTTCGTACCGCGCGGTTTGGCTCAGGCGATGGCCTTTTTTGACGCGGCAGCTCGCGGATTCCCGTCGACGCGACGACGGACCGCGAGCCGAGCTCGATTCTTTCAGCGACGCCGTTCGATGCCGAGAGCGCGCATCCGATCGCGAAACGTCGACGGACGCAGCCCGAGCAGCTCGGCGGCACCGCCACTGCCCGCGATGCGCCACGCGCTGCGCTCCAGCGCGGCCAGCAGGCTGCGCCGCGAGAGCTCCTGCAGGTCGGAAGGAGTCATGATGGGTGCGGCAACGACTTCGGGCGCGGCTGTGTGCAGATCGAGCTCGATCACCAAGCGACGCCCATCGCCCGCCAGGATCGCTGCGCGGTCAATCACGTGCTGTAACTCACGCACGTTCCCGGGCCAATCGTAGCTGACCAACGCGTCCAGCTGTTCGGGCGTGAATTCCAACTCCGAACGACCGAGAGCGCGTCGAGACAGCGCGAGGAAGTGAGCCGCGAGCAGCGGAATGTCATCGCGGCGTTCGCGCAACGGCGGGATGCGAATCGGAAACACCGACAGGCGATAGTAGAGGTCTTGACGGAACGAGCCGCTCGCCACGTCGCGCGCGAGGTTACGGTTGGTCGCGGCGACGATCCGCACGTCCACGCGCCGGGTACGGTCCTCGCCGACGCGCTCGAGCTCTCCCTCTTGCAGCACGCGCAGCAGCTTGGCTTGAAGCTCGAGCGGGATCTCTCCCACCTCGTCGAGGAACAGCGTTCCGCGATGCGCCAGCTCGAAGCGACCGGCGCGATCCTTGAGGGCACCGGTGAAGGAGCCACGCACGTGGCCGAAGAACTCGCTTTCGAACAACTCTTTCGGGATCGATGCGCAGTTGACCTTGACCAGCGGTTCGTTGGCCCGACGCGATCGCTCATGGATGGCGCGCGCAAACAACTCCTTGCCCACGCCCGATTCGCCGAGCAGCAGCGTCGCGGCATTGGTGGTCGCGACCGCGTCGACCGCTTCGAGCGCGCGGCGCAGAGCCGCGCTCTGACCGAGGAGCTCGCGGTGGCCGGGCTCCCCCTTGATCTCCTGGCGCAGGAAATCGCGCTCGGCCTCGACGGCGCTCTTCAGCCGCTGCAGCTCTTCCAGAGTGTGCTTTCGTTCTTCTTCCGCCTGAATGCGCACCAGCGTCGCGCCCAAGAGCTCCACCAAGAGTCGCACCCGGTGGGTGAGCTCGATGCGGCCGATCGCTGGTTCTTCCGTGCCTTGCAAAATGACCGCGCCGATCGTGCGCCGAGCCACGGTCAGAGGCGCGACAGCGTGCAGCGTCAGTCGTCCGCCTTCGAGGAAACGGCTGGCATATGTCGCGTCGGGCGGTAACTCGTTGCTCGATACCAGCACGAGCTCCCCGGCCATGACCGGCCCACGCGGCCAGCGAACGTCCTCGAGCCGGAGCTCCTGGAGATGCGCGGCGAACGGAGTGATGTCGTCCGCATGCCACTCTTGGAACTGCTGCAGGCGTTCCGCCCCCTGCGCGAACGTCACCAGTGCGACGCGAGCGAAGTCGAGCGCCTGGCCGATTGCGCGCAGGGCTTCGGCGAGCGCGGGCTCGAGGCCTTCCGCCGAAACGGCCGAGAGCCGGGCCGACAATTCGCGATAGCTGCGCTCGAAAGCCAGTTGCCCGCGGAGCTCTCGATCGCTGCGCTGACGTTCGAGGGCGTTGGCAAAAATCTCACTCGCCAGGCGCAACGTCGGTAGCAGTTCCGAAGGCCAGTCGCGGGCGTGGCGCACTTGTGAAAAAGCCAGCGCGCCGCGCAGCTCGCCCACGATCGTCAGCGGCACGATGGCGACGGAGTGGGAGCCCATGGTCGCTAGCGTGCTGCGCAGCGCCACTGCCTCGGACGGCAGTTCGTCGATGGAACCAATGACGACGATGTCGCCTTGAAAAAGGCGCCGTGCCAGGTAATCGGTTCCAGGCAGCGCGTACGCGTGTCCGCGCAGCCCCGGTGGGACCCCTTGCGCGGTCCATTCGTGGGTCGCAGTGAGCGTCAAACGAACGCTGTCGTAATGCCATAGCGAAGCGCGATCGAGATCGAGCGCAACGCCGGCGACCGACAACGCTTCCTCGATGCCCAGATCGACGTTTGCGGCCGGTAGCTCGATGAACGCAGCCGACAACTCCGAAATCAACTCCGCGAGCTGAAGGCGCACTGCGAGTGCGTTCTCCGCATCGCGCCGGGGCGTGGTCTCGTAGACGAGCAGGGCGAGCCCTTCCGAGCGCATCGGCACGACGTCGATCAGCACCTGCAAGTGCGGCTCATCGAGCAGTTTGCCGACTACGATCGCGCCGGTCTGCGCGCTATGTAGGAGAGGCCGGATGCGCTCCCAACGCTCGGTCCCCAGCACCTCCTCGAGCGTACGACCAATGTGTTCCTCGGCCGTGTAGCTGCTGAAGCGTGCCAGGCGCTGATTCACGCGCCGGTAGCGCAGCTGGCCGTCGAGGATGGCGATGCCGACGCTTTCGGATTGCAACAAGGCCTCGAGCTGCGCGCTGTCGTCGGGTCCCGCCATCTCGACCGAGTCTCATCCTGCGCTTCGTCCCCAGGCAACAGCCTCTTCGAGGCAGTCGAAGAAAACGGCCGCAGGTAGGCTGTTGCGCGCGGCGAGCAGTGAGGTGACCACCAACCGGGCGCGAAAACTACCGCCTACGACGGCCAGCGCGTGCTCCCCGCACGGGAACGCCGCGACCAGCGCCTCGCGAGCCTGGCTCGAGATCTGGCCCAAGTGACTGATGTCGATGACAAAATGGTGAACCTTCGCAGCCAGCAACAGCGCCATCAACGCCTCGGCTTCGCGAGGCAGCAGGTCTCCCGCGCAGCGCAGCAACAACAGGCCAGGCTCCGGTTCATCGAGGCGGTGCGGGCCAATCTGCACGGCGCAAGCAAGGAGCATCGACCATGCCAACACGAAATCGGCCCGCGCGTGCCGGGTGAGGGCACGGCGGGCCACGGATTGTCGTGCGAACACGGAAAACCGCCGTCTCGACCGACGGCGGAGCTGCCCGGGGCTTCCCCCGAGCTGCTCGTCTTCGACTCGTAACCGGCTACGTGCGCGCCAGGCGCCGTCGCTCGGCTACGGGCACGCAGGCTCGAGTGACGGGCTCGCCGAGGCGTTGCTCACCGGCGCGATCGTCGTCAGATAAACGCCGATGGCGAGCGCATCGCTGTCCGTCAGGCCGCCATAGCCTTTGCTGCCGGACGGCATCGACCCGCACAGCGCCGTGCCTGCCTTGTTCGTGCCGACCTTCAGCGCCTTCGCGATGTCCGCCGCGGTCCAGCCACTCAGACCGGTCGCGTCGGGCGTCAAGTTCGACGCGAAAATCGCGGTGCTCGAGCTCGGTGCCACGCCCGAGAAGTAAGTCGCGGGAGAAGACGGGAGCCCGGCTGTCGCCGGGGAGTGGCACTTCACGCACTGTGCGGGTCCGCTCGCGAGATAGCGGCCTCGTTGGGCGAGCGGATAGTCCGCCGCGTCGTGCGCGAGCGTCGTCTTGGGGTACGCGGAGGCGTCGAGCGGAGTCACCGCCGCGGCGTTCACGGTGGAGACGGCTGCCGTGGTCGATTTCGGCAAGCTGCGCAGGAAGGCGACAATCGAGGTCGCATCCGCGTCGCTCAGGCCGTGAAAGAGCCAGTACGGCATGATCGAGTCGAGGTGACGGCCGCTCGCGTCCACGCCATCGCGAATGGCAGCGACGATTTGGGCGTCGGTCCAAGTGCCGAGACCGGTCGCGTCGTTCGTGAGGTTCGGCGCGGGCAAAGTTCCGCTCTTGAACGCCGGATTACCGCCGAGCTCGAGCCCACCGCTCGCCGTATGGCAGCCCCCGCACAGCGCGACGGTGCGAACGAGGTACGCGCCGCGCGTCACCTGGGCAGCGGTGTAGGTGCCGCTCGCCGTCGCACCATCGATCGGTGGGTAGGCGTTCGTGACCAGCTGTTCGAACTGCGATTGGAACCACTTGCCCGCGGCGGGAGCGCTCGGCAACGCGCCGTGTTCGGCGCCGCACATCGGATCGGCGAGCTTGGGATCGCTCACCGCGCTGGTGTCGGCAGTGCCGTCGGATTCGCCCGGTGGTTTGACCCAAACGAAGGCCGCGATGTCCGCCGAAGGCCACGCGCGCGGTCGTTCGCCGATGCCCGCGCCCGCCTGATTGCACCAATTGGAACGCGCCACGCGCCCATCCACTTTGTTCTGCTCGACGTACGTCGGCGGATCGATGGTAGACAAGTCCGAAGGTGCGGTGAGCGCGGTGGGCCGATCCGGGCTACCCCAGCCATTGCGGCTGGTATCGATGATCACCGACAGCGACGCGGGGAAGCCCTTCTTGACCAGGCCATCCCGGAAAGTGGTCGTATACGTGTGCGAGTCGAGAAACCCGTTCCAGCCAAAGAAGGGCGCCGATTTGACGGGGCCGCCCGTGGTGCCATTCCACGCGCCGTCGACGCCGACATAGCGGTTGGGGTCCTTCAGGAACGGCTCGTCGACGGGGACGAAGTTCGACGTGTTGGCCACCAGACCGTCGACGCTGTACACCCCCGAATCGGTGTTCGAGAGGATATCGTAGTACGTGTTGAGCGCCTTGCTGTCGGCGTCGCCGAGACTCCAACCGAGCCATGCGGCTTGGCCGATGTCCGCGTACAAGTAAACGTTCGGAATCGGATGCAGCTGATTGATGGCGTACTGGATGCCCTTCTCGTAGGCCTTGCTGCTCGCCGCCTCGTCGCATAGGGGGAGGGCGGGGTTGGCACCGACGTTGGTGACGAGGTTCGGGATCGAATCGGGCTCGACCACGGCTGCGATACGCAGTTGGCTGTATTTGGGGTCGGCCAAGATCGCCGCGATTGGATCGATGTACTCGGTCTTGTAGCGATTCAGGCCGTCTTGCGCGACGAGCAGCTCGCCTGCGGAGGCGGCCGACGCGCAATCGCGGTTGGGCAGGTCATAAACGACCAGCGTGAGCGTCACGATCCGATGCTTGGCCGCGGATTGCGCGAGCGCCGCGTCGAGGTGCGCGCGCAAGCCCTTCTTGCCATTTTCGCCTGCAATCGCCGCGATGTTCGAGAGCCACACGGCGGTCGGAGTCTGGGCGATCGTCCTCATCTTGCTGGCCAGCGTCGCGTTCGACGTGCCATCGGCAGCGTGGTTGACGCTGTCGGTCCACTCGGAATTGACGTAACCGATCGCGCCGCCATCATACGGATTTTGGATGTGTGCCGCGTAGCCCTGCGGTCCCACCGGTCCGGTGGCGCCAGTCGGCCCGGGCTCGCCCTGGGCACCTGGATCACCCTTCGGACCGATCTCGCCCTGGGGACCTGTCTTGCCCTCAGGCCCGGCTTCGCCCTGGGGACCCGTTTCGCCCACGTCTCCTTTGGGGCCGGGCTCGCCCGGTTCGCCGCGCGCAGGCCCTTCCGAATCGGAGCCAGCAGCACCCGCTTCTCCGGTAGCCGGCAAGGGCGTGCTCGTGCCGTCCGAGCACGACAACGTGGAGACACCGTCCGTGGTCTTTACGGTGCAGTCTCTCCCGTCTCTACCGTTCTTTCCCCCACAGGCAACGACAGTCAATAACGAAGCAAGCGTCCAACAGTGTTTGGCATTCAAAAAGCGCATCGAAACTCCTCTTCCAGACTCCTCTTCCAGTCGTGGATGTCCGTGTATCGTTCGTCTATCCCCCGCCGCTATCCGGTTTCTGAGTCGCGCATTGTCCAGAAAATCAGCCAATAATCCATGGTCAATAACTCAGCCCTTGGGCGCGTGCCGCGACTCGGTTATTGGGAAAATCCCTTACTTTCTTCGCCGACTGATAGTAAAAGATGTCCCCCCGCTTACCGCTCCAGCGCTTTCCGCTCGTTCACACTCGCTCGCTCGAGGAATTGCTGGAGATCCAAAACCGTCTCAACGAGAGTAATACGCACGCTCGAGTCGTAGACAGGCGTGTGCCCTTCGAATGGCGCGCGAATGGACTCAACGTGGGTTGCCTCGGAATCACGGCTGGCGAGTACAAGGCGGGTCTCAGGGGCGGACTCGAAATGATGCTCGAACGCTATTCCTTCAGCATTCCGATTTCCGGTCGCGGAGCAGGCAAACAACATAGGCAGTCGGCGACGTTGCGCCCGGGGCGTTCGGCCGTGATGGGATCGCTGTTGATGCCGGCCGAGGTCACGCTCGCTTCCGGCTACCGCGGGGTGCAAGTCACCGTTCCAGGCAGCGCTCTCGAGTCGGCCCTCGACGTCCTGACCGGCGTGACCCAACGCGCACCGCTGCGCTTCGACCTCGAGGTCGACCTCGAACGGGGCCGGGCTGCGAGCGCCGTCCGCCTGCTCCAGTTCATCATCGCGGAAGCGGAGCAGGAACACAGTTGTCTGAGCTCGCCGCTCGTGGCCGCGCGGCTCGCAGAGAGCTTCATTTACGCGGTGCTCACGGGGTTTTCGCACAACCACTCGCGCCTGCTCGAAGCGCCGGCGAAGACGATCGAGCCAGCGTGTCTGCGCCGAGCCGAGGAGTACCTCGCCGCCAACGCGCAGCGCGCGATCACCATCGCCGACCTGGCCAAAGCGGCCGACGTGAGCGCCCATGCTCTATTCGCTGCGTTTCGCGCACATCGAGGCTGCTCGCCCATGGAGTTCTTGCGAGCGCGCCGCTTCGACTGGGCTCGCGCACGATTGCTGGCAACGCCTGCGGCCAACGTGACGGAAATCGCGCTCTCGTGCGGCTTCGAGCATCTGGGCCGCTTCAGTACTGGCTATCGCAAACGCTTCGGCGAGAGCCCGCGCGAGACCTTGAAGCGCGCACGCGAACGCTGATTGCTTCGGGCGGCTAGGGCTTTTGATGGACGGGCGTCGTGATGCGAACGACGACTTTCGCGCCGCCCTCGCGGGTCGCTTCCAGACCGAATTGGAAATGACCCGGGACCGCTGGCTTTTGCTCGAAGTTGGTGCCATTCAGGCTGGTCTTGATTTCCGAGCCCCGGATGCGCACCGAAAAATCACGCTTGGCGGTGAGCCAGATCGTGCTCGGGCTGGGCGTAGTCTCGATGATTTCTCCATCGACTTGCAGCGAGACCGGGATCCGGTCGCCCGCTTTGAAGTCGATGATCAACGGTTGCCCCTCGCGGAGCGGTGGCCAGGGCCCAGGCGTGCTCGCGCTGACTCGAACTGGAGCAAACGACGTGTGTGCGCAACTCGCCGGTAGGCCAGCGAGCGCTGAGAGCAGAAGGATTCGGAACACGAATTGGGCGGTCATTGGCGGGGTCTCCTATTACTAGCATCGTAGTAGATTGGAACGCGGTGACGAGCTCGGCGAGTTCCGACTCGTAGAGTCTAGGTTGCTACGGGTGGTTGCCGCAGGCGCTCGCCTGAAGCACACCGAGCGCGAGCCAAAGGAGCAGCAGGCCGCGCGCAACTGCGAGCCACGGCTTTTCGACTCGCGCAGGTTCTGGAGCAAGCAAGCGCCGCACGCGCTGCCGGAGCGCCGATGATTCGCGGCACATCCCGAGCAGCGGCAGCGGCGTTTTTCCGAGCGCGCGCTCGGCCGCGAGCAGCAGCACACTTGCCACGGTCTCGGCGCTCACACCCGCAGCAACCGCGCAATCATCCGCCCGTTGTTCGAGTACGGCTCGCAGCCTCCGGACGAGCCATTTCAGCCCCGGTACGAACCAGAAAAAGGCACACAAGAGCTCGAGTGGCAGCAGCAGCGCCAGATCGAAGTAGCGCACATGCCCGAGCTCATGCTGAACGACGGCCTCGCGCTCCCGTTCACTCAGGCGCTCGGCCAGCGCGGCCGGCAACATGACGTACGGCCGGAACAAACCCCCAGCGAACGGCACGCCGGTGTATTGCCGACTGACGCACACGCGGACGCGGCGTCGACCGAGCGAGCGCCATTCCACGTTCGCACAGCCGGCGAGCAAGCCTTGGGTTTGCCGGCGAAAGGTCCAAAGCCCCAAGGAATGTAGGCTGAATTTGACGAGCGAAAGCGTGAGCACCGCGAAGCTCACCAGCGAAGCGGCGTAGACACTCACCCGATAGCGCAGGGCTCGTGACAGCAGATCGGCGATGCTTTGCGGGGATCGCCCAGTCGCGTGATTGGCCCAAAGATGGCCATCGATTGCTAAACCCCAAGGGTGAGCGCCAATGCCGATTTGAAACTGGCCCAACCTTTGTTTGACGCCCTGCTCGGACGCCCAAAAGAAGGAAGCCGCGGGAATGCCCGCGCGCAAATCCCAGAGCAGCTTGGCCACCGGCAAGAGTAGCAGCGCCACACAGGCTGCCGTGCGCGACGGCTTTGAAAGGCGCAGCATCAGCAAAGCCACCAGCAAACCCAGCCAAAAAGACGCTACCGAGTTGAGCATCAAGTTGAACAAGACGTCCCCCGCGAGCCTCATTCGGAACGCTCCCGCAGCCGTGCGTTGACCCAGCGCTTCAACTCCTGAAGCTCGGCCTTGGACAAATCTTCGCCGTCCAAAAGAGCGGTCACCGGCGACACGCCGCGACCTTGGAACAGCGCCGCTTTGATTCGCTTCAACATGCCAGCCTTGATCGCCCGCGAGCCGCGCGCGGCGGAATAGACGAAGCGCTTACCGTCTTTGACGCGCGTGAGCGCACCCTTTTCGTGCAGGCGGGAGAGCACGGTCATCACCGTCGTGTAGGCGAGCGCGCGACCGCGAGCTTCGAGCTCGGCCTGAATGAAGGTGACGCTCTGCGGGCCGCACTTTTCGACGATCCCCAGTACCTCCATTTCGAGGGGGCCGAGCTCGTGCGCCGAGGTCATTCGCTTCAACTACTACAAGGTTAGTATGTTTGCAAGCCGGCGACCCGCCCGGTTTGCCGCAGGGGAGTGAGAGATATTTTTGATGGTCACGCGCGCCGGCGCACAGCGGCAGAGCCTTCGGCGTCGTGTGGCGGCTTCTTGCCGAGGGGCCGACTTACTGCGTCATTTCGCGGACTCAGCGCGACGGCGCAGGGCCGAAAGCGTGCGCACGATGGTTTCTTCCACCTGCTCTTGCCCGATCGAGCCCAGGAACGCCACGTATTCAGCGAGCCGTGCCCGAACCGCCTCACCCCCTTCGGACTCTTCGTCGACCAGCTCGGCGTCACGGTCGGTCAGATCGAAGTTGATGAATCCGCGACAGCTGGGTGCCCCACACAGACAGGGATCGCGCTCGGGCTCGTTTTGAGTCACCCAACCGTAGAAGATGGTGACTTCTTCGCCGGGCGCGATGGCGCGCACGCATTGAATCCGCCCTTCGCGATCGGAATAGATGGCGGCGTTCGGATTGCAACTGTGATTGCACAGCCAGCCGCCCGGCACGCTGGTATCCGGCACGATCACCGTCCACTGTTCCGAAAGCAGCGTCAGCTTGCTCTCTGCAGCGGCCGTGGCCTCCGGATCTTCCACGTCGAGTCGGCGCTGCTTGGGCGCATACGGAACGATCACGTCGCCCGGCTTGAAGCGGCGCTTGGCGAATACGCCGCGGCCCGCAATGCTGTGTTCGCGATATTCTACCGGTGCGAGGCTGAATTTGGGCTTGTGCGGCTTGGGCATGTTCGGCTTGGGAAGCTCGGGATTGGAGACGATAGCCCGAAAGCGACCGCCGGGCGCGGCGTTGCTCGCGGCTCGGTTGCTCCCGTGGGCGCTTCACGTCAGAAATCGTGTTCGTGCACGAAGCATCATTGGCACCGTGGGCGCTCTGCGTCAGAAATCGTGTTCGTGCACGAAGCCTCATTGGCACCGTGGGCGCTTTGCGTCAGAAATCGTGTTCATGCCCCAATGCGGTTCACTCGAGCGACTCCCAAGGTCGACTTGGAGAAACGCGACGGCCCGCTGAAGGCACACGGCCGCCCTGGCTTCGCCCGCGCGTCCGCCATCGCGGACAGCAGGCTCAACTTCGCGCCGCCGACGCCAAGATCAGGGTCACAAGCAAAGAACAAAGTGTGTGCGCTGTTTGCGCGCACACTTTGTTCTTTGTGCGAGGGGCGCTCGTGCTTGGTGATTGCTCATGGCAACAGAGCGCCCCGCCGCTGACGACTATGGCACCACGGTCGTAAGCAGGAGCCGTCTCGAGTGAACGGCATGGCTTCGTTCACGTTCGTGCACGAAGCATCATTGGCCGCCGGGGCCGCTCCGCGTCGGAAGTCGTGTTCGCGCACGAAGCATCTTTGCGGGGAACGACAACGTTACGCGGGGACTTGCCTGTCGGCGAGCCAGCGGCCGAGCTCCTCCGACAGCGTCTCCAAATCGCCTGCAAGCGCCGTCAGTTTGCCGGCGGACAACGAGAGACGGAGTGACTGGAGCAGCTTGGTTTCTGCCTGGACAGTGGCCTGGAAGCGGCGAGCCCCGCTGCCGGTGAGCGCGACGAGTGGCGAGCGCTTGTGAGCCGGGTTCGCCCGTGTCTCGACCAAACCGAGCGCAGCCAGCTCATTCACGAGCACCTGGATGTGCTGACGCGCCACGGGGCGGGCGCGGGCCATGGCTGGGACCGTTTGCGGGCCGTGGGTCGCCAAGCTTTCCAGCACCGCGCGGTGGGAGGCGGTGAAGCCGTCGGTCACGGGCGTGACAGTCTCGGCCAGCGCGCGCAGCTGGTGGAAGAGCTGGCGGACCGCGCCGCTCGTGCGCAGAAAGGCGGCCGCGCGCGAAGACATGGCCCAGCGTGACACGGCTCCACGCAGATGACAAGAGACATGTCATATTGACAAGTAGATTGTCCGTATCAGGATCGAACCATGAGTTTGGGTAATCTCTTGTACGGTCAGTTTCGGCGACCGAGCGGCGTCCTCGGCAGCGCGGTCGGCCATCTCATGGCCATCAAGAACCGTCAGCGCGGCCGCTGGGTGCTCGCGCAGCTCGGCCTCGAGCCCGGGGCGCGCGTGCTCGAAGTCGGCTCGGGGCCCGGCGCTGATGCGGCTCGCGTGCTCGCGCGCCTCGGCCCTTCAGGGTCATTCGTCGGCGTCGATGCGTCGGACGTCATGGTCCGTCAGTCGTCGGCTCGGAACCGCGCGGCAGTTCGCGACGGCCGCGCGATCTTCGTGCGAGCGGACCTCACGGCTGGGCTGCCGTCGAGCTCCGGCGAGTTCGACCTCGTGTACACCATCAATTGTGTTCAGTTTTGGCCCGAGCTCGCGGGCGGGCTGCGTGAGCTCTCGCGCGTGACGCGAAGCGGCGGGCGCATCGTGATCGCTGTGCAGCCGATGCGCCGTGGCGCCACCGAGAGCGATTCCGAGCAATGGGCGGACAAGCTTCGCTCAGCAGCCCTCGCCGCGAAGCTCCCCATGATCGAACTAGCGCGCGGCGCGACGCGCCCTTCGACCGTAGCTCTGGTGCTGGAGAGGCCGCGAGCTTGCCCGGCCGAACCAGGGCAACGGAGCACTTCAGGCTTGATTGATGGTGGCGCGGCGAGGCCTGGTGAAAGCTGAAAGCTCAGACCCTACGACTTAGTCTGCGATTTGCGTTCTGCTCGCTTGCTCAGCAAACGCACTTGGCTGCAAACATCGCCCGATTCAAGGCGCCAACCAAGGTTGAGTAGTTGATTGGGCCGTGCGCGGATGGTGTCGCGGTGGAATCAAGCCCTGCGCACGCTCGCGGCGCGCCGGCGCTGCCGCGCAGGGCGGCTCTTCTTCCGATGGAGGCGAGCGCGATTGTGCTTGGCTCGCGATGGACCCTTGGAGATGCCACGCGCAAGGTGGAACGCGCCGTCACCCGGCCGTTGTATCTGCGCCAGCGCTAGCAAGATTGGGCCAACGCTTCGGACCGCCGGGCTCTCGGTTGCGACTGTGGAGCTTGCCGGCTATGCGCTCGTCAGCAATGAGGGCAGGCGTGGCCGCAGTGACGGATTGTGTCGAGCAGCGGAGCTCTCTGCGCGTGCACCGCGCTTTTGCGCGCCCGTCCCCGCGTGGCCGATCCATACATCAGCTGATCCGACGTGATTGCTCAAACTTCGACCGTGCGCTCGATCGCGATACCGGTCTTCCCCACCGGACGCGGTCTCCAGCCGCCTTGTAGCGAGTGCAGGTTCGCGCGCTCGAGGCCGAGAGAGCCGGCCCCTCCGTCAGCCGAATCAACCCGCGCTGCTGCCAGCCGGTCTCGAGCAGCACTCACTCGTTCGTTCGATAAACATCGCCCGATTCAAAGAGGCGAACCTGAATTCGAGCTGCACGCTTTGGTCGCGCGCTATGGTACCGGTGTCGCCCTCGGCGCCCCCGCCGAAGGCGTCTCCCGCCGAAGGCGTCTCTACCACGCACTCAATCCTTCAACCCCAGCCGCTTCGCGAGGGAGTGCAGGTTTGCGCGGTGCAGGCCGAGGGAGCGTGCGGCGGCGGCCCAGTTGCCGTCGTAGTTGGCTACGGTTTCGACGATCACGCGGCGTCGGAAGGTTTCTAGTTGATCGGCGAGTGAGACGTCGAGCGCGGCTGGGGGTGGGGATGAGCGGCGCTCGCTGTCGGCGCCCGCGTCGAGCGAGAGGTGGACGGCGCGGATTTCGATGCAACCTTGGCGCGGGCGATCGCGGAGTGCGCGCAGCATCGCGCGGGCGAGCACGTTGTCGAGTTCGCGCACGTTGCCGGGCCACGAGTAGGCGCGCAGCGCCGGTAGGACACCGGCGTCGAGTACGGCTTCGGGCACGCCCATGCGGCGCTGGTTCTGGCGCAACAGATGGTCGGCGAGGATCGGCAAGTCGTCGAGCCGCTCGCGCAGCGGTGGCACGCGCAGCGGGTAGGCCGCGAGCCGGTGATACAGATCGGCTCGGAATCGTCCAGCCGCGATCTCGGCTTCGAGATTGCGATTGGTCGCGGTGACGATGCGCACGTCCACGCGCAGCACGCGATCGGAGCCGACCCGCTGCACCTCGCCTTGCTGAACCGCGCGCAGCAACTTCGGCTGTAACGTGAGTGGCAGCTCGCCGATTTCGTCGAGGAACAGCGTCGCGTGGTCGGCGAGCTCGAACTTTCCGGCGCGTTCGGCGGTGGCTCCCGTGAACGCGCCGCGCACGTGGCCGAACAGCTCGCTCTCGGCGAGCTCGTGCGGCAGCGCCGCGCAATTCACGGCCACGAGCGGGCGGTCACGCCGTGGGCTCATCGCGTGCACCTGGGCGGCAACGAGCTCCTTCCCGACACCGGTCTCGCCCACGATCAGCACCGGTAATGGCGTCGCCGCGACCAGCGCGATGTCGTCCACGACGCGTCGTGCGGCCGCACTCACGCCCAAGAATCCGCGCACGCGCGCGTCACGCGCTCGATCATGCAGGTCTTGCGACTGACGCCGGACCGTGGTCTCGAGCGCGTCGATCAATCGGGCGGTGCGCAGTGCGGCGCCAGCGATGGCGGCCAGCATGCGCAAGAGCTCGGGATCGAGCTCGTCGAAGGCTTGGGGCGACAAGGCGTCCACGACCAGCGCGCCGACTGGGGTATCGCCATCGTGAAGCGCGCAGCCCAAGCAGGCGTGCACGCGCAAGTTCGCGTCTGGATCCGACAGCAGCGCGCCGTCGAACGGATCGGGCAGCGGGCTGTCCGCCGGAAAGCGAACCGGCAGAGCCTGGCTCAACACAGCATCGAGCCGCGGGTGCTCGCCGCGGACGTAGCGGCGCTGCAAAGCCCGAGGGGCAAGTCCGTAGCCGGCGAGGGGGACGAGCTCTTCGCCTTCGAGTGCGAGCAGGCAGGCGGCGTCGCACGGCACGACGCGCCGCACTGCCGCGAGCACGCGCTCGTGCCGATCATGAGCCGAGAGGCTCGCCGTGAGATCACGGGCCACATCGGCCAGCACTTCGAGGGAGCCGTTGAACATGTCGTGGCCTACATAACGCGAGTTATGAAATTCATAACGGTCTCTGTCATAAAAAATACAACCTGGCGACGTATGCCAATGTAATCATTGAAATATTTTCATTGGCATTGAGTTTGCTGAACAACGGGCATGTTCAGCCCCGACCAGTCCCTCTCCGACTTGGCTCTCGCGCACCCACCCGCGAGCCGAGTCTTCCGCCTCCACCGTCTCGACTTCTGCTGCGGCGGTCAACAGTCCCTGCGTGACGCGTGCGAAGCACGCGGTCTCGACGTCAACCGTGTGCTCGATGAGCTCAACCAAGAGCCGGAGCAGCGCTTGGCTCGCGATGTTCGCACGATCCCGCTGCCCGAGCTCGTCGACTACATCATCGTGCACTTTCACCAAGCGCACCGGGTCGAGCTCGCCGATTTGACACTGCTCGCGCGCAAGGTCGAGCGCGTGCACGCCCAGAAGCCGGAAGTGCCCGTCGGGCTGGCGAGCCACCTCGAACAAATGGCCGACAACCTGGAGCAGCACATGCTCAAGGAGGAGGCGGTGCTGTTTCCAGCGATCGTGCGCGGCGCGCGCCGAGCGCTGGCCGTGCCCATCGAAGTCATGACCTGCGAGCACGTCGAGCACGGCAACGCGCTCGAGCGCATGCGCCGGCTGGCATTCGACTTCGTCGCCCCCGAGCACGCCTGCACCAGCTGGAGAGCGCTGTATCTCCGCTGCGCAGAGCTCGAAAACGAGCTGATGAGCCACGTGCACCTGGAAAACTCCGTGTTGTTTCCCCGAGTCCTGGCAGGAGAACCGTGATGCCCACGAGCAAACGACTCTGGCTCATTCTGTGCGCGTGCGTCGTCGGCGCGTTTCTCGTGCTGGGCGGCCTGGGCGTCGAGGTCTACCGCCAAGCGCCGCCGATTCCCGAGCGCGTGGTGACGAGCGACGGTCAGACGCTGTTCACGCGCGAAGACATCCTCGATGGCCAGCAGGTCTGGCAATCGATCGGCGGTCAACAGGTCGGCTCGATCTGGGGCCACGGCGCGTACCAGGCGCCTGATTGGTCTGCGGATTTTCTGCATCGCGAAGCGACCGAGCTCAGCGCGCTGCTCGCTCCTTCGGGCGTGCTCGAGCCCGATGCGCAGGCCGCGATCGTCGCCGAGCGCGTCAAGCGCGAGCTGCGCAGCAACGGCTACGACGCGAAGACCGGGGTGCTCACGCTGTCGCCCGCGCGCGCGCAGGCGTTTTCGGCCGTGAGCCGCCACTACGACGCGCTCTTTGGTGGCGCGCCGGAGCTCGCGACTCTGCGCGACAACTACGCGCTCGCGCGCGTGCCCGTGCCGGACGCCGTGCGCCGTGAAAAGCTCGGCATGTTCTTTTTCTGGACGGCCTGGGCCTGTTCCGCCGAGCGACCCGATTCGAACGTGAGCTACACCAACAACTGGCCGCACGAGCCGCTGGTCGGCAATCAGCCGACGGCTGCGAACGTGCTCTGGTCGATCGTGAGCATCGTGCTGCTGCTCGCCGGCATTGGCGCGCTCGTTTGGTGGCGCGCGTTCCGCCCCGAGTCGGACGACCGCGCCCAGCCGCCCGCGAGCGATCCGCTGCTCGGTGTGACGCTCACGCCCTCGATGCGCGCCTGCGGCTACTATGTCGCAGTGGTCGCTCTGCTGTTCACGTTGCAGGTGACCCTCGGGGCGCTGACCGCGCACTACACGGTCGAAGGTCAGTCGTTCTTCGGGCTGCCACTCGGCGAGTGGTTTCCGTACGCCGTGACGCGCACCTGGCACATTCAGCTCGGCATGTTCTGGATCGCGACCGCGTTCCTCGCCGCCGGTTTGTTCCTCGCGCCGCTGGTGGGTGGACATGAGCCGAAATACCAGCGCACGGGGGTGCTCACGTTGCTCGGCGCGCTGGTCGTGGTCGTGCTCGGCAGCCTCTCGGGCGAGTGGTTCAGCGTGCAGCAGAAGTTGAGCTTGGACGGTGGTTTCTGGTTCGGTCACCAGGGTTACGAATACGTAGACCTCGGGCGAGCATTCCAGATCGCGCTGTTCGGCGGGCTCCTGTTGTGGCTCACGCTCATGATCCGCGCGCTGTGGCCGGCGTGGAAACGCGCCAGCGAAGCTTCGAGCGTGATTCGCTTGTTCATCGCCAGCACGGTCGCCATCGGCTTGATGTATGGCGCCGGCTTGTTTTTCTCGGCGCGCAGTCACCTGACCGTGATGGAGTACTGGCGCTGGTGGGTCGTGCACCTCTGGGTCGAAGGCTTCTTCGAGGTGTTCGCGACTGCCGCGATCGCGTTCTTGTTCGTGCACCTCGGGCTGATCAAGCCTCGCCTCGCGGGCGCCGCCGTGCTCGGCTCGGCGAGCTTGTTTCTGGCTGCGGGCATCCCCGGCACCTTCCATCACCTGTACTTCAGCGGCACGCCCACGCCGATCATGGCCGTGGGAGCGAGCTTCAGCGCCCTGGAGGTGGTGCCGCTCGTCGTCGTCGGCTGGGAAGCGTGGAACACCTGGCGCCTTCGCTCGGCCGCCCCTTGGATGCAACGCCACTACTGGGCGCTCGCCTGCTTCGTTGCCGTCGCATTCTGGAATCTAGTGGGTGCGGGCGTGTTCGGCTTCCTGATCAACCCGCCGATCTCGCTCTATTACTTGCAAGGCCTGAATACCACTCCGGTGCACGCGCACACGGCGCTGTTCGGCGTGTACGGACTGCTCTCGATCGGCCTCGTGCTCATCATCGGTCGAGTGCTCACGAGTGATCGCCCCTGGCGAGAGCGCCCGCTCGCGGTCGCTTTCTGGGGCATGAACATCGGGCTGGCGCTGATGGTGCTGCTGAGCCTGCTCCCGATCGGCATCGCTCAAGCTTATGCCAGCATCGAGACTGGCCTCTGGTACGCACGCTCGAGCGAGTTCCTGCAGCAGCCTTGGATCCGCGCACTGCGTTGGCTGCGAGTCGTGGGCGACACGGTGTTCCTGGTCGGTGTGGGCAACCTGGTCTGGTTCTTGCTCGGGTTGGTCACTGGCTGGAGCTACCAGCCCGAACCCGAAGCACCGAAGAGCGATCCCGAGCCGCTCGAACCCCTCCTTCCCGGAAGTACATGACCTACAACGACGCTCCGTTCCTCGTACTGTGGGAGCTCACTCGCGCATGCCAGCTTGCTTGCACGCACTGCCGCGCGTGTGCGCTCCCCGACCGTGACCAGGAAGAGCTCGATACCGAAGACGGAAAGCGTTTTCTGTCCTCGATCCGAGCCGACTTCGGAGCGACGTTGGTGGTCCTCACCGGCGGCGATCCCCTCGAGCGAAGCGACCTCGAGGAGCTCGCCGCCTTCGGTGAACAGCTCGGTCACCGCATGACGCTCAC
Source organism: Polyangiaceae bacterium (assembly GCA_035688655.1). Lineage (GTDB taxonomy): Bacteria > Myxococcota_A > Polyangia > Polyangiales > Polyangiaceae > PMG-095. Next base: position 3,245 of record DASSMT010000362.1, on the reverse strand, counting down.
GCCGTCCGCGACGCCGCGCCTCACGCCCGAGCGGCTCGACTCGCTCGTGCGCGCCGGCATTCGCCGTTTCGCGCTCTCGCTCGACGGCGCGACGGCGGCGACTCACGACGGCTTTCGCGGGGTAGAAGGGACGTTCGCGCGGACGATGGCCGCCATTCGCCACCTCAGCGCGCGCGGACTCGAAATTCAAATCAACTCCTGCGTCGGTCCCCACAATCGCGCGGAGATCGACGCTCTTTCTCAGTGTGTGACGGCGCTGTCCCCGGCGCTCTGGTCGGTGTTCGTGTTGGTCCCGACGGGCCGCGCGGCAGGCGCCCTCACCGACACGGCTGCCGAGCATGAGCGAGTTTATCGCTGGCTCTCCGAGCGAGCGGACGAGAGCCCTTTCCCGATCAAAACGACGGCTGGACAACCCTACTATCGCGTTCGGATGCAGCAGGCGCGCCCTGCTCGTCGCGGCCTCCGCGCGCCGAGCCCGGTGAACGACGGCAAGGGCGTCGTGTTCGTGAGCCACCGCGGCGAAGTGCAGCCATCCGGGTTCTTGCCCATCGTCTGCGGCAACGTGCGCGAGCACTCGCTGGCGGAGATCTACCGCAACCACCCGCTGTTCCAAAAGCTTCGCGATCCTGAGCTACTCGGCGGAAAATGCGGCGTCTGCGAGTTCCGCGCCGAGTGCGGCGGCAGCCGTTCGCGCGCTTGGGCGCTCAGCCACGATCCGCTCGCGGAAGATCCCACTTGCCCGTACGTTCCGACAGCAGCACGCGAAGTACGCAAGCAAGCGCGGCGCGGCTTGCCCTTGCTCTGACGGCGCGACGCACATGCACTCGCGTACGCCCTGCGCGACGCAATGCTCGCGTATGCCGTGCGCGACGCAACGCACGTGCACGCGCTGCGCGAGTCGACTCACGCGCACGCTCTGCGCCTCGCTCTGAAACACGCGCACGAACTGCGCGTGAGCGGTTGTCTCGAGTCCAAGAATGCCAGTTGAACCAGCAATTTCGATTGGGCACGTGCTTTGCAACTTTCAGGAAACATTCGGCAGCGCAGGCCCGCGTCGTGCGAGCCGCCCGAAGCGGAGAATCAAAATGAGAAATGTGTTCTGGATCGTCGGTGCGCTCGGCGTGGTCGCCACGAGCGCGTTGGTGGCGGCGTGTAGCAACAAGGCAGAGCAGGCGATGCAAGCCCAGCTCGCCCCCGCAACGCTACAGGCATCGGGCTCGATTCGCGACCTGATGCAGCAACGCGGGCTCAGCGAGGCCGACGTGGAAGCCGCGCTGAAGACGTACGTGCCGACCGGTAAGAAAGACGACTACTTCATCTTCGCTTCGGGTGGCCAGTCGGGCCAGGTGCTCGTGATCGGTGTTCCGTCGATGCGGCTCTTGAAGGTGATTGCCGTGTTCGCGCCGGAGCCGTGGCAAGGCTACGCATATGGCGGTGAGAGCGACCACATTCTCGCCATGGGCAAGCAAGCAGGTCACGCGATCACCTGGGCTGACGTCCATCATCCCAATCTGTCGGAAACTGCGGGAGACTACGACGGCAAGTTCCTGTTCGTGAACGACAAGGCGAATGCCCGCGTCGCCGTCATCGATCTCGCGGATTTCGCGACCAAGCAAATCGTCGCCAACCCGCTGGTATCGAGCGACCACGGCGGCGCCTTCGTGGACCCCAACTCTCGCTACGTGATCGAAACCAGCCAATATCCCGCGCCGCTCGGCCGCGACTACGCGCCCATCTCCGATTACAAGTCGAAGTACCGGGGGCTTGCCATGTTCTGGCGCTTCGACAAGAGCAAGGGTCGCATCGATCCGAGTCAGAGCTTCGCCGTGGAGCTGCCACCCTACACGCAGGATCTGGCCGACGCGGGCAAGCTCGTGAGCGATGGTTGGGCCTTCATCAACTCTTTCAACACGGAGATGGCGGTTGGCGGCACGCTGGACGGCAAGCCGCCCATCGAAAGCGGCGCCTCGCAGAATGACATGGACTATCTCCACGTCATCAACTGGAAGCGAGCCGAAGAGCTGGTGGCAGGCGGCAAGGCGCAAGACATCAAGGGCGTGAAAGTGCTGCCGCTCGCGGTCAGCGCTGCCGAGGGCGTGCTCACGCTGATCGGCGAACCGAAGAGCCCGCACGGCTGCGACGTCACGCCGGACGGCACCGCCGTCGTCGTTGGCGGCAAGCTAGACACGCATGCCACCATCTACGACTTTGCCAAGGTGAAGGCGCTGATCGACGCCAAGAAGTACGAAGGCAAAGACGACTACGGAGTTCCGATTCTGTCGTTCAAAGACAGCATTCGCGGACAGGTCGAGATCGGGCTCGGGCCACTACACACCGTCTTCGACGACAAGGGCAATGCGTACACGTCCGTGTTCATCGAGAGCAAGGTCGCCAAGTGGTCGCTCAAGGACATGAAGCTGCTCGAGAAACTGCCCGTTCACTACAACATCGGCCACATCATGGCGGCCGAGGGCGACACGGTGAGCCCCGACGGCAAGTACGTCGTGGCCATGAACAAGATGTCGCTCGATCGCTTCGCCTCGGTCGGTCCGCTCTACCCGCAGAACTTCCAGCTGATCGACGTGACCGGCCAGAAGATGCGCATGCTGTACGACAGCCCGATCGGCCTCGGTGAGCCGCACTACTCGCAGATGATCAAGGCCGACAAGCTCAAGCCGATCAAGGTCTACTCGCCGGGCGAGAACATCTACACGGGGACGCGCGATCCCAACGCCGTCGAAGGCGGCAAAGAGCGGATCGTGCGCAATGGCAAGAACGTGGATGTGTTCATGACCGCCGTGCGCAGCCACTTCACACCCGATCGTCTGGAGCTCGAAGAAGGCGACACCGTGAACTTGCACATCACGAACCTCGAGCAGGCCGAGGACCAGACGCACGGATTTACCATCAACATGTACAACGTGAACCTGAGCCTCGAGCCCGGGAAGCACGAAAATGTGACGTTCGTGGCCGACGCTCCCGGCGTGTACCCGATGTACTGTACCGAGTTCTGCTCGGCGCTGCACCTCGAGATGGCGGGCTACTTCATGGTCGCGCCGAAGACCGCCACCGCGGCGAAGTGACGATGCGCGCCGTGCTCGCACTCGGGATCGCAGCGTGCAGCGCCCCGGCGCACCCGGCGCCGAGCGCAGTGCTGCCACCGCCCGCCGGCTGCCGGTGGATCGCCGCCGGCGATGCGCTGCGCGCGGCAGCGGCGGTGCCCGGTGCGACGCTGTGCCTGGCGG
>DASSMT010000360.1:0-18458 GCA_035688655.1 Polyangiaceae bacterium | reverse complement strand
ACCGCGAGGATGCGGGGCGTCCGCACGAGGGGGTCTTCGTCGAGCAGATCCGGGCGACAGCCCGCACACAGTGCGACCCCAAAAACAAAGCGTGCGCGCACGCTTTGTTTTTGGCGCGAAAGGGCGACGCGATGCCAAGGGTTCATAGCTCGAGCCTCGCTCCCAGCACGGCTACGAGCGGCAGGCCCGTGATCGGCGCGCGTTGCGCGTAGTCGAAAGAATAGGCCAATTCTTTGGCGTTCGCATGATCGGTGACGTTCAATACCTCGAACGATACGGAGAGCCGCGCCCGCCCCAGGCGAAAACGCCGATCGATGCGCGCATCGAGCTGCCAGAACGGCGGCAAGCGCAGCGAGTTCTGCGCGCCGAAGATGGGCTGAAAGCGATTGTCGGTCTCGTCGTAGAGCGCGCCTTCGACCGGCGTGCGCGGCGCGCCGCTGGCGTAGCGAAAACGCAGCCCGACGGTCCAGTCGTCACCGAGCAGTTGGCTCGCGACCACAGTCAAGACATGCGGTTCATCGTAGTCGAACACGCGCACGACCGCGCCGGGGCCGTCGCGTTGCTCGCTGCGTGAGATGGTGTAAGCGATCCAACCAAAGAACCCATGCCAAGGCCGCTGCCGAAGCAGGAACTGGACCCCGTAGCTGCGCCCTGTTCCGTCCATCACCAGCGTATTGGCAAGCTTGGGCGTCGGTGAAGGATCGCGGACCGCGCGCTCGGAGAGCGACCGATAGTAGCCAATCACGCTCGCCGACAGCGTCTTGGTCACGCTCACTGATTCGCCCAGGCTGGCGTGCAGCGCGGACTCCGGGCCGAGCGTCGGCGAGCCAAAAACAGCGCTCGAGTCCGCAGCCGCCGGAGGCTGCGAATAGAGCCCCGCCGCGCCGAACAGCGTGACGCGCGTCCCCAGGCGCAAACGCGCCGCCAAGCGCGGCTCGAAGCGGACTTCGAGCGCGCTCTGCCCAATCGCAGGAGTGAGCCTGACCCGGGGTGTCTTGCGGCTGGCTCCGAGCAAGTAGCCATCACAGCGCAAGCCAGGCGACAGCGTGAGCGGGCCGAGTTGCCAGTCCAGGGTGGCATACGGGGCAACGTCGAGCTGGGTGGTGGACCACTGATCGGCGTTGCCGTCGTTCCCGGGAGGCTGCCCGAAGACCGAAACGTCGCCTTCGCGAGCCGGGATGGTGAGGGAGCCTTCGCGAGTCAGGTGCGTGCTCGAGCCCGCAAAGTCGAGCCCCAAGCTCAGAGTGGCCCCGGGCACGACCAGCGAGCGTTGTTCGGCTCGCAGGCCCCAGCGCAGCGCGCTCTGCTCGAGCAACGCGCGCTTGCTCCCGAAGTGAGCGTCAGAACGATCGAGGTCGTGACCGAACCAGGGCACCACCTCGACGCGGCTGCCGTCCGGCGCGCTGCGCAGATAACGAAGATACACGCGCTCGAAGCGGTTGTTCGCGTCGAGCGCGGTGACCCGCTCGGGATCGCGATTGGCCGCGCTCCGCGAAAGTACGTCGCTCGCCCCGAGAAAGGCGGCCTCCAGCAACTCCCGCTCGCCGAGCGCCAATTGAGCCTTGCCCTGGTAGTCCCCATAGCGGGGAACGGCGAAGAACTCCCCCACATCGCGAGCACCGACCGCCGACAGCGTGTGCTGGAGCAGGCCATAGCGCCCCGCCAGCGCGACTCGTGTCCGCTCTCCGAGCGGCGCGCTCAGCAGGGCCGAGGCATCGAGCGTGCTCAAATCGAGCACGGCGTGCGCGCCATCGCCCGGGAGGTCACGAGTCTCGAGCCGCACGAGACCACCGACGGCGCGACCGAAATCCGCTCCGTAGGCGCCGGGCGTCACGGTCACGCTGCGCAGCAGATCACCATTGACGGTCGAGCGGATGCCGCTGCCGTGAAAGAGTCGCGGGATCTCGACGCCGTCGACATACACGCGCGTGTCTTCGGGCGCTGCGCCCCACAGCAACAATTGATCGGAACCGAAGGGCGCCCGCGAGACGCCCGGCAGATTCTCGATCACTTTCACCGGATCGCCTTGGGTGCCGGGCGCCTGCCGCGCTTGGGCGCTCGAGATCTTGAACTCGCTGTCGTTGCGCGACGGACGAACGCCACGAACTTCGACCTCGGCGGGTACGGGCGGCGGAAAGCTCGCGGCCGCTTCTTGAGCTGTCGAGTGGCGCGCCAACACGGCCGAGATCAAGAGGCCCCGAGCGGCCCGCGCAGCGCGGGAGCAACGCCGATTCACGGCACATCGAACTCCAGCGCCAAGACCCCGGCCCCGCGATCGTGGGGTCCGCGGGTATCGCTTTCGAGCGCAAGGCCAGAAGCCACGCCCAAAGAAGTGCCGTTCAGACTCGCTTGCACGCTCCACCGCGCGTTCGGCCTGCCGCACAGCGACAACGTATCCACGCGCACGAGATAGTGTCCCGAAGGCGGCGCCTCGGCCCAGGTCACGTCCTCTTGGCGCAGACCATCGATGGCGCAGTCGGCGTTGGAATCATGGCCCAAGCGACCGTTGTTCACGCTCGAATCAGTCGCCCCGAACGCGTTCACGGAGTTGGTCGCGCCGTGATAGATCTCATTGCCGAGCGGATCGACGACGTGCAAATCCACGTCCGCTTCGGAATCCCAAGTCAAAGTGATGACCAGCGTGCCTTCGACCGCGAGCGACGGCGCATGCTCGAGTGCCGTCAGAATTTGACGTCGCGGCGCACCAAAGCGCTGCTTCGCATCCACCGCACGCACCTCGAGCGTGTAGGCGCCGGACGGGAGCGACCAGGAGAATGACGCCGCAGTATGAAAGGTGGGCAAGGTCGGAGCCGAGATGTCCGGAGGTCCCGCGCGCACGATCCAATAGCCAGTGTCCGTGCTCAGCGCGATCGCCGCGGCCGTCGCCTCCGGACCGAGCGCGCCCGAGATGGGTTTGCCCAGCAGTCCCGGCCAAATCGTGGTCGTGGTGAGGTTGATTGCAGCCACCTCCGGTCCGCCGGCGTCGCTCGGCAGCGCGCCCACCACCCATTGGGCGTTGTCCAGGCGCAGGCGCGCAGCGAGTGCCGGATCGTCCGTAGCCCCGGCGGAACAGGCCGTGGAGCCCAACGCGGCCAGCGTAAGCGCAGCTCGGAAGCAGCGCGCCCGGCTCAAAACTTCACCTGCGCGCGCACGGTGAAAGAGTCGCTCTTCAAGTTGGTCGGCGCGCCGCTCGAGTCGCGGCCGAGCTGGTTGCGGTTCAGATCGTATTCGAATGCCAGCCGCGCCGACTCGTAGCGCAGCATCCCCAGCAGCGCGAGCGTGCTGTAGCTGCGATCGCGCGGAACGAGCTGTGCGGCGCTCTGCTCGCTCGCGTCGGCATCCGGGTCGTAGCGATCGTAGCGCACGCCCAGCAAGCCCCAGCGGGTGATCTCCTGCGTCACACGCACGTACCAGCCGAACTCACGCACATCGTAGCCGGCCGAAACCGGGTCAGCGACCTCGAGGCCGCGGTCGAGGTTGCTCGCTTGCACGACCTCGGCGCACAGATTCAGCTCGGCATCGGGTGCCCAGCGCAGCGCGACGCTTGCATCGGCGCCGAGCGCGAAACGCTGGAATTCTTGCGAGGGCGTAGCAGACGTCCCCGGAATCACCTGGACTTCGGACGACTGCACCAAGCCATCGCCGTTGTCATCGCGCCAAACGAGTCGATCCTTGGTGGTCGGTGTGCCCGGGTGCAGACCGCGACCCGTATCGGCGGAAATCCCCACCCGGATCGCGACGCCGGTCAGCAGCTCCGTGCTGACCCCGAGCCGACCGACCAGGTCCTTGTGAGCAACCGGCGAAAGCGCCGGAAACACGCGCGCACCGATCGGACTGCCGTTCATCACCGCCACGGCCAAATCCACGAAGCGGAACTGCCCGCGCAGCCGAATGCCCAGGTCGATTTGACCCGGAAATAGCGCGCTGGCGAAGGTCGAGCGCTCGAGAAAGGGGCGCACCGAGTCGAGCTCGGGAACCTCGAAGCCGAACGGAATTCGGATCAGCCCCGCGCTGACCGACAGCGAGGGCAGGTTTGGATTCGGGTGCTCGGGCCAGCGCAGCCCGATTTCGGCATCGGTCGGGCGCACTTGCAGCCCGCTGTTGGTGTTGGCGTCGAGCTCGAAAACCGAGCTCAGCACGCCGCGCTCGGCCTCCACGCGCAGCCGTGCGCGGCGGAGGTTGAATCGGTTCTGGTTCAGCGGCGTGCCGGTCGAGAGATTGAGCTCGTTTTGCGACAGCTGATGATACGGGGTGAAGTCGACTTGCGTGTAGCCGGAGAGGCGGAACACGGGCAGCCGAGCGCGCTCGGTTTCCCGAGCTTCGAGCGCTTCGAGCTCACGCCCTTGGCGCGCAAGCTCCGCGCGCATCGAGGCTAGCTCGGTCGCGCTGCTCGCACTCGGCGTCGCAGCCTCATGACCTGTTTCGCCGACACCGGAGTCGGCCCGAGCGCGCCTCGAGGCCGCCGCGATCACGACGGCCCCCAGCACGCAAAGTAAGCGCAGAAACGAGCTCAAGGCGGCGGCTGCTTCGGATTCGGCAATACGATCGTCTTTTGGATGGCTTGTGCATTCGTGCACGCGTTCATCAGCTCCGCGTTGCTGTTCGGGGTCGTACTGACGCAGCCCGAAACCGTGCTGCCCGAGGTATCGACCGCGTTCGGCTCGCAGAAGCCGTGATTGCACGTGCCGCCGTTGCACGCCGAGTCCTTGCTGCAGGCCGTGCAACCAGCCGGTGTGCCGCTCGCGCCCGGGATTTGGCTCAGGTAATAGCAGGTGCAGGGTTCGTCGGGACCAAACGGGCTCAGCGCTCCGCCGTCGCTGCTGCGCGTCACCTTCATGGCGCACTCGGGGATCAATCCGACCTTCACCACGTCGGCGAGGCCCTCGATCTTCGCGCCGCCACCGGGCGGCGAGGCATTCGCATGCCCGAGCACCAAATCCACGAGGTATCTCACCGCCGGATTGGTCGGCTTGTGCGCAGCGTCCGTTTCAGTGATGTACACGGTCGGCGACCAGAGCGTGTAGTGTCCGTCGCGCACGTTTTGCTTGTCGAACGCGCTGGCGGTCGAATCCGGAAAGAAGGCTGCGGTTTGCCCGACGGCCTGGAACGCCAGCGTGCGGATTCCCTTGTTACGATTGCCATCGTACACCTCTGAGCCAAGAATGCCGATCGCGTCGGCGGCCGCGGAGGTCGCGGTCGACGACACCACATCCGACGAAGCGGCCAGCGGCACGCCCTTCCATTTGGCCGGCTCCAAGCCGATGTTCTTGGCCGTAGCCACGAGCGTGCTCTTCGTCGGTGGACGAATGAACATGTGCAAGTGATTGTTCCAGGGGTCGTAAGTCGGAGCGAGCGGGTTCGCGTCACCGAAGCCAAACACGTAGTACGCTTCTTCCGCACTGATCGCCGTTTGCGTGCTGACCGTCGGAACGATGAAGGTATATGCCTGAATCGGGCCCTGAATCAGCTCCAGGTGCGAGTCGGCGGGTGGCCCGCCGAGTCCGCAGCTCTCCGTGAACAAAGCCGAGATCCCGAGATCGATCGGCGTGCCCTCTGCGCCCGTCGTGCAGGTGAGAGCGGCCGCTGCCGGCATCCAAGCCGGATCTTCTGCGCTGGAGGGGATGTACTTGAGCGCGGTATTGGGAGCGATTTTTGTGCCGTTGTACAGGTCCGGCGTCAGCGTGCACGAACCGGTCAAGGTGTACGCCAAGCTGATGTTCGCCGTGTCGCGCAACTTGCGGCCCAGGTTCTTGAGCAGATTCTCCTGCGTATCTCCGGATTCGATGTACACGATGCGGCCGGGCAGCGTTGCGCAGCTGCCGTCGAAGGGAACGACGGGTCCCGGAGCGCCGGCCGCGCCGCCTTCCCCAAGCTCGCCTGCAGCTCCTGCGTTGGATTCAGCACCTGCACTGCCGCCCTCGCTCGGAGCACCGGCATCCCCGGCAGCGTTGGCGGAAGCTCCCGTGCCGCCACTCGGCACGCTGCCCGCATGCCCGCCACCCGAGCTGCTACCGCTGCCGCCGCTGGGGCTCGGCACTCCGTTGTTCGGTGAATCACTGCTACTACAGCTCTCTGCCAGCAACGCGAGCAGGAAGGGACTCAGCATCAAGAGCGCACGCTTCATTTTCTCCGCCATCCTTTGGGAAATTCAAACCACGCTGACTTCTGCGACGCGCTCGCCGCAGTCCGTCGCGTCGTAACCCAGCGCGCGCAGCTCGCGCCGAAATGCCGCCGAGGTCATCACCTCGAACAGACGCGCAAGGCGCGGATCGCTGAGCTCATCGCTCGGCAGCGCCAAATCGTAGCGTTCCTCGGCTATCGCAATGAAATCGAGGCCGAACGCCAGCGCGGCGTCGCGCGTGGCTGGCCCCACATCCGCCACGCCGAGCGCGATCGCGCGTGCCACGTCGAGGTGACCGAATGCCTGTACGGCAGAAGCCAGAGCGCGCTCCGAGTCAATCCCGGCGTTTTGCAATTCACGTTCGAGCAAGTGCTGCGCACCGGAACCCGGCTCTCGACGGACCACGCGAATGCCGGCGTTTGCCAGCTCCGCGGCCCCGCGAATCCCCTGGGGATTGCCCGCAGCAACCACGAATCCCGCCTCCCAGCGGGCGAGCGTGATGACCGTGATCGCCCGGTCCCCCGCATGGCGACGCACGTCCGGGACATTCGCTTCACCACTGGCAGCATCGATCAAGTGCACACCGGCGAGGTGCGTCTGCCGGCGACCCAAGGCTTGCAGCGCGCTCGTACTGGAGCGCGTGAACCACAGAAAATGTCCCGGCCCCCGGTGTGAGTTCAGCTTATCCGCGAGCAACCCGAGCGCGGGTGCGCAACCCATGAGCACCACATTCTCCCGACACTCCGCCGCCGCTCGCAGTGGCTCGACCTCCAGCTCACGCGCTGCGAGCCCGGCCACGAGCGCGTCCGCCGATTGCCAAATGCTCTCGCGTTCGAGCGGATACGAAACCCAACGCCCAGCAATGAACGAAAGCGCGACGCGACCCCGCGCCGACTCCGCAACACACTCCGTGCTGAGCAGACCATCCGAGGGCGCCGCGCCGAACAGCACATCGACCGTGCAATCCAGCGCTTCGGAGAGGCGCAGCGCGACATCGACCCCCGGGATCGCGCGGCCGGCCTCGATGGCATGAATGCTTTGCCGCGTGAGGTTCACGGCCGAGGCCAACGCGCCTTGCGATAGGCCGCGGCGTTCGCGTAGCTCACGCACTCGATTGCGCCGCGCCTCAGCCATGGGCGCCTCCGCCGAGCGCGAAGGGGCCTATCGAAGGCCTGGAAGCCGCGCCGGGTGCAGACGAACAACGTCGTGGAGCCATACTGTGTTCACCCAGAAACGGGCGCGCCGCGACTGCGACGACAATCATGCTTTGCACCATGCAAAGTAGACGCGTCGTTCGTTAGCAACTATCGAGCCGAGACACGAAAACCCCCGAGCCCGGCGATTGGCCATTGGGCTGATGTCGCGATTGTCTGGATCCAGACATTGGCTTTTCGAACACGTAGCACGCGTGCGGCGCATTGGACCGACGGCACGCTCCTTGCTGTCGCGCGCTCGTGACCGTTCAACACCCGTGAGGTTTATCGATGAGTGCGCAAGCAGGTACTAATTTGGAAAGTGTGACCGTGACGCCCGCAGCAGAGACGTTCATGCGCCGGATGGTTCGCTTCGGCGGGCGCGGTGAAAAGGCTGGTTTTCGCCTGACCGTCAGCCCTGGCGGCTGCTCGGGGCTTTCGTCGGCGTTCACCGTAGAAGCAGCGCCGCTCGTCGGAGACGACGTGCTCGTCGTCAACGGCCTGACCATCTTCTTGCCCGCCGAGAGCCGTCGGTTACTCGCAGGGGTGACGATTGACTTCTTGGACACGCGCACCGAGTCCGGCCTGGCATTCGTCGATCCCAAGGCCGGGAGCTGTGGCTGCAGCTCGGGCGCTACGGGCGTCCAGCTCGGTTCGTTGAAGAGCTGAGCTCTAACGCGCGCGCGGGGCGCTTCAATCGTCCGAGTGCCCCGCGCTCGAGATCACTTGCAGTAGCACCTGCGTCTTGGTTTGATCGCTCGTGTCGAGCAGCGCGAGACGCTCCAGCGCGAGACGGCCCTCTTCGGCGTGCCCGGCGCGCAGCGACACGTAACCATACGCCTGCAGGGTGAATAGCCAGAAGCGCACATCTGGATCCGGCGACGCAAAATTTGCGTGCCCCGCGCTGATCTGCTGAAAATCCGCGGGGATCGCCAAGCGCGCCGCGGCCAATGCGAGACAGCGAGCAGCAGCCTGCCGAGCCTCCTCGAAACGATGCTTGTACAAGCGATAGCGATAGTTGGCGATCAACACAGCGATGTGCTCACCCGCGAGCTCCGTTGCTCGCGCGAGATACGCCTCGGCCTCGCGTTCGCGATGCCAACAGAGGGCAGCGCTGCGCAGAGCGCGCTCGGCGTCTGGATGAAGGTCGAGGTGAGCGCGTCGGTCCAGCCAGCCAGTCGCGAGCCCCGTGGTGGTTTGAAGGTCTGTCATGTCCGCCGCACCTGGCAAGATGCGAACCAATCGACCTTCGCGAGCGATCGCGAAAAGCTCCCGCAACAATCACGAGCGTATAGTGCAGTATGACTCAGCCATTCCGGATGAATCGCATGACTTCCGCATCCAGTTCATTTGCGGAGGATGGCTTAGCGCGCTAGTACGAACGCCGAATAGCCGGCACTCAATCGAGTGCGAGCTCGACGGCCTCGGTTGGACTTCCGATCAGGAGTCGGTGTTCTCATGCAAGCAATCCAGGCATTGAAATCACAGCCGAAGACGCGACGTGCCGACGTTGCGCTGTACGGGGTGTATGAAATCTCCAAGCTGCTCACCGCGCCGGGCCGGCTCGAGGTCACGCTCGGCAAAGTGATGCATCTTTTGTCGAGCTTTCTCGACATGCGGCACGGGCTGATTGCGCTGCTCGGCAACGATAACGGCCCCGAGGTCGTCGTGGGCTCGGGCTGGAGCGAAGCCACCGCGCGGCGCTATTTCGAGCAGCTTCCCGAGCAAGCCATCGGTCGCATCGTCGTGACCGAAATGCCGCTCGTCGTCGAGAACATGCGTGAAGATGCGCTGTTCGAAAATTTCGACTTCTCGGAATGGGGACCCAGCGCCGATGTGTCGTTCGTCGGCGTTCCGATCAAAGACGCCGGACGCGTGATCGGAACGTTGACCATCGACGCTGACATTCGCACTCACGAGAACTTCGGCTTCGACGACGACGTCCGTTTCCTGACCATGGTCGCGAACCTTGTCGGACAAACCGTTCGCCTGCAACGCTTGATCGCGCGCGATCGCGAGCGCTTGATGGAAGACAAGCGCCGCCTGGAGCGCGAGCTCGAAGACACCGCGCTCGATCGCGCGGAGCTGCGCCGCGGTGGCATCGTGGGCGACAGCCCCGCGCTGCGCGCCGTGCTCGACAAAGTGCGACTCGTGGCTCGCAGCAACTCCACGGTGCTGCTCCGTGGTGAGTCGGGCACCGGCAAAGAGCTGTTCGCCCGCGCGCTGCACGATCTCTCCACGCGCAAAGACAAGCCGTTCGTCAAGGTCAACTGCGCCGCGCTGCCGGAGAGCGTGCTCGAATCCGAGCTGTTCGGTCACGAGAAGGGCGCGTTCACGGGCGCGTCGGGCCAGCGCAAAGGGCGCTTCGAGCTGGCGGATGGCGGGACGCTGTTCCTGGACGAAATCGGCGAAATCTCGGCCTCTTTCCAAGCCAAATTGCTGCGCGTGCTGCAAGAGGGTGAGTTCGAGCGAGTCGGTGGCACGAGCACACTGAAGATCGACGTGCGCCTGGTGACCGCCACCAACCGCAATCTGGAAGAGGCCGTGAGCAACGGTGATTTCCGGGCGGATCTCTACTACCGCATCAGCGTCGTGCCGATCTTTCTGCCGCCGCTCCGCGAGCGACAAACCGACATTCCGCTGCTCGCTCACGAGTTCCTCCGCCGCTTCAACGCCGAGCACGGGACCTCGGTCGATTTCGGCAGTGACGCTTTACCCGTGCTCACCATGTGCCAGTTTCCCGGCAACGTGCGTGAGCTGGAGAACTGCGTGCGTCGCACCGCAACGCTGGCTCCCAGCAGCTGCATTCACGCGGACGACTTCGCGTGTCAGAAGGACGAATGTTTGTCCGCCGCGCTCTGGACGTCGATCTCGGGTGCGCCCGCGCGCGGCTTCGTTCCGCTGCCCATCGGGCGCGCTCCGCGACCCATGCCCGCCGCCAGCAGCGCTGCACTCGCGCCCGAGGACGATGAGGGCGAGTCGACGGCGCTCGCGGGCCGCGGCGAGCGCAGTCGCTTGATCGACGCCATGGAGGCGGCGGGCTGGGTGCAAGCAAAGGCCGCCCGCCTGCTCAACGTGACCCCGCGTCAAATGGGCTACGCGCTACGCAAACACGATATCCCGATCAAGAAGTTCTAACGACCCGACCGCTCTTGGTACCGGGCGCGCTCGCCTAAACATTCGCTGCGTTTGCGCCCATGTCTCTTGGAGAGAGTGGGCGCCCGCTAACCAGCATCGCAGCTCGGAGCACGCACTGTTACCGCGCGTTCGCGCCAGCACGCGTCAGCACGCAGCGAGCGCAAGGCGTTCGTGCACGAATACGATTTGCGGCGCCGACGCATTCACTCGAAACTCGTGGCCGCGAGCGCGTGCATTGACGCCGCCCGAGGTTCTCGAGCCGTCAGTCGCTGGGTTGAGCTCTGGCCCCGCGCGTGATGCCCGCGCTCATCGGAACGGCGCTACTGATTGCCGTAGCTGAGATTGCGACGCACCGGCGAGACCCCGAGGGCCTTGGCCAACCAAGGCGGCGGAGTGCCCGCCAGCACCCCCTGCAGCTGCTTCAAGATGTCGCGCGCTTGGCCGCCTTCGGGCACGGAAATGAGGTGAATATCGGCCTTGATGACCTTGGCCGAGGCGGGCCCGCCGACGTGCACCACATACAGGATCTTGCAGTCTTTGATCAGGTTGACGCGAAAAGTGTTCTTGTCGTCCGAAGCGTCTGCACCCGCCGTGTCGCGCGTTCCGATCAACTTGAGTTGGTTGGCGGCGACCTGGTACACCAAGAACCGCGCGCACGAGCCGAAGTGACCGTCGAGCGCTTCGCCCGAGTTGGAGGCGAAGGCCACGCGAACCGACTCCGGCATCTCGCCGGGCTGACACGCCTCCGCCTCCGGCACCGCCTCCTGCCCCGCTTCACCCCACAGGATCCGCACGGCCTCTTTGAACGCCGCCATGTCCTCGGCGCGCGTGTCGCGCTCGGATTCTTCGTCTCCGTCCACGTCTTCGGCTTGCCCGAAAGCCGCCTTCAGGTGCCCGACCGTGATCTGACTCAGGCCCTTTTCGTCGATCTTTTCCCCGAGCTTCATCTCGATCGCCTCGATCAAGTCGGCCGCAGAGATGCCGGGAATGAGCCGGGCCGCGAGCCCGATGCGCAAAGCTACTTCATTGGAGAAGGGTTGTTCAGACATGGCTAGTCCTTACGTGGCGTCAGAAATTGGGCGAAAAGTCGCATCGGCAGAGCGCGCGCAGGCGCAGCGCGTTCAGCGAGCTCGGGTCATTGCAGGTGCTGGTGCAGCGCCGCACTCGAGCGCGCGAAGTCGGCCTCGAGCTCGGGCTTGCGCCGCAGCACCGCCTCGAGCAGCGCGTCCGCGAGCGCGGCGACGCCGGCTCCCTTTTCCTCCACCAGCTCGGCTTTCTCGGAGCGAGCGGGCGGCGCGTACACTTGCTTCACGATCGTGGGCGAACCTTTGAGCCCGCATTTTGCGATATCCTCGACGCCCGCGTCTTGAGCGCTCCAGCGCACGATTTCCGCCCGCGCCGCGCGCAGCGCGTCTTTCATCGAACCGCGTCGGATCTCGTTGGTCCCGTCGATCATCGTGACCAGCACCGGGAGCCGGCTTTGCAGGCGCTGGACGCCGCCCTCTGCTCGGCGCTCGACGATGATCGAGCCCGAAACCCGGTCGATCTCTCCCACGTGCGAGACATAAGTGAGCTGCGTCAGCCCGAGCCGCTTGGCCACACCCGGTCCCACCTGCGCCGTGTCGCCGTCGATCGTTTGCTTGCCCGTGAATACGATGCTCGGCTGTCCCCAAAGCTGGCTGATCTTACGGATGGCGGTGGCAAGGGCATAACTCGTGGCCAGCGTGTCTGCTCCGGCAAAGAAGCGGTCGGTGAGCAGCACGGCGCGATCGGCCCCGAAGGTCAGCGCCTTGCGCAAGGAGTCTTCGGCCATTGGCGGCCCCATGGTGAGCACCGTCACCTCACCACCGAGTCGATCGCGCAAGCGGAGCGCTTCCTCGAGCGCGAACAGATCATACGGATTGATGATCGTGGGCACCCCTTGGCGCATGATCGTGTTGGTCACTGGGTGAACGCGGATCTGCGCGCTATCCGGAACCTGTTTGATGCAGACGATGATGTGCATTTTATTCCTTGCGAATCGCGGAGAGCGGCACGAAGGCGCCGGTTTTCTTGGGCTTTACGGCGTCTTTCAGCACCTTGAACACGCGCTCCTCGAGCGGCGAGCTGCTCACGAAGTCGGCGTAAGCCGAGCTCAGGAAGCCTCGGCAACGCTCGCGCAGCTGCTCTTCCGAGAGCCCCGCGAGCGGCTCATTTCTCAGGTAGTCGCCCATGCGTCGCAAGATGTGCAATCTCGCGACGCGCAGCAGCGCCGGGTCATAGTCGACCTCGAGCAGGGCGAAGATCTCTTCGGCCGCGGATAATCGGCGCAGTTCGTCCAAGATCGACATGTCGCGCCCCTAGGCGTAAGTGGGATTGAACTCGGCCGGAGCGCTCTGCTGATCTTTCCAGAACGGCGAGAGTGAGCGCAGGTTGGCGATGACCCCCGGCACGGTTTCGATCACGCGGTCGACGTCCGATTCTACGTTGTCGCGCGAGAGCGAAAAGCGAATTGCCCCGTGCGCCGCGGTGTACGGCACGTTCATCGCACGCAGCACGTGCGACGGTTCGAGCGAGCCCGAGGTGCACGCCGAGCCGGAAGAGGCCGCGATCCCCGCTCGGTTGAGCAACAGCAGAATCGCCTCGCCCTCGATGAATTCGAAGGCAATATTGCTGGTGTTGGGCAAGCGCGCGTCGCTGTCTCCCATCAGCAGCGCGCGATCGACGCTCTTCAAGATGGCTTGCTCGAGCCGATCGCGCAGCGCGCGCACGCGCGTCTGCTCTTCTTCCAGGTGCGTCAGGGCAAGCTCCGCCGCTTTACCCAAGCCAGCGATGGCCGGCACGTTCTCGGTGCCTGCGCGGCGCCCGCGCTCTTGATGCCCGCCGCGGACCAATGGCCGGAGCCGAACGCCGCGCCGAACGTACAGCGCGCCGATGCCCTTCGGCCCGTGCAGCTTGTGCCCAGAGAGCGAGAGCATGTCGATCTCCGTGCTCTTGATGTCGAGCGGGATTTTACCGACGGCCTGCACCGCGTCGGTGTGGAACAGCGCGCCGGCCTCGTGCGCCAGCATCGCCAAGCGTTCGACCGGAAACAGCGTCCCAGTTTCGTTGTTTGCCCACATCACGCTGGCAATGGCGGTGCGCGGGCTGAGCGCCTTGCGATAAGCGTCTACGTCCAGCCGGCCGCGCGAGTCGACTCCGACGTAGTGAACCTTCACGCCGCGCGTCTCTTCCAGGTGTTTGCACAGCGTCAAGATGGCTGGATGCTCCACCTTGCTGGTCACGACCTCGTTGCGCCCCACCTGGGTTTCGAGGGCCGATAGGATGGCCGTGTTGTCGGCCTCGGTGCCGCCCGAAGTGAAGACGATCTCGTGATCGAACTCCGCGCCGAGCAACGCCTGCAGGCGTTGCCGAGCCAGTTTGATGGCCTGGCCGACCTCGGCACCGAACGCGTGCATCGACGAGGCGTTGCCGAAGTGCTCGCTGAAATACGGCAGCATCGCTTGTACCACCGCCTCGTCCACGCGCGTCGTCGCATTGTTGTCGCAGTAGATCGCTTTCATGATCTGCTCCTGGTCAGTGCGTTTGGGCTTGAACGGGAATGACCCGCAGCGGTTGGCCGAGCTTTTCCATCAGTCGCTCTTGTACACCCTGCAGGGTGACGCTTTCGAGCTGGCAGCCGAGGCAGGCGCCCGAGAACCTCACGAACACGCGGTCGTCCTCGACGTCCACCAACTCGCAATCGCCGCCGTCGCGACGGAACACGGGGCGCAGCTCCTCGAGCGACTGCTCGATCAGGCGGATCTTCTGCACGTTGGTGAGCTTCGCTGGGACCGCGCGTTGCGGCTTGGCAAGCGGCGAGACCTTGGCCTTCGGCATGCGGACGCCGGGGGCGCGCGTGGGATCGAAGGCCTGCTCGAGACTCAGCTTGCCCTCTTCCACCATGGCCGTGTTGACGCGCGCCAGCACTGCTTCGAACTTTTCGACGCACGTTCCACAGCTGCCGCCTGCCTTGGTGAAATGCGTCACCTGATCGGGAACGGTGAGCAGATTGTTGCGCACGGCGCGCTCGATCATGCCCTCGTCGACGCCGAAGCACTTGCAGATCAGCGCGCCGTCTTCGTGGTCATCGACCCAGGTCTCACCCTTGTAGTTGGCCACCGCGGCACGCAATGCCTCGTAGCCCATCACCGAGCAGTGCATCTTCTCCGGCGGCAAGCCACCCAGAAAGTCAGCAATGTCTTGGTTGGTGATGGCCATCGCTTGGGCGATCGTCTTGCCGATGATGAGCTCGGTCAGCGCCGACGACGACGCGATCGCCGAGCCGCAGCCGAAAGTCTGGAAGCGAGCGTCGGTGATGATCTCGGTCTCGGGATCGACCTTGATCATCAAGCGCAGCGCGTCGCCACATGCGATGGCGCCGACGTCACCGACGCCGTTGGCTTGCTCGAGTACGCCCGAGTTTTTCGGGTTGAAGAAGTAATCTTTGACCTTATCGGAGTATTCCCACATGACACCCTCGGATCAGCTGAACGATTTGCCGCACGAACAGCTGGAAGTAGCGTTCGGGTTGTTGAAAGTGAAACCGGCGCCCTCCAGGCCGATCGTGAAATCGAGCGTGACGCCGTTCAGCAAGGCGACGCTATTCGGTTCGACGAACAGCTTCACGCCGCTGTGTTCGACCACGACATCTCCCTCTTGCGCCGTCTGGACCAAGCCCATCATGTACTTGTTGCCAGAACAGCCGCCGGATTGGACCATGATGCGCAGCCCTTCCACCTTCTCCTGAGAGCCTGAAATGGCGCTGCGGATTGCATTGGCTGCGGTCTCCGTGAGCTCGATCATGAACACTCCTCCGTTTTCGGAATCGGCAGTCGAGGCGTCGTCCGAGAAGCCCGAACTTTGCCGTCGATGTCTTCTGCAAGAGCAATCGACGTGCCAGTGAACGAGAGCCGATTTTTTGCTGGGATTTGCGCTGAGCGCGTCGGGTTCCGAACGAATGTCGCCTTCACGACAGCTAGGCATGAGCAGCCGATGGAAGTGCTGAAACCCGCCGAAATCCGGCCGAAATCTGACTGACTCGCCGACGACGCCGAGCGTCCGCATCAATGCTGCGAGCAGCGGCCGAGCTCGACGAGAGACCGCGCCCAACTCGAACAGCGACGTCGACGCGAGCTCGAGATGGCGCAGCGTGGGTCTCCTCGTCATTCGACACAGAGTCGAGTGCAACGTGACGGCAGCGCGCAGCCCGGCGCTGCCGCGCAAGGTGTGTCGACGCTGCGCGAGCCTCCGGCCGGGTGCAACGCGAGACCAGGGCTGACGGCGCTCCGACGCAGTCGGCCGCACACGGTGCGCGCTCGCTAGCTGCGGCTCGCGCGTGAGCGCCGCTTGGCTCGGCCCAGCCGAGCGTGGAAGCGCACAGCCACGCAGTCAGCCGCTAAACGGCTGCGCCAAGCCTCTCCTCTGCGAGCCGTGTTCGTCAGCCGAATTTGTAGGCGACGCCGAAGCCGCCGCGCGGGTAGTTCCACTCGACTTCGCCGGTGGTCGCGCACACGATGCGGCACGTGCCGCATTCGACGCAGCCGTCGACTGAAATCTCGACCTGTCCGGAGTCGTTTTTCGAGTAGCAGCCGGCCGGGCAGGTCGTGGTCAGTGCGAGCAGGAACTTGGACGGCGTTTTATGCGGTTTGACCCGAATGTGGGGCCGGCCGTTATCGACCAGGTAGCGATTCTGAAACAGCTTTTGTTCGACGTTCGTCGTGCTTTTGTCGGTCATCGCCATACCCTCATCATTTTGAATGCATCACCGAACAGACCCGTCCAGCCGCGTTCCTTGCGGAACGAGCCGATGATGTCCTTCTCTTTGCTCAATTTGTCGGTCCCATCCACGCGGAACCAACTCTGAGTCGCTTGGCTCATCAGCTTCGGATAGACGCTGAACATGTGCCGGTTCTTGTGCATGAACGACGGCAGGTCCTTGTACTTCTTCAGATCCTTCATCACGAAGCTTTGATCCAGCTCGCGCTTGTACGCGCTCAGGTTCTTGCGGGTGAACGCAGAACCCGCTTGCTTCAGCGCGACCACGGTCTCGCCTGCGACGCGCCCCGTGGTGATGGCCAAGTTCGAGCCCTCGCGGTGCACGCCGTTGACGAAGTGCCCCGCGTCGCCCACGACCAGCCATCCGTCGCCGAACAGCTCGGGCACCGCCTTGTACCCGCCTTCGGGGATCAGGTGCGCCGAGTACTCTTTGACCTCCGAACCGTGCAGCAACGGTGCGATGGCGGGGTGCTTCTTGAACACCTCCAGCACCCCGTAGGGAGTCATGCCGGTATCAACGAAGTCCGACACCAGACAGCCAATCCCGATCGAGAGCGACTCACGGTTGGTGTAGATGAACCCGGTGCCGATCATGCCCCCGGTGACCGTGCCCATGGCTTCGATCACGACGCCCTCGTTGCCCTTCAGGTTGAAGCGGCTACGAATCACGTCCTCGGGCAAAAAGTGCATCTCTTTGGTGGCGAGCGCCACGTGGTCGGGCTTGAGCTCGGAGCGCAGCCCGGCACGTTGACCCAAGAGCCCATTGACGCCTTCGCCGAGGATCACGACATCGGCGTAAACCGGTTCATTGTCGCGATCGGTACGAACACCGACCACGCGACCGCTGTCGTCTCGCACGAGCTCGGTGACGGTCGTCTCACAGAGTAAGAGTGCGCCGGCCTTGCGCACCTCACGCGCGAACCACTTGTCGAATTGCGCGCGAATGATGGTGTAGCGATTGGGCCGTTCTTCGTTGAAGTCTTCGGAGCGATAGTGCATGCCCACGTAAGAAGTGTCGTCGAGCATCCACATCCGTTGTTCGACCACGTGACGCTCGAGCGGTGCCTCTTCTCGAAAGTCCGGCATCAGTTTGTCGAGTGGGTCGGCATACAGAATTGCGCCCTGCACATTCTTCGCCCCCGGATATTCCCCGCGTTCGAGCTGAAGCACGTTCAGGCCGGCTTTGGCCATGGTGTAAGCAGCGGCGTTGCCCGCGGGCCCGGCGCCGACCACGATTGCGTCGAAATGTTCGGTCATTTTGCTTACTCCTTCAGCCTGCCAGGCGGCTCAACCTGAGCCGTTTGCGAAACGCCGCGGTGAGCGCCGGCAACAATTCCACCGCATCTGCGACCACGCCCAGGTGGGCAAAGTCGAAGATCGGCGCGTTCGGATCGGTGTTGATGGCCACGATCAAATCGGCGCCTTCCACGCCGACTCGGTGTTGAATCGCGCCCGAGATCCCGGCGGCAATGTACAGCTTGGGGCGGATGGTCTTACCCGTCTGTCCGATTTGTCGGTCGTGGGGGATCCAGCCCTTCTGTGCAAGTGGTCGCGTTCCGCCGTGATCGCCTCCCAGCACCAGCGCGAGCTCCTCCACCAGCTGGTAATTTTCAGGCGATTTTAGGCCGAGGCCACCCCCGACCACGATGTCCGCGTAGGCTAGTTGAACCTTGTCGGAGCCGCGGTCGGGGATGAACTCCAAGACCTTGGTCAAGATCGTGTCTTCGACCAAGTTGACCGGATGCACGACGATTCGCCCGCTGCGGCCCGCGCGGCGCTCCGGCATCGAGAACACGCGCGGGCGGACCGTGGCCATTTGGGGCCGGAAATTCAGGGTCAGAATCGTGCACAGCAGCGAACCGCCAAAGGTCGGGCGGGTCGCGGCCAGTGAGCGTTCCTCGTCGATGGCGAGCGCGGTGCAATCCGCCGTCAAGCCCGTGAGCAAGGTCGTGGCTACGGCGCCCGCCAAATCGCGGCCGAGCGTGGTCGCGCCGAGCAGCAGAATCTCCGGCTTGTGCGCGTTCACCAGCTCGGTCATCACCTTGGTGAAGGGCTCGTTGCGGTAGCTCGAAAGCAGCGGGCTCTGGGCGATGTACACCAGATCCGCACCGCGTTCGAAACACTCCGTCGCGGCGGCGTCGAGCTCTGCGCGCACGCCGCCGACGAGCACCCCGGCGAGCTCGACACCCAATTTGTCTGCAAGCTTCCGC
>DASSMT010000325.1:0-3358 GCA_035688655.1 Polyangiaceae bacterium | reverse complement strand
GAACGTGACGCGCAAGTGCAGGTAGGTTTTGCCGTCGATGGTCTCAATTACCTGCTCGATGACTCCGGTCGGATCGTTCGGCGTGAGGTCGCCGTCGCCCGCGTAACAGATGGTTGCGGGAGGCGCGAGCACCGTCGCCGGCGTCCCGCCGGACATCTCGCAGCTGCCGCCACATTGCGGCGCGGTGCCCGGCCCACAACCAGTCGTCAGTGGACGTGAAGTGGGTCCGCCGCCGATGAAATGCGGCCCCGCGCTGGTCGCGGCGCTGCTCGGGCCGCTGGTGCACTTGCCGTTGCTGCACAAGCCGCTCGAGCACTGGGCCGCGTCGTTACAGCCGCTGCCATTGGCGACGTTGGTCGGCCCAATCGAGCCACTCCCTTTTTTGCCGCCCAAGCCGTTGCTGTTCGAGCTCCCGCACGCGAACGCGCCGAAGAAGCTCAGCGAAAGCGCGAGTGCAGCGAGCGTGGATTTACGAGAATGCCGCATATTCAGACCTTTCTGGCGAAGCCGCTTCGGAATACCCGAAGGGGTGCGACCCGCGCGGGCCGACTTCACTTGACTATCGTTTTGGTTTGGCAACCGACGGTGAATGCCAGTCGCCCGCCGGGAGCAGACACCTGATCACAGCTCGCGCCGCACAGGTTTACGGAGCTCGGTGCCGCGGGGTCGTCGTAGTACCAACCGCCGGACGCCGCGTCGCAGCTCGCGGCGCTCGGTACGTTGTAAATCGTCGAGAGCGTACAGTTCGAATCCTGATAAGCGACGTTCACGAGCCCATAGTCGAGCTCTGTGCCGCTGGTCGGCTCGGGGATCCTGAGCTGACACGGAATGCTGGCGTCACCACGAATCTTGTTGAGTGCCTGGAGCACCTTTTGTTCGACGTCCTGATCGCCGACCAAGTAGGCATGGTCGGTGCCGCCCGCTTGGGCAATTTGCTGCAGATTGTCGAGAAATGGCCCGACTCCCAAGACGTAGGTCTTGATGCCCGGCTGACCGTTGCGACAGTCCGAGGCCGCTTGCACCGCGTCGGAGAGCGTTGGACAGCAAGTGCCGGTCGAGCAGCTCATCGGTGCCTTGGGCTCACCGTCGGTGAGCAGCAGCAGCACCACTGAGTGGCCGGCATTGCTCTTCTTCACCTGCTTGGCGTAGTCACAAGCACCGCGAATTGCAGCGCCGGTGGGCGTCTCTCCAATCGGCTGACGGTCGGCCAGTGAACGCAAGACTGCCTCGTGATCGAGGGTCACGGGCACGCTGGGGCTCGTATAGTCGCTGGGCGAACACGTGGTTTGCCCGATCGGCTGAAAGCCGAAGTAGCCGACGCCTACGCCAATCGGCGCACTTGCTTGGTCCCGCAAGAAGGTGCGAGCGGCGCCTTCGACGGCATCGAGGCGGGTGATGCCACCCACGTCGTTCAGCATCGAACCCGACTGATCGAACATGATGTAAATGTCGAGCGGGACTGCTTCGCCCTCGTAGGCCTGAGCAGCGCACACCTCGTCGTCGGTTTTCAATTCACAGTTACTATCGGTCGTGAAGCCGTTGTTCGGGGTGCCCGTGCCAGAACCACCCCGAGTGTTGTCGCCCAGACTGAGATCGACGCCCGGCTTACCGGCACTTGCGTAGGTTCCGCCACCCGGTGCGCCCGAATGGTCCGAGCTGGAACAGGCGCTGAGCATGAGCAATGCGCCGAAGCCGACCGCGAGGGAAGAGCGAGCCGCGAGCGATCCAATAGTGCGCTGCACATGACGTATATGGGGGCGTACCGTAGGTTTTCTGAACCCGTTCAGAAATGGTCAGCAGCCGGCGCTTTTGCCGCACTGGTCGCTGAACGGGGCGCATGGCCGCGTTGGAGATTTTTTCTGAACGTGCGCCGCATTTTTCTAAATTCGATATTTCGATGATCCGATATTGCAGAAGCTCAATCGAGCGCGTATCTGAAGCAGCATGGCAAACAGGCTGATGCCCCGCGCGAGCCTTTGCGCGCTGGCCCTGGTGTGCGCGGCGTGCAGCTCGGATTCCGCTGCGAATGGCAATGGCGCAGCAGGGGACTCAGCCGGCGGCGCGAGCTCCGGCGCGGGCGCGGCTTCGGTCAGCGCGAATGCCGGCCAGAACTCCGCTACAAGTAGTTCCGGCGCTGCAAGTGGCGGGGGGATGGGATCGCACTCCGGCAGCACGGACGTGTCCGCTGGGAGCGCCGGAAAATCGAGCGCCGGTCAAAGCGATGGTGCGCCGCCGGCGGTCGACGGAAAGTCAGTTTACACGCTGGAATGCCACGGCGACTCCAAAGACTGTAATCTCGCCAGTGTCCCGTGCTTCGGCGTCGGCAGCCAGACGCCGAACGTGGCCGCGGGTTGGGCATGCGCCAACCGCTGCACTTCCAACGCGGATTGCTCGGATGCGCCATCGGGCGCCGAAGCGCGTGCCAGTTGTGTCTCGTTCACGTCGGCGAGCCATTGCGTGCTGGTGTGCGTGAACGAAAATCAGCACTTCGCCTGCCCCGGCGGCATGAGTTGCTACGTGCCGCCGAAGTCACCGATCGGCTATTGCCTGTGGCCTTGACGGGCTGAAATGGGATTGGGCGATCGCGGTCCAGCATCGCACCTCGTGCGGGCGTGATGTGCCCGGCTCTTGCCGTTCGCCCTTCACTTCACTTGGCAGACTGGATCTTCTGTATCGGTCAACCCGTCACCGTCGTCGTCGATGCCGTTGCCGCAGATCTCGACGTTGCAGTTGTCGACCACGCAATCGCAGTTGTTGTCGATGCCGTCTCCGCAGATTTCGGTGGTTCCGCACACCGAGCAACTGGCTTCGTCTGCCACGCCGTTGCAGTCGTTGTCCAAATCATCGCCACAGATGTCGACACACTTACATTGTGTGTCCTCCGAGCTGTGCGTCCAAAATGCGCGGTGGTTGCCTTCCTCCAAACTCTGGAATGGCGCCCAAAAGCCGCTATAGCTCGGATCGCTTTGGCGGGGATCGATGGCGGCGATCCAAATCTGATCGCTCTTCGGATCTTGTGCTCGGAGCGTGCCGTAGGCGCGCAAGCTGGAGAATGCCAGCCAAAAAATGCCCGGATTCGTCGACGGCGCCCAGGTCGGCATCGAGTTCCCGATCCCGGTCACGCCGTCCGCGTTGTTCACGCGTTCATTCAAACGGACGAGCTCTTGCACTTTGCCATCCGCCACGTGCACGAGCCGCAACGTGGCGCTCGTGGCGTTGTTGGATTTGCCTTTGGCGTTGACGAACGCGATGTATTGGCTGTCCGGGCTCCACATCGGGAAGAAGTCGTTGTCGTCGCCGCCCTGGTTTTGCACCAGCATCATCGGCGCGCCCCAATTTCCGGCGTTGTAGGGCAAGA
>DASSMT010000316.1:0-5714 GCA_035688655.1 Polyangiaceae bacterium | reverse complement strand
ACTGACCTCCCGAAGCAGCGCGGCCCGCTCCGCCCGCCGCTCCAGCGGTGGAGAGCGGCGCGCTCCCCGCGTTGCCGGTGTTGGCCGCGCCGCCTACGCCGTGGCCCGCGTAGTCCGAGACCCAATCGGGGCCGTCCGTGTTGCTGGAGCAGGCCACCGAGAGCAGTAGCAGACTGGCAAAGGAGAGGAGCGGGGCGCGCAGCATGGTCAATCAGGGTGCTTTTTTGGCGTGCAGGGCGAGCTTGATCAACACTTCGTCTTTGATCAGGTCGTCGGGCATACCAGGGTAGACGATCGAGAAATCTTTGCGGTTGATGGCGAATTCGGCGTTGACCATGACGTGGTCGGCTTCGATCGTGATTTTGGCGGGGAAGGTGATGCCCTTGCTCACGCCATGCAGCTCCAGGTTGCCGCTGACGGTGTGGGTCGCGCCATTGTCTCCGCCGGCCTTGATGGCGGTCGAAGCGAACTTGGCTTTCGGGAATTTCTCGGCATCGAAGAAATCCGGGGTCTTCAAATGACCGGAGAGTTTGGCCGGTTCGATCGAAAGCGAAGCGATGTCGATTTCGGCGTTCACGTTGCTCTTGGTGGCGTCCCCGCCGACCACGTTGATCGTGCCGCGGAATGCTTTGAACGCGCCATTGTGTTTGGCGGTGACTTTCGCGCCGACGAACTCCAGCGTGGAGCCTTCGTTGCTGAACGCATAGCTGACCGAGCCCGCTGCTGGGGCGGCGGCCGTGACCGGTTCCGTCGCGCTCGTGACGGTTGCTTGAGTCTTGCCCTTCGCGGGATCGTTGTTGCACGCCCAAGCCAGGCAGCCGAGCGACACGGTGAGCAGTGAACGAGCGATGAGGGTCGATGATGCTTTCATGGGACCGCCATCCTAGTCCGGCACGCGGAGCCTCAGTCTAGCAGCGATCCGCGCGCCCGGTTGTTGCGGTTTGGTACACGCTCGGGGTGAGCCACCGAGAAAAGACTGCGCTCAGAGCGCGCCCAACAGGAAGCCAAAACCAGCCACGAACGAGGGCTGATCGAGCGTGACCACGCTCTCGTCGGCCAAGCGCACGCGGGCCGCGTCGAACGCGACCAGCCCGCCCACGTCGAGATACACCCCCACCGCGCGCGCGAAGTAGTACGCCGCGCCCAGCGAGAGCGAGGCCCCGGCGGTGTCGTGCATGAGATTTTGCGCCTGATAACCGGGCTGCGCCGCGCCGCTCGCTCCGTAATGCAGGTAGCTCAGCCCGGCTTGCGCATTCAATTCCCAAGCCGGGCGCAGGCGCAGGCGCGCACCGAGCTGAAAGAATAACGCGCGACGAGAAATCTCCGCCGAACCTGCAGCGCGCTCGAAATCCAGCCCGCTGAGCGAGCCTTCGATGCCGAGCGCGACGAAGCCCCAGCGCGGCCCGACGAGCAGCGCCGCGTGCCCGTTGAGCTGGGGAGGGCCTTGCGAATTCTGTACGAAAGCGGGGCCAAGCGCGAGCTGCAGGAGCGGTGTTGCCGCAGCCGGCGAAGCGGCCTTCGGATGTTCTTCGGGCGCGTGTTCTTCCGGCGGATGTTCTTCGGGCGGGTGCTGCTCGGGCGGTTTTGGCGGGGGCTTCACTGCGGCGGCTCGCTGCGGCGCGGGTGGGAGCAGCTGCGCGGCACGCAGCGCCTCGACTGCTCGCACCGCGATCACCTCGGCGGTCACTTCGGGGCCGTCGGCTTCGACGCTCTCGACCAGCGGCGCCTGCGCGCCGGCCGCGAACACGCGCACGACAATCGACCCTTCTTTGACGTCGAGCAGCACTCGCTCACTTCCGACATCGGGCACGTCCGGGCTGTCCGCGCCGCGGACTTGCACGTCGAGCCCGAGGGCCGAGAGCTCGCCACGCACCAACACCAACGCGCGCGTCATGCGCGCATCGCCGACGTTGGACGCGACCACCACCGCGGTCGGCGAATCGCTGCCGCGTCCAGGAGCAGCGAACGCCAGCAGCGCGAGCAGACTCCCGCTCGCGCACCAACAGTGCCGAACCCCGAACATGAACTCAGCTACTCGGGCTGGAGCACGAGCTGCGCGGATTTGGCGTATGCGCCGCGCGGATAGCGCTCCAGGTACGTGCGAGCAATGCTCACCGCCTCGGCTTTTTGGCCCGACTTCGACAGGAGAACCAGCCGGCGTCCGAGTGCTTCACTGGCGTAAGCGCCGCTGGGAGACTCCGAAAGGTAACGGGCGAGCCAGCGCAGGGCCTCGCCCGCGTCGCCCTGTTCTTCGTAGCCGCGGCCCAAAAAGAATGCCGCGCCCTGGCTCTGCGCGTCCCCCGCGTAGCGCGTGCGTAGGCTGTGCCACGCGCGCAGCGACAGCGCTCGTCGCCCGGTGTAGCGAGCCGCCAGGGCCAGCACTCTCAGATCGCTCGCAGATGCAGAATCGAGCAAGCGCTCGCCGCCGCGTGCCTCGGCGTCGCGCATGATGGCGGTGAATTGGCCGGCATTGAGCAGGGCGCTCCAATCAGCTTCGCTCGCTCGCGCGCTGAGCGCGATCGGCTTCGACGTGGACCGCGCCTCCTTGTTGCCGGGCGTCACGCCGGCAATGGTGGTCGCGGTGGCTGTGGGCGGCGTCGGGACACTGGGAGCGCCGAGCAGTGCCACGCGCGCCGCCTGGCGGTCGACCGGCAGCTGCAGCGTTTCACCGCCGCGCACTTGGCGCGGATTGCCATCGCCCAGGACTCGCACTTCACCGCTGTGCATGGTCAAGGTGAGGCCTTGGGCTTGGGCGTGCCACTCGAGGTCGAACTCCGTGCCCACCACCTGCACTTCGTACGGGCCGGCGAGGAAGCGGTAGTTCGTGTCTGGCTCGTGGTGCACGGCGACGTGCAAGCGGCCGTCGATCAAGCGAGTGAGCGAGGCGCGCTTGCCGAGCAAATCCACGCTGAGCGTGGAGTGCGGGTCGACGTCGATGCGGCTGCCATCGGAGAACGCCAGATCAGCCGGTGCTTCCCGGGCGATCAGGTTGTTGCCGTCGGACGAAAGCCCGTGCGCCTCGTAACGCAGCATGGTCCAGGCTTGCCAAGCAGGGGCGCCGACGGCGATGCCCAGCGCAAATAGGCCGAGCGCCAGCGCCCAGCGAAAGCGGGTGCTTCGAACCGGGAACCTGAGCGAGCGGTGGGCGTATTGCAGCGCATGCCAAGCGCGGCGCTTGTCGAACGGCTCGCGCTCGAGCGCGTGCTCGTTGGCCAAAGCCCGGAAGGCCTCGGTGATCTGCTGCTCGGTGGGGAGCGCGCGCTTATCCGGCATTGCTGGGCCCCGAACGCGCGACGAGATAATCGGCCAAGAGCGCGTTGCGCCGCACGCGCTTCAAGATGTGTTCGTTGGCGCGCCGCACGCGGCGCTTGGCGGTGGATTCGGACACGCCGAGCGCGTTCGCGATATCGGCGACGGGCATGTTCTCGAGTGAGTGCAGGACGAACGCCGCTCGCTCGTCCGGGCTCAGCTCTTCGACGATGCGACCGAGTTGCAGCAGCGCGGCCTTGGCCTTGGGGTCATCGGGCGAGGCTTCGCGTTCGGCCTCGCGCGGCCAACCGATCAGGGTGTGGAGCAGCGCGCGGCGGCGGCGCGCTCTGAGCTCACGGCGCGCGACGTTCATGGTGATGGACACCAGGTAGCTGCGGACGGCCGAGGCCAAGCGAATGCGCTGCGCGTTGGCGAAGAAGATCACGAACACGTCGCCCGCGAGATCGGCCACCTCCGCTCGCGGACCGAGCGTCTTGGAGAGCAAGCCGTGGACGAGACGGTGGTACTCGTCGAACGCGCGCCGCTGCCAGTCACCCTCGTTGTTGGTGATCGCCTGGTGCAGGTCTTCTTCGCGCTCGTGTGCCGCGGGCTTAGAAGACGTTAAACGCGCCACGGGCTCAGCATACATCATCTATTTGACTTCGTGTCAGCTTGTACCATCGTTTCGCCTAGGCATTATAGATCGCGCAGCAAGGGAAATGTGCCCTCATAACGCAGCCCGCATCGCCCTCGGCGGACGTTTCGTCCGTCTCGGCGGACTTTTCGTCCTGGCGCTCGCTCCCGCGTGTCGAACCACGCCGCTCGATGTCGTGTACTCGGTCGACGTCGCGAGCGTTGCCGATGGCGGCAGTGATGCCGACGCCGGTCCCGGTCCTGATGCCGCGGGTGCCGGCGGAGGTGGCGCGGGGGCTGTTAGCGGCGGGGCAGGTGGCGTCGGCGGAACGGACGCAGGCTCTTGTTTGACGGTCGGAGCCGGGCGCTACGTGCTGCGTTCGCAGGCCAATGGTCTCTGTCTGGGACAAGGCGCGCTGACCACGGTCGTGGCTCCGCGCGGCTATTTGCTGGATTTTGCCTTGGATTGCCGTCTGCCCGCGCGCTCCTGGCAACTCTCCGCGACCGCGACCCCGAACGTATTTTCATTTCAGAATCTGTCGTCTGGCTACGTGCTCGACGTGCAAATGGCGGCCACGCGCGACACCACTCCCGTCATCACCTATATGGAGACCGGCTACGATAATCAGCGCTTCGAAGTGCGCGCGCGCGACACGTTCACCTCCGAGCTCAGGCCGATGCATCACCCGCAAAGCTGCGTCAGCGCTACCCCGGCCAGCGCGCAAGTGCCGACCGCGAGCAGCGCGCAAATCACCACCTGCGACCCGGCCGATCCGAGTCAGGCTTGGCAGCTTCAGCGTAGCGATTGTTTGTAGGCTCGCGGCCACGCGCAGGGTGCCAGGCGCGGCGATTCGGCCGCGTTTCGCAGCGCCGAAAATGAGCGGATCTTTTCTGACCCGCGCGGCGAGCCTCGGGACTCAGCTGCTCAGTACACCTGTAACTGCCCGCTTAGAATGAGCAGGCTCATCAAGTACAGCAAGCCCTCGTAGTACCGGTTTTGACCCATCGGGATGCGCTGATCCCAGACGGCTTGGACGAAGGCAGTGCGGTGTGCGTTCGAAGCGGGAACGGCGACGGCGAGGGCGCCGTTGACCGAGACCAACGCCTGGGCGTGATTGGTCTCGATCGGCTTGCCGTTGGTTTCGTATGAGCCGCCGTATTGGGTGATGTTCTGCTTGGTTGCTGATGGAGAGCATGGACTTGGAGAGACAGGTGGTGCTCGCGATCCGGCACCGCCTCCTCCCGCGCAGGCCGTTCTCCCCGATCGCGGACCTTCCCTCGCTCAGGGAACCGTTGTGTTCGCGGAACGCACTGCGATGAGTTCGCCTACTACCGGGGCGAAATCTATGCCAGTGATTGCCGTAGAGGCCCCGGTGGTCGCGTCGATGTGGTAGATGCGGCCGTCAAGCAATTTGCTCGCGTAGAGATGCGGGTGGCCGGCGGACGCAATCGTAACAACACCCCGTGCATCTCCAACCGGGGCGAAACCGCCCGTGGACGGGTCCACCCTCCACAACACATTATTCTGACAAATATAGAGCGTCTCCGTCGTGCCGTCGAATGTCATCGCCGTATTTCCGCTCCAGTCCGTGACCCTAAGTGGCTCGTAATGACCGGTGTCTGGGCTCACTCGCCAGAGTTTGCTGTCCTGTACGATAAAGAGGTAGTAAGTCCTGACTCCCCCATTCGTAATCCAGCCGTGCGTCATCGAAGTGGCGCCGTTCCAATCGGCCCCTCCCTGGTGAATATAATCTCCACTGCTCGGATCCACGCGCCATAGGTGGCTATCCTGGACGACCCAAAGATATAGGCCATTCGGTGCAGCATTGTCG